>NZ_JBIUBV010000008.1:0-88849 GCF_044548405.1 Streptomyces sp. NPDC052040 | reverse complement strand
CTCGGAGTTTTTGCTGTCCCCCCCCCCCCCCCCCCTGAGCCCCCCCGCCGCGGGCGCGGTGCGCCCGCCGCAACGGCGGCGGCCTCCCGGAATTCCGGGAGGCCGCCGCCGTATTTCCGGGACGGGGTCAGATCCGGTAGTCGCGCAGGGCCGGTGTCACCAGGGCGAGGACCAGGGTGGCCAGGATGACCAGCAGGCCGCCGCCCGCGACGGCCGCGCGGACGCCGAAGGCGGAGCCCATGGTGCCGTGCAGGACGTCCGCGAGGCGGGGGCCGCCCGCGACGACGACCGTGAACACACCCTGCATCCGGCCGCGCATCTCGTCGGTGGCGGCCGACAGCAGAATGGCGCCGCGGAAGACCATGGAGACCATGTCGGCGACACCGGCGGCGGCCAGGAAGGCGACGCCCACCCAGAGGTTGGTGGTCAGTCCGAGGCCGGTGACGGCCGCGCCCCAGGCGATGACCGACACGATGACCATCAGTCCGTGGCGGCGCGCCCGGGAGAAGGTGCCGGACAGCAGCCCGCCGAGGACCGCGCCGATCGGGATGGCCGCGAACAGCAGTCCGAGGGCGAGCCCCTCCCCGTAGGACGCGTAGGTGTGGGCGGCGAGCTGCGGGAAGAGGGCCCGGGGCATGCCGAACACCATGGCGATGATGTCGGCGAGGAAGGACAGCAGCAGCACCTTGTGCAGCGACATGTAGCGGAAGCCGTCGGCGATCGCCCGCCAGCCGGTGGTCTTCGCGGCCGCCGCCACGGGCGGCAGCGCGGGCAGCCGGACGACGGCCCACAGGGTCACGCACAGGGCCAGGGCGTCGATCAGATACAGGTCGGACAGGCCGATCACGGGGATCAGCACACCCGCCAGGAGGGGGCCCGCGACCAGGCCGGTCTGCATGACGGTGGAGCCGAGGGCGTTCGCCGCGGGGAGTTCCTCCGCCGGGACCAGCCGGGCGATGGAGGCGTTGCGGGCCGGGGAGTTGAGGCCGAAGAAGGCCTGCTGGAGGGCGAGCAGCGCCATGAGGACGACGACCGAGTCCAGGCCGACGGCGGCCTGGACCCAGAAAAGCACGGAGGTGACCGCGAGGCCCGTGTTGGTGAGCAGCAGCAGCTTGCGGCGGTCCATGCTGTCGGCGATCGCGCCGCCCCACAGGCCGAAGAGCGCGAGCGGCAGCAGGCCCGCCAGGCTGGCGTAGCCCACCCAGGCCGAGGAGCCCGTGATGTCGTAGATCTGCTTGGGCACCGCGACCGCGGTGAGCTGGCTGCCGACGCCCGTGACGATCGTCGAGGTCCACAGGCGGCGGTAGGCGGGACGGCGCAGCGGACGGGTGTCCATCGTCCAGCGGTGCCACCCCCGCCCCTTGGCGCCCCCCTCGTCCCGCTCGCCGCCCGGCGCCTGTGTTCCGCTGTCGGTCGTACTGTCGCTCGTGTCCACGGACTTCCCAGCTGCCTCGTACATCTTTTGATTCCCGATCACTATCACCGATCGGCCCCGGGTCCCGGCCGCCGGGGTGTCCCGGGGGTACGGGCTCAGGCTCCGGCGATCAGCAGCCCCCCGGTGAGGAGCATCGTCGCGGCGACCAGGGCGTCCAGCACACGCCAGGAGGAGGGCCGGGAGAGGAAGCGGCCGAGGAACCGGGCGCCGAAGCCGAGCGAGGCGAACCAGCAGACGCTGGCGAGGGCCGCGCCGAGCCCGAAGGTCCAGCGCAGCGGGCCGTGGCCGGCCGCCAGGGTGCCGAGCAGGAAGACCGTGTCGAGGTAGACGTGCGGGTTGAGCCAGGTCATCGCCAGGCAGGTGAGTACGGCCCGCCCGCGGGAGCGCTCGGGGGTCCCCTCCACCCGCAGGGCGGAGGGGCGCAGCACCCGGCGGGCCGCCAGCGCCCCGTAGACCAGCAGGAAGGCGCCGCCGGTCAGGCCGACCGCGGTCAGTGCCCCGGGCCGGGCCACGACCAGGGCGCCGACCCCGCCCACCCCGAGCGCGATCAGGAGCGCGTCGGACAGCGCGCAGATCCCGACGACGGCGAGCACGGCGTCCCGGCGGATGCCCTGGCGCAGCACAAAGGCGTTCTGGGCGCCGATGGCGACGATGAGGGACAGTCCGGCGGCGAATCCGGCGGCGAGCGCGGTCAGTGCATGAGTCATGGCACCGACGCTAGGAAGGGCGGGCCCACAAGTACAGCTAAAGGTTCTTACGTATCATTAGCGCTCGTGATGTCGGAACTTCCGCTGGACCAGGTGCGGACGCTGCTCGCGGTGGTGGACGAGGGCACCTTCGACGCGGCGGCGCGCGCCCTGCATGTGACGCCCTCGGCGGTCAGTCAGCGCGTCAAGGCACTGGAGCAGCGGACCGGTCGGGTGCTGCTGACCCGCACGAAGCCGGTACGGCCGACGGAGTCGGGCGAGGTGGTGGTGCGGTTCGCCCGGCAGCTCGCGCGGCTGGAGCGGGAGGCGCGGGCGGAGCTGGGGATGACCGGCGCCGGGGAGTGGACGCGGCTGTCGGTCGCGGTGAACGCGGACTCGCTGGCGACCTGGTTCCTGCCGGCGCTGATCCGGGTCCCCGAGGACGCGGGGATCTGCTTCGAGCTGCGCCGGGAGGACGAGGCCCACACGGCCGCGCTGCTGCGCGAGGGGCGGGTGATGGCGGCGGTGACGTCGTCGCCGGAGCCGGTGGCGGGCTGTGCCGTGCGGAAGCTGGGGCGGATGCGGTATCTGGCCGTGGCGAGCCCCGGGTTCACCGAGCGGTGGCTCGGCGGCTGGCCGGAGGTGCCGCTGCGCGAGGTGCTCGGCGCGGCGCCCGTCATCACGTTCGACCGGCGCGACGACTTCCAGGACCGCTTTCTGCGGGGACTGCGGACGGGCCGGGACGCGGGCTCGCGGCGGCACTTCGTACCGACCTCGGAGGGGTTCGTCGATGCCGTGGCGGGCGGGCTGGGCTGGGGTCTGGTGCCCGAGCAGCAGGCCGCACCGCTGCTGGCGGCGGGGCGGCTGGTGGAGCTGGCCCCGGGGCGCCCGGCCGAGGTTCCGCTGTACTGGCAGCAGTGGAAGCTGGACTCGGCCGCGCTGGCGGCGGTCGCGGAGGCGGTCGTGGCGGCGGCCGAGGAGTCGCTCGGACCCGCGTCGCGCGCCTGAAGCGGGACCGCGGCCCGTGTCATCCGGGCGGGGTGCCGGGGGTGGCACGTTGTGCGCGGGCCAGCGCATGGCCGATGTCGCGGGTCGCCGGGTAGAGCCGGAGGTAGAGGTCGTAGCGGGTGTCGTAGCAGGACCGGGGACCGGCCTGGGGCCGGACGCGTTCGCGCACCGGGTTCCAGGCGTCGATGTCGGCGTCGCCGACCGCGCTCGCGGCCAGGAACGCCGCTCCGTAGCTCGCGCCGAGCGTCACGGTCCTGATCTCCTGCTCCAGCCCCGTGACATCGGAGACGATACGGGTCCACAGGCCGCCCCGGGTGCCCCCGCCCACGGCGACCGCCCTGCGGATGTCGGCACCGGCCGCGCGCATCGCCTCCACGTTGTGCCGCACCCCGAAGGCGGTGGCCTCCAGCGCCGCGCGGTACAGATCGCCCCGGGTGTGCTCCGGGGTCAGTCCGGCGATCATGCCCCGGGCGTCCGGGTCGGCGACCGGGGTCCGCTCCCCCGCGAAGTAGGGCAGCATCAGCAGGCCCCGGGCGCCCGGCCCGGACGCCTCGGCCTCGGCGAGGAGCGCCTCGTGCCCGGGGGCGCCGAACAGCTCCCGCAGCCAGTCGGTGATCACCCCGGAGGTGGCCATGCCGCCCGCCAGGCTGCGGGTGCCGGGCAACGCGCCCACGGTGCTCCACAGTTGGGGCACCAGAAGCCGTTCGGCGACCGTGTTGATCAGGAACATGGTGCTGCCGTACATGAGCATCAGATCGCCGGTGTGCTGGGCGCCGACGCTCAGTGCCTCCGCCCAGGCGTCGATGGTGCCGGTGACGACCGGGATGCCGGGCGGCAGGCCGGTGGCGGCGGCCGCCCGGGCGGTGACCCGGCCGGCGGTCTCACCGGGCCAGCGCAGCGGCGGCAGTTCGAGGTCGGGCGCGATACGGCGGGCCCACGGGCGGTACCAGGCGCGGGCGGTGGAGTCGTAGAGCGGCACGGACTGGCTGGCCGAGTGGTGGTCCAGGACGTAGGCGCCGGTGAGCCGGTTCACCAGGAAGGAGGCGGGCATGTACAGCCGCCGGGCCCGGGCGGTGACGTCGGGCCGGTGCTCCGCGAGCCAGGCGATCTTGGGCCCGACCGCCTGGGTGGACAGCAGGGATCCGCAGCGCCGCAGGACGGCGTCGGGGCCGAGTTCGGCGTCCAGCCGGGCGATCTGGGCGGTGGCGCGGGTGTCGACGCCGTAGAGGATCGCCGGGTGCAGCGGGGTGTCGTTCTCGTCGGCCAGGGCGACGCACGGTCCCATGCCGCTGACGCCGACCGCCTCCACCGCGGTGCCCGGGGGCGCGAGTTCCCGGGCGAGGGAGGCGAACTCGTCCCACCAGAGCGCCGCTTCCATCTCGACATGCCCCGGTTCCGGCCTGCTCACCGCATGCGGCCGCACCGCGGTGGCGAGCACCGTTCCGTCCGCGCCGACCAGCACACCTTTGCTGCTGGACGTACCGATGTCGACCCCGAGCACCGTCATTGCGCCGTCCGTCCTTCGCCTGGACACTCCCGGGACATCGTTCCCCGCTCCGGGCGTTCCCGGGCCGAAACGCGGAACCCGGCGCGTCCCGCCGGTCCTTGCGGGGGAACGGGCCGGGGCCCCGCCGTGCGGCGGGGCCCCGGGTGTCCGGTCGGTCAGTGACCGGCGGACGGGGTGTTGGCGGCCGTGACATTGACGGCCGCCCAGGCCTGGTCGACCGTCTTGTACTCGGTGCTGCTCGCGCCGTACATGTCGGCGGCGGCCTGGAGGGTCGCCGCGCGCGCGTCATGGAAGTCCGTGGTGGAGACCATGTAGCGGGTGAGCGCGCGGTAGAAGATCGCCAGGGCCTTGGTGCGGCCGATGCCGGTCACCTTCGCGCCGTTCGACGTGGGCGAGTCGTACGCCACGCCGCCGATGGTCTTCTTGCCGCTGCCCTCGGCCAGCAGGTAGAAGGCGTGCGAGGAGACGCCCGAACCGGCGTGCACCTCGGTGTCGTACACCTGGGGCGACCAGGCGTCGACCGTGCCCTCCAGCTTGTCCAGGGACGGGTGGTCGAGGCGGCGCAGGAACTTCTGCCGCAGCCCGAGCTTCTCGCCCATCAGGTAGTTGGGCGGGTTCTTCGGGTTGTTGGCGGAGAACTCGACGCCCGAGCCGAAGATGTCCGCGAGCGACTCGTTGAGGGCGCCCGGCTCGCCGTACTGGGCGAAGCGGTCGACCCGGGTGGGTTCGAGGCCCGCGGTGGCGTCGACGACGCCGTGCGTCAGTTCGTGGCCGGTGACGTCGAGGACCACCAGCGGCTTCTTGAACTGGTCGCCGTCGCCGTCGCCGTAGAGCATGCAGCCGCAGTCGGAGTCCCAGAAGGCGTTGCCGACCTTGTTGCCGAAGTGGACCATCGCGAGGGCGCCCGTGCCGTTGTTCTTGATGCCCTTGCGGCCGAACGTCTTCTGGTAGAAGTCCAGCGTCTTGGTGATGCCGTACTGGGCGTCGGCCGCCGCGGTGGCGCGGTTCGAGGTGGCCCCGTTGCCCCAGACGTCGTTGGTGGTGGTGAACGGGGTTCCGCGGGAGAACTTCTCCAGCTCCTTGCCCTTGGCGTCGCGGGTCTCGGTGCCCCAGCGGGTGGGGTCCTTGAGGAGGTAGCTGGTGCGCGTGGTCCGGGTGGTGGTCAGCGGGACCTTGCCGACGAACAGGGAGTTGCCGGTGCCGTTCGCCGCCGACGGGTAGCGGACGGCCGCGGAGCCGGGGGCGGCGGTGAAGCCGGACAGCGGTTCCGGGGTGTCGGCCGTCGGGGTTGCCGACTCGCCGCGCTGGCGCAGGGTGCGCGCCAGCGAGGGCGAGATGAACTCGTCGGAGTCGGGCGTGTCGCTGCGGACCGTGCCGGTGAGCGCGTCCACCACGACCGTGCGGGAGCTGCCCGAGTCGGGGGTGCGGCTGTCGGTGATGTGCACCTGGTAGGCGAGGGCGGCCTTGCCGTCACGGGCGTCGAGGACGAGTTCGGCGTTGCCCGCCTCGCCCTTCGCGACGTCGGCGGCCGTCCGCTCCGCCTGCTCGGCCGTCAGCTTGGCCTTGGTGGCGGGGGGCTTGACGGCGTGGTTCACGGCGCGGGTCACGCCCAGGTAGCCGCCGCGCCGGTCCAGGTGGACGACCAGATCGCCGCCGAGGACGCGCATGCCGTTGTGGCTGCGGAGGAAGCGGACGTGCTGCTTGCCCTCCGGGTCGGTCATCACGTCCTTGACCTGGAGGGTGTCCCCGGGCGCGACCCCGGTGTCGGAGGCGTGTGCGAACGCGGCGGCCCGGGCCGCGTCGACCGGCGATCCGGCCGCGGGCGCCGCGACGGGAGCGGCGGCGAGGGCCGGAACGGCCGGGAGGGTGGCCGCCGTCGCCACGGTGATGGCGACGGCCAGCCGGCGTATGTGGGGTATGTGCACAGAGTTCCTTCAGTACAAGAGGACGGCCGGTGGCGCCGACCGCCCGTGCGCACAGCGCCGTTGGGCGCCGTGGGGGCTGGTCGGGCCCCCTCGCGTCAGCCTTGTACAACCGCCATGTACATGTAAAGAAGGAAGATCCTATTTACGGTTTTTAAGGTGATCTCTTTACATAAGTCCACATCTGAGTGACGGAAAGGTGACCAACGGTCCGTCAGCAGAAAAGAGGAGAGACGGCCCGGGCAGGTTGCCCTCGCCGCTGCCTCCTGCCCCCGATGTGACCGATGTCGCACCGACTTGGGCCGTCACCGGCGGCCCGGCCAGAGGTGTGACGGACTCACAGAGTGCGCCGGGTCAGGGACGTGAGCAGACCGCGTACGTCCTCCGCGGTGCGCGGAGCGCACGGGACGGAGTCCAGGAGGGCGTCCGCGGCGGCGAGATGGCGCCGCGCCTCGCGCAGGGCCGCCGCCCGGCCGCCCGCCCGCGCCACCAGGCCGGCCGCGCGCTCCGTGTCGCCGCGGGCGCCCAGCAGCCCGGCCAGCTCGGGGCCGTGGGGTCCGGCCAGGGCGGCGAGGACCGGGAAGGTCTTCTTCCCCTCGCGCAGATCACCGTGGACGGGTTTGCCGGTGAGCGCGGGGTCGCCCCAGATGCCCAGCAGGTCGTCGACGATCTGGAAGGCCACACCGAGGTGACGGCCCGTCCGGTCCAGCGCGGCGACCGTCGCCCCGCCCGCTCCGCCGAGCCCGGCTCCCAGGGCGAGGGCACAGCCGAGCAGCGCTCCCGTCTTGTACTCGGCCATCGCCTCGTACTCCGCCGTGGTCACGGCCTCGGGGCCGGTCCAGGGGCGGCGGGCGAAGAGCAGATCGTCGGCCTGGCCGCGGACGAGATCGGCGAGGGCGTCGCTGAGCCGCCGGCCGGCCTCCGGAGCCCCGCCCAGCGTCTCCACGGCGAGGGCGAGCAGCGCGTCGCCCGCGAGGACCGCGGGGCCGGTGCCGTAGGCCTTCCACAGGGCGGGGCGGCCGCGGCGCAGGGCGTCGCCGTCCATGATGTCGTCGTGCACCAGGGAGAAGGTGTGCACGAGTTCGACGGCCACGGCCGCCGGGACTCCCCGGTCGGCGCTCGCCCCGGCCAGTTCGGCGCCGAGCAGGGCGAGCGCCTGGCGTATGCCCTTGCCTCCGCGTCGGCCGGTCTCCGTGCGGCCACCGTCGCCAGTCCGGGCGGCGTTCCCCGCGCCGTCGTCGCCGCCCGGGCCGCTTCCGCCGAGCGCGTACCGCGCCATCTCCGCGACCCAGGGGTGCAGGGTGGCCACGGCGTCCGCGAGGGCGGGGGCGACGAGGGAGCGGGAGCGCTCCAGGATCCGGGCGGCGGCGAGGTCCTGGTGCGGGGAGCCGAGGAGGTCCGCGGCGGGGGCGGTCATCGTCCGGTTCCTTCCGGTGCGGTGAGCCCGAGTTCCTCGTGGGCCCGCAGCACCATCTCCCGGCCGTGCCGCAGCCCTATCCCGTCCAGGTCCCGGGCCAGCGCGCCGAGATCCGCGGCGGTCGCGTCGCGGTCGTGGCCCAGCCGGGCCCGCGACTTGACCAGGCCGAGGCGGGCGAGGGCGGTCCCGCGCGCCTCGTCCATGTCCTCGAACTCGGAGAGCGCCAGCGCGTAGGCGTCGTACGCCTCCTGGTAGCGCCCGGCGCGGTAGAAGACGTTGCCGCGCATCTTGTGGTTGTAGGCCAGCGCTCCCATCAGGTTCATCTCCCGGCAGCCGCCCTCCGCCTCGGACAGCAGCTCCAGGGCGCGTTCGGTGTCGCCGTCCCGGACGGAGAGGATGTCGGCGAGACCGCGCAGCGCCCAGGCGTGACCGCGGCGGTCGTCGGCACGGGCCGCGATGTCGGCGGCCTCCTCGAACATGGCGTACGCGGTGTCGTAGGAGCCGGTGTTGCGGTGTATCTGGGCGATGCCCTCCAGCGCCCACACCGTGTGGCGGGCCTCGCCGCGGCGGCGGGCCTCGGCCAGCAGCTGCTCGTGCAGCGCGGTCACCGCCTCGTAGTCGCCCTGGATGCGACCGGTCTCGGCCATTCCCGCAAGCGAATATCCGCGCACGACGACATCCCCGGCCCGCTCGCCGAGATCGGCGGCGAGGCGCAGCAGCCGCCAGGCCAGGGGCAGGGCGCCGCGCTGCCGGGCCAGGGTGCCGCCGCTCCACAGGGCCCAGGCCATCGCCCCGGTGTCACCGGCCTCCCGGGCGGTGCGGTAGCTCGCCTTCCAGGCCCGGTCGGCGTCGGCGACCTGGCCGAGCCTGCGGTGCGCCTCGGCGACCGCCAGACCGGACCGGGCGGCCTCCTGGCGGGCCCCGGCGCGCTCGGCGGCCCGCAACTGCTCGGTGCCCGCGGCCAGGACGTCCGTGAGTGAGGAGTTCACGGACAGGGAGGTCAGAGCGCCCTGGTATTCCGGGGCGAAGGCCTTGCCGTACATGAGTGCCTTTCGGTCTGCGGCCGACCGGGCGCCGGGGCGCACGGCCGACGGATGCTGGCTGTCGGCGGCGGCGGCGCGCACCGCGGGAGCCCCCGGCCCGGGACTCCCGCCCGCGCGGCACAGAGGCGCGCGGCGCGCACGCCGTACATACACGGCGCGTATACAGCGTGTGTAGAGAGCCCGCGTATACATGACATGTATACACGATGCGTATAGCGCCCTGAACACCCACCCGGGATCCCTGCCGGTGATCGACCGCACCACCGCCCGTTGTGGATCAAGACGCTGCCCGCGTCCGCAAGGTTGCTTCGCAGCAAATGAGTTGGCGCCCGTCGCTGCCTCCCGCGCACCCGCCTCCATGATCAGAACATATTTTCGAATACGGGAGTACGCTGCCCCTATGGCCACGCACCTCCAGGGCTCCCTGTTCGACCAGAGCGACGACCTCCGGCCGGCCCCGCTCGACGGGCTGCGCCGGACCCCGCTCGGCTCCGGGGCATGGATCGATCTGCTGCCCGGGTGGCTGGCCGGGGCCGACGCCCTGTTCGAACGGCTGGCGGCCGAGGTGCCGTGGCGGGCCGAGCGGCGGCGGATGTACGACCACACGGTGGACGTTCCGCGGCTCCTCGCCCACTACGGGCCGGACGAGCCCTGGCCGCACCCCGTGCTGGAGGAGGCGCGCGCCGCCCTGTCCGCGCACTACGCCGACGAGTTGGGGGAACCCTTCGTCACGGCCGGGCTCTGCTACTACCGGGACGGCCGCGACAGCGTGGCCTGGCACGGGGACCGGACCGGCCGCGGCGCCCGCGAGGACACCATGGTCGCCATCCTCTCCGTGGGCGCTCCCCGGGATCTCGCGCTCAGACCGCGCGGCGGCGGGGAGACCCTGCGGCGCCCGCTCGGGCACGGCGACCTGATCGTCATGGGCGGCAGCTGCCAGCGGACCTGGGAGCACGCCGTGCCGAAGAGCAGCCGGGCGGCCGGACCCCGGATCAGTGTGCAGTTCCGGCCGCGCGGGGTGCGCTGACCCCGCTCAGGGCGTCAACTGCCCCTGGACGACGGGGCCGTACCGCTCGACGAGCGCATCGAGGTCCAGGGCGCGCAGATGCTCGCCGCGCGCGATGCCGAACATCACGCCCAGTCCCAGCAGGGTGCCGACCGCGAGTTCGGCGCGCAGACCGGTGTCGGGGCCGCTCAGGCGGTCGGCGAGGCGCTCGGTGACCTGGGTGCGGAAGTTGTCGCGCAGGATGTCGCCGTGCTCGCCGTGCAGCGGGGCGAACACGATGCGCAGCAGGGGGTCGGCGCCCTGCCGGGTCTGGCTCACCAGCACCTGGCGGACCATGTGCCGCCCGAGTCCGGGGAGCGGTGCGTCCAGCAGGTCCGCGGCGTCCGCCTCGAAGGACATGACCTGGGAGAGCAGCGTGTCCTTGTTCCCGAAGTACTTGAGGACCAGCGGAGGGCTGACCCCGGCCCGTTCGGCCACCGCCTTCAGAGTGATGTCGGCCCGGGCCTGGCGGGCCAGGAAGTGACGGGCGGCACGGAGGATGGCGGCCTTGGTCGCCTCGGCGTCGCGGCGGGCCGGGGAACCTGAGGCGGTCTGCGCCTCGGGCGGTGCCTCGGCCGGTGCCTCGGGCGGTGCATCGGCCGACGCTGCGGCCTGCGCCCCCGGCAGAGTCCGGGCCTGCGCCTCGGAGGGCGTCCGGGCCTGCGCCTCGGAGGGCGTCCGTCCGGCGGTGTCGGCGGCGGAGGAGGGCACCGCGATCACGCTCCTTCCAGGGCCTCGCCCTGCGGCACCACAGTACTTCGCCGGGCTCCGCCGGGATCGCGGGTCCCCTCGGTCCCCTTGTCGCCTGGGATGGCGAGAGCCGCGGCACAGGCCACCAGTGCGACGCCGCCCGCCATCGCGAAGGCCACCAGATAACCGTGCAGCGTGGGCACGGGCGCGCCCGCGACGAGGCTGGTGTGATGGACCAGGACCGCGGCGACGGCCGCGCTGCACACCGCCTGGCCGATGGTGCGCATCAGGACGTTCACCCCGTTCGCGGAGGCCGTCTGCCCGGCCGGTACGGCGCGCAGGATCAGTGTGGGCAGCGCCGAGTAGGCGAGGGTGGTGCCGGTCGCCACGATGGAGGCGCCCACGACGATCATCCAGAGGTCACGGCTGTCCGCGATGCGCACGGCATAGCCGAGGGCGAGGACGGCGGCGCCGAGGGCGAGGGTGACCCGGGGGCCGCGGGCCGCCGAGATCCGCGCCGAGAGCGGGGAGAACAGCAGCATGGTCACTCCGCCGGGCAGCAGGCACAGGCCGCTGCCGACGATGGACAGGCCGAGCCCGTAGCCGGTGGCCTTGGGCGCCTGCACCAGCTGGGCCGTGAGCAGGGAGTTGGCGTAGAAGCCGAATCCGACCAGAGTGGCGGTCAGATGGGGCAGCGCGACCCGTGGGCGGGAGGCGAGGCGCAGGTCCACCAGGGGCTGCGCGGAGCGCAGTTGCTGGACGGACCAGAGCGCCAGGACCAGGACGCAGGCGGCGAAGAGGCCCAGGATCCGGGGACTCCCCCATCCCCACTCGCCGCCCTCCGAGACACCGAGCAGCAGACAGATCAGACCGGCGGCCAGTCCCAGCGAGCCCAGGGTGTCGAAGCGGCCCGGAGCGCGCACGGGTGACTCGCGCACCGCCCACCAGGCGAGCAGCAGTCCGGTGAGGCCGAGACCGGTGGTCACCCAGAACATGGTGTGCCAGTCCGCGTACTGGATGACGAGTGCGGCCAGCGGCAGCCCGAGGGCGGCGCCGATGCCGACGGTGGAACTCATCAGCGCGACCGCGGATCCGGTGCGCTGGGGCGGGAGTTCGTCGCGCAGGATGCTGATGGACAGCGGGACGACCGAGGCCGCCGCGCCGGACAGGGCGCGGGCCGCGATGAGCACGGTGATGTCGGACGAGAGCGCGCACAGCAGCGAGCCGAGCGTCATCAGCCCGAGGGCGGCCAGCAGGACCCGCCGCTTGCCGTACATGTCGCCCGCGCGTCCGAGCACCGGGGTGAGCACCGCTCCGGCCAGCAGGGTGGCGGTGACCATCCAGGAGACGGTCCCCGCGGAGGCACCGGTGAGCCGGGGCAGGTCGGGCAGCAGGGGCACGACCACCGTCTGCATGACGGCCATGAGGATGCCGCCGAACGCCAGCACCGGGACGGCCAGCCGGTCCCGCAGTCCCGGCGCTCCGTCCCTCCCGGAGGGGGTGGCGGAGCCGTCGGCGGGGGCGGGTATCGGGACCATGGGCGCTCCGGAGGGGGACGCGGGAATGCGAGGTGAATGACAATTCACCTTACCGGGTGAATGGGCATTCACCCAAAAGGGTGTTCTGTGGGCCGCGCGGGTCTCTCGGAGGTCGGTGCCCCCCGCCCACCGCGGCACCGCCGCTGCCCCGGTGGGGCGCGCGGGGGTTCAGCCGCGGCCGGTGCAGACTCCCGCTTCCCAGGCCCAGGCGGCGATCTCGACGCGGTTGCGGGCGGAGAGTTTGCGCTGGATGTTGCCCAGGTGGGTCTTGACCGTGGAGTGGGTGACGTAGAGCCGGGCCGCCACTTCTTCGTTGGTGCATCCGCGGGCGACCAGGCGGACGACGTCGAGTTCGCGGGGGGTGAGGGGTTCGGGGAGCCGGGTGGCCGCGCGGGCGGCAGCGGAAACGGGGCCGGAACCGGAGTCGCCCCGCGGGGGCGGTGCCATGTGCTTCAGGAGGCGGACGGTGACGGAGGGGGAGATGAGGGAGTTGCCGACGGCTGCCGCGCGGACGGCTTCGGCGAGCAGGGTGGGGGCGCCGTCCTTGAGGAGGAAGCCGCAGGCGCCGTTGCGCAGGGCTTGGTAGACGTACTCGTCGAGGTCGAAGGTGGTGGCGATCAGGACGTTCAGCGGATCGGGGATGTCGGGGCCCGCCAGCAGCCGGGTGGCCTCCAGGCCGTCGAGTCCGGGCATACGGATGTCCAGGAGGCAGACGTCCGGGCGGAGTCGCCGGGCCGCTTCCACGGCGCCGGTGCCGTCGGCGGCCTCGGCGACGACGTCCATGTCCGGCTGGGCACCGAGGATCATGCGGAAGGCCGACCGGACCATCTCCTGGTCGTCGGCGATCAGGACCCGGATCTTCATGGGGCCATGGTCCCAGAGGGGGTGGCGACCGCCGGTCGCACGGTCACGGGCGGTTCGCCCGGGGTGGCGGCGGGAGGGGGATGTCGGCGGTGACCTCCCAGCCGTTGCAGCCGGGGCGGGGGCCCGCCGTGAAGTGACCGCCGATGGCCTCGACGCGTTCGGCGAGTCCGATGAGGCCGTAGCCGCCGCGCCCGGCGGTCGGCGGAGCGTAGGATGCGCCGGTCCGGGTGCGGTGCGCCGTGGCGCCGACGGGCTGTCCGTCGTCTCTCACCGAGACGTCCAGCCGACCGGGGTCGTCGGCCCGGAGCCGGATGTCGACGGTGACATGTGCGGCGGTGTCGGCGTACTTGCGGATGTTGGTGAGTGATTCCTGCACCAGGCGGTGCACGGTGGTGCTGATCTCGGGCGGGAAGGACCGTGCGGCCAGCCGGGGGTCGAGGGTGAGCCGGACCGGCCGCCCCGCGGCGGAGAAGTTCTCGACGAGGTCGCGCACGCGTGTGAGGTCGCCTCCGGGGCGGGTGGCGGCCGGACCTCCCGGGGCGCGCAGCATGGAGACCATGCTGCGCATGGAGTCCATCGCCTGTGAACCGGCCTCCTCGATCCCGGCGAACACCCGGTCCAGGTCCCCGGGGTCCGGTGCCCGCCCGGCCGCGGTGACATAGCGGGCCGCCTTGGCCTGGGCGACGATCGCGGTGACATGGTGGGCCACGAAGTCGTGCAGCTCCCGGGCCTGCTCCAGGCGCTCGGCCTGGCGGGCAGCCTGCTCGGCGGACGTCCGCTCGCGGTCGCGCACCGAGTCGACGAGCCGCAGATACAGGCCCAGCACGACCATCAGCACGGCGCCGAGGAGGAGCACCGGCTCCCCGATGGTCTGCACCCGCTCGTGCTCGGTTTCCGGAAGCCGCAGAGGCAGCAGCCCGGCGGCCACGGCTGCGGCGGGTGCCAGAGCGATGATCCGCAGCAGCGGCTGAAGACGCACGGTGCGGGCGATCATCAGCAGGAGCGCACACAGCTCCGTGATGCCCGGGGTGTTCTCCGGCCGCAGACTCGGGGGCAACTGCACCTCGGCCACCGACAGAGCGAGGGACGCGGCCACGGCGCCGCAGGCCACGAGGGGGAAGCGCGCGGGCGGTACGAACAGGGCCGCCACGCACAGCCCGCCGGTGACGACGGCGGCCGCCGCGGTGGGGGCGAAGCCGGTGTTGAGCCCCTCCGCGGCGAGCAGGGCGAGGACGGCGACGACCGCCGCCAGGAGCAGGACCTGCTGCGTGCGGGAGCGGTCCCGGAAGACGTGCGTCATGCCACCTCACGTTACGGCGGCAGCCGGAGGGCCGCCTCGGCTCTTCGGCCGAGGCGGGCGGCCCGCACCGTTCGGCAATCCGGCTGATCCGCGGCCCTCCTCCCCCACCGGTTGCCCGGGGTCCGGGACGGAACCGGGTCCGCCGTCCGCTCCCTGGGATGCGTGATCCCTCCCGGTCCGGCAGGCCCCGCGCACCCGGCGTCCCCGGTGGCAGTTCGCGTCAGATCGGGAACGTGAGCCGGACCACGGGCCGGGCGGCGGCGCGCAAGATCCTTGCCCAGGGGCCTCCGGTGCGGCGGAATTTCCCCGTCCGGTATCTCCGGTCACCCCTCGGCGGCAAGATCATCTTGGTTCAACTTTGCAGGACATGTGGGCAATTGTCCTGATCGTAGCCAACCCATGGGCGGGGATTTCCCGGTCCCGGCGGCCGCCGGATAGGCAGGGAGGGACATCAACCCCCCGCGATCCAGGAGGACTTCGCATGCCCGAATACACCCGCCGACGCGCCCTGGTGGCAGGCGCCGTCGTCACCGGCGGACTCGGGGTGGCCGGGGCCGCCACGGCCTACGCCGCCACCCCACGCCCCGCCACTCCGCTCTCCGGGGCGCCCTCGTCCGCTCCGGCGATGCCGGGGCACGACCACGGCGGGCCCGCACCCTTCGACGAGGTCTACCAGGGGCGCCATATAGAAGGCCGCCCCACCGCGGGCGGCCACCACGGTTCCGGGTACGGCGTGTTCATCGACGGGACGGAACTGCATGTGATGCGCAACGCGGACGGCAGTTGGATCAGTGTGGTCACCCACTACGACCCCGTACCGAGTCCCCTCGCGGCGGCCCGCGCCGCCGTGGTGGAACTCCAGGGCGCCCCGCTCGTCCCCTTCAACTGACCTTCCCGCACAGGACTTCCGGAGCCTCCGCACATGACCGTACGCAAGAACCAGGCCGCCCTCACCGCCGACGAGAAGCGCCGGCTCGTCGCGGCCTTCATCGAGCTGAAGCGCAGCGGCCGCTACGACGCCTTCGTCACCACCCACAACGCCTTCATCATGGCCGACACCGACACCGGTGAACGGACGGGCCACCGCTCGCCCTCGTTCCTGCCGTGGCACCGCAGATTCATCCTCGAATTCGAGCAGGCCCTCCAGTCCGTGGACTCCTCGGTCGCGCTGCCCTACTGGGACTGGTCCGCCGACCGCACCGCGCGTTCCTCGCTGTGGGCACCGGACTTCCTCGGCGGCACCGGCCGCAGCCTGGACGGACGGGTGATGGACGGGCCGTTCGCCGCGTCCACGGGCAACTGGCCGATCACCGTGCGGGTGGACGGCCGCACCTTCCTCCGGCGCGCCCTCGGGGAGGGCGTACGCAATCTGCCGACCCCGGCCGAGGTCGAGTCCGTGCTCGCGATGCCCACCTATGACATGGCGCCCTGGAACAGCGCCTCGGACGGCTTCCGCAACCATCTGGAGGGCTGGCGGGGCGTCAACCTCCACAACCGGGTGCATGTGTGGGTGGGCGGCCAGATGGCCACCGGGGTCTCCCCCAACGACCCGGTCTTCTGGCTGCACCACGCCTACGTCGACAAGCTGTGGGCCGAGTGGCAGAGCCGCCATCCGCAGTCCGGGTATCTGCCGACGGGCGGCACCCCGGACGTCATCGACCTCGGCGAGACGATGAAGCCGTGGAACACCGTGCGCCCGGCGGACCTGCTGGACCACCGGGCCCTCTACGCCTTCGACACCGACTGAGCGCGACACCCGCGGCGGCGGCTGGGCGCTGCGCCTCCGGCACCGGCACCCGCTGAGACACCGCGGGCGGGTGGGGGCGACCGGGAGGGGCCCTGTGCCGTGCGGCGGGGGTCAGTCCCCGGCCGCCGTGCGGCACTCCGGGTGGCCCCAGCCCTGGGAGTTCTTGGCGATGGACTCACCGGCCGCGTACGAGCGGCCGCAGACGCAGCGGCCGGGGAACTTGGCCTTGAGGGTGCGGCCGGAGGCGGCGCGCTTCTTCGCGGGCGCACGCCGGGCACCGGAGGCGGCCGGTGCCGGTCCGGTGGCGGAGGGCGGCGGCTCCGGGGAGCCGTAATCGCTGCCCGCCGACTGCTGGACGGTGGCCGCCTGGCTGGCGGCCCGGTCGGCGAAGTCGTTGAGGCGGTCGCCGTCGACCTGGTGGGCGGGGACGTAGCGGAACTCGACCTCACGGCCGCCCAGCAGCGCGTCGATCCGTACCACCAGCTCCTGGTTGGCGACGGGCTTTCCGGCCGAGGTCTTCCAGCCGTTGCGCTTCCAGCCGGGCAGCCAGGTCGTGACGGCCTTCATCGCGTACTGGGAGTCCATCCGGATCTCCAGCGGGACATCCTGGTCGACCGCGGTCAACAGGCGTTCCAGCGCGGTCAGTTCGGCCACGTTGTTGGTCGCCCTGCCCAGCGGGCCGGCCTCCCATCGGTCGGGAATCCCGTCGTCGGAGGCGACGACCCAGGCCCATCCGGCGGGTCCGGGGTTTCCCTTCGACGCCCCGTCGCAGGCGGCCACAACTCGTTCAGGCATGACACCGATCATGCCACGGCCCGAGGGGCGCACCGGAGCCCGGGGCGGCCGGGCGCCCCTCACCCGCGCACGGGCCCGCCGCCGCCCGGGCTCCGGCCGCGCGCCGCGCCCCGCGCCCCGCCGCCCGCAAGCGTGCTACGCCGCGGTGGACGGCGGCATCTCGCCCCGGGTGGTGGTGACGTCGATGACGGAGAAGGGGGCTCCCTGGGGGTCGCTCAGCGCGGCGAACCGGCCGAAGGGGCTGTCCATCGGGCCGAAGCGCAGGACCGCGCCGTGCCCGACGGCCCGCTGGACCGCGGCGTCGCAGTCGTCGACGGTGAAGTACACATTGATGTGGGCCGGGACCTCCGGTGGGAAGTCCTCCGTCATCCGCATGCGGCCGAGCACGGGGGCACCGCCCAGTTCGTAGAAGCGGAAGTCGATCGCCTCGTCCTGGATCTGCCGGGCCCCGTAGGAGAAGAGCGCGGGGAAGAAGGCGTCGGACCGCTCCGGCTGCCGGGTGTACAGCTCGGCCCAGCAGTACGCCCCCGGCACGCCCACGGCCTCGAAGCCCTCATGGCGGCCCCCCTGCCAGAGGCCGAAGACGGCGCCGCCCGGATCACGGGCCAGGGCCATGGTGCCGAAGTCTCCGACCTGCATCGGCTCCATCAGCACCTCACCGCCCTCCTCCCGGATCCTCCGCGCCGTGGCGGCCGCGTCGTCCGTCGCGAAGTACAGGCACCAGGCGGACTGGCCCTCCTGGCCGGGCATGGGCGGTACGACCGCGGCGACGGCCTTTCCGTCCGCGTAGGCCTGGGTGTAGTGGCCGTACTCCGACGTCGACTCGCCGAACGTCCAGCCGAGGACGTCGCCGTAGAAGCGCTTGGCTCCCTCGACGTCGCTGAACATCGCGTCCGCCCAGCAGGGCGTCCCCTCCGGCTGTACCGCCATGGCGTCCGACCTTTCCGCTGACAACGGCTGGGGTGCGGATCCCACCGTAGCCAGGTGCGGAATGTGCCGCGCGGCGGCTCGCGCCCCTGCCCGACACTGGAACCGGAACAGCCGACGAGGAACGGGGACGGGCGATGCGCGCATGGGTGGTGGACCGGCCGGGTCCCGTCGAGCGGGAGCCGCTGAGACTGATGGAGCGGCCGGTCCCGGTGCCGGGGACCGGCGAGTTGCTGGTGCACGTACGGGCGTGCGGGGTGTGCCGTACGGATCTGCATGTCGCCGAGGGCGATCTGCCGGTGCACCGGCCCGGGGTGACACCCGGGCACGAGGTGGCGGGCGTGGTGGCCGCGCTGGGGGCGGACACGGACGGCTGGACCGTAGGCGACCGGGTCGGTGTCGCGTGGCTGCGACGCACGGACGGCACCTGCGCGTACTGCGTGCGCGGGTCCGAGAACCTGTGTCCCGGCTCCGAGTACACCGGCTGGGACGCCGACGGCGGATACGCCGAGTACACGACCGTGCCCGCCGCCTTCGCCTACCGGCTCCCGGCGGACGTGGACGACGTGGAGGTGGCGCCGCTGCTGTGCGCGGGCATCATCGGCTACCGGGCCCTGCTGCGGACGTCGCTGCCGCGGGGCGGGCGGCTGGGGCTCTACGGCTTCGGCGGCAGCGCCCATCTGTGCGCCCAGGTCGCGCTGGCACAGGGGGCCCGGGTGCATGTGCTGACCAGGGACGAGGCCTCGCGCGGACTGGCGCTCGCCCTCGGCTGCGCCTCGGCGGGCGGTGCCTACGACCTGCCACCGGAGCCGCTGGACGGGGCGATCCTGTTCGCGCCCGCCGGGGAGCTGGTGCCGGTGGCGCTGCGGGCCCTGGACCGGGGCGGGGTGCTGGCGGTCGCGGGCATCCATCTCAGCGATGTGCCGGTGCTGCACTACGAGAGCGACCTCTTCTACGAGAAGGAGGTGCGCAGCGTCACCTCGAACACCCGCGAGAACGGCCGGGAGTTCCTGGATCTCGCCGCCCGGTACGGGGTGCGCGCGACGACACATGCGTACCCTTTGTCGCAGGCGCAGCAGGCCCTCGGCGATCTGAAGGCGGGGCGCTTCGACGGGGCGGCGGTGCTGGTGAACGATCTCTGAGCGGCGCCGGGGTGGCGCGGATGCGGGCCCGGCCGCCCCGTGCGTGGATGGATTCGGGACGTGTAGTCGCGGAGGTGGCGCTGTGGGCGTTGAGGACGCTGCCGACCACCCGCACGCGGCGGAGGACGCCGTCGAGTCGATCGGCACCACGCTGGACGAGCGGACCACCTGCGAGGAGCTGGCCGCCTTCGTGTGCGAGCGGCTGGGCGGTGCCGCGGCCGTGGATCTGCTGCCCGAGGACATCCCGTCCGCACCGGGCGCCGCGGGTGCCGCCCCGGCACTGGAGCGGGCGGCCATGGCAGGCCGCACCGAGCTGCTGGCCCCGCCCGGCCCGGAGGGCACTCTCCGGGGGGCGCATCCCTCGCCGGGCGGGGGGCGCCGTCCGGGCGGGGCGCCGCCGGATGGGGGCCGTTCGGCCGCCGTGCCGCGGGACGGGGAGCGTTCGGCCGCCGGGCCGCCGGGCGGGCCGGGCGCCGGACCGCGTCAGGTGATGACCCTGCCGCTGCTGGGGCAGGGGCGGCTGTACGGGGTGCTGCTCGCGGTGCGTCGGGGGGCGCCCTTCTCGGACCGGGAGACCGACCTCGCCCAGTTCGCGGCCCGGCTGACGGCCGTGCACCTCGGGCATGCGCGGCACCACTCGGCGGTGCGCGGCACGGTGCTCCGCCTCCAGCGGGCCCTGCTGGCGGAGCCGGGGCGGCCGCATCCCAATCTGGACCTGGCCACGCGCTATCTGCCCGCGGGCGGCGGGACCCTGGTGGGCGGGGACTGGTTCGAGACGGTGCGGCTGCACTTCGGGCGGACCCTGCTGGTGATGGGCGATGTGATGGGGCACGGGCTGGACGCGGCGGTCGACATGAACGCCTATCGCTCGATGCTGCGCTACATGGCCTCCACGGATCTGCCCCCGCACCGGGTGCTGCGCCGACTGGACGCCGCCGTCAGCGAGGAGGGCACCCGTCGCCCGGCGACCTGTCTGCTGGTCCAGGTGGATCCGGCACGCGGTACGGCATCACTCACCAGCGCGGGGCATCTGCCGCCCGCCCTGTTCACCGGCGACGGCACCGGTGAGCTGCTGGACGTGCCGACCGGGCCGCCGCTCGGGACGGGGGTCGGCGGCTATGAGCCGACCACCCGGGCGCTCACCCTCCAGGACACGCTGCTGCTGTTCACCGACGGCCTGGTGGAGCGGCGCAAGGAGGACATCGATGTGTCGCTGGCCCGGCTGGCCGGGTTGCGGGTGCGGCCGGGGGCGGATGTGGAGGAACTGCTCTCCGACGTGCTGGACCGCCTGGACGCGGGGCATGCCGAGGACGATGTGGCCGTCCTCGCGGCCCGCATCCGGCGCCGCCCCGAGGTGTGAGGGTCGGACGTCGGGTGCCGCGGGTCGCGGCCGGTGTCAGGAGGAGGGCAGGTGCAGCAGGCGGGCGATGGTCCGCAGGACGCCGTTCTCGGTGTTGGCGGGCGCCAGGTGGCGCGCCCGCTCGATGACGTCCGGGTGCGCGTTGGCCATGGCGAAGGACCACTCGGCCGCGTCCAGCATCTCCAGGTCGTTGAGGTAGTCGCCGAACACCAGCGTCTGCGCGGGGGTGATGCCCAGCTCCTGCTGGAGCCGTCGCAGGGCGGCGCCCTTGGTGGCGGTGGCGTTCATGATGTCGACCCAGTGCGCGCCCGAGACGACCACCTGGTGGGTCGCGGCGAACGGCTCCAGGGCGGGGGCGGTGGTGCGCTCCACGGGCCCGAAGTCGAAGAGGGCCACCTTGAGGAACTCGTCGTCCACGGCGGTGAGGTCCTCGACCGTCTCCAGCAGGGCGTAGTACCGCCGGGCCTCTGCCAGGAAGGCGTCGTCCGTCCTTTCCACATAGGCCGAGCGCTTTCCGCAGAGCACCGCCCCGACGTCCACGCCGTCGGCAGCCAGACGGCGCGCGGTGGAGACGACACCGTGGGCCGCCGCCGCGTCCAGCGGGTCGGAGCCCAGTTCCACCTCGTCCCGCACCACATAGGTGCCGTTCTCCGCGATGAAGACCATCCCGTCGCGCGCCTCGGCGAACTGCTCGGCCAGCGTCGCGTACTGACGGCCGCTGGCGGGGCTGAACAGCACGCCGCGCCGCCGCAGTTCGGCGAGGAGGGGCCACAGGCCCTCGGGGGCGTGTCCGTCGCCGTCGAGGAGGGTGCCGTCCATGTCGGTGACGACGAGCCGGATGTCGACGGGGGCGCCCGGGGAGCCGTCGGCGATGGCGTCGGCGGGGAGAAGGCACGAGGGCGTGGAGGACATGTCCTGCTTTCTGTGGGCGAGCACATACCGCGCGGGCGGGTGGGAGTCTCTGTCCCCGTCGGTCGGCCGGTCGCTCCGGTCGGGTCTGTCGTCGTCGGCGCCATTGCCTCGTCGTGGCTCCATCGTACGGCTGCCCCGGGACCCCCGGCCGGGTAGCCGGACCGCGCAGCGGGCCCCACTCGGAGCTGTCAAGACATCAGCACCCGAGTTCACCTGGTCGAGTGAACTAGATCTTGCCGGTCGAGACCCAGGGATGTTTTTGCGCGAGGCGGGGTATTTACGCAGATCAAACGCGTACTCCCCTGCCGAGGAGGAGCCGGCCATGTCCCCCGAGCCGGTGACGGCGAACCCCTTCGCCCGCAGTTACACCCTCGGCCCGTACACGGTGATCGAGGTGTCGGGCGAGATCGACATGGCGACGGCGGGTTCCGTGGCCGAGCACTTGGAGGCGGCCACGAGGCGGTCGGCGCCCGATGTGCTCGTGGACCTGCGCCCCGTCGCCTTCCTGGACTGCTCGGGCCTGCGCGCGCTGTGCCGCGCGGAGACCAGAGCCCGGGAGCGCGGAGGGCGGCTGCGCCTGGTCTCGGACCGGGCCCGGCTGCACCGCCTGCTGCGCGCCGCGGGCCTGCTCCGGCGCTTCCCCCCGCTCCTGACACTGCCGGGCCCCTCACCGGAGCCGCCGGACCAGTTGGAGGGGCCCGAACCACCGGAGTAGGCGGAGCAGCCGGAGCGGCCCGAGCAGCTCGGGCAGCCGGAGCGGTCGGAGTAGGCGGAGCGGCCGCATGCGCCCGGGGCGGCGGGCGGACGGGCCTGCCGGAGCGGACGCGGATTTCCCGCCAGGCCGGGAATGGGGACGGGACGGCCGACGGCGGGGGCGGGCGGCTCCTGCCCGACGGCTTGACTCCCGTGGGTTGTATACGACTTCGGCCGCAGCCCGACCGGCCCGGCGGGATACGGACCCCGCACACGCCGGTCGGCCGCGGCCGACCCGGAACACAAAAATTCCGGGGCCGGCCGGACGGCCCCACTCCGTCCGGCCGGCCCCGTACGAGATCTCACGGTCACTGCGACAGGGCTCGCACTCCCCAGTTACAAGCCCGCGGTCCACGCTCGCGGTGACCGCGCGATCCCGGTCCTCAGAACGCGAAGAGCGCAGTCCCGTAGGAGGTCTTCACGCACTCGTTGGCGAAGGTGCGCTGGTAGTCGACGCGCTTGCCCTGCCACACGCCCTGCACCGTGACGACGACGGGGTCGTACAGCATCGTGCAGAAGACGCCTTGCCTCGCCGACAGGGCATTGATGTCGCCGCCCACCGAGCGCAGGTCCGCGCAGGCGTCGGTGGCCGCTGGATGCGTACCCGAGGCGGTCGGGGCGCAGTTCAGCGTGACCGCGCGCTGCGGCGTCGCGGTGGCGTCCTGGCCGTGGCCCGTGGTCAGGACCAGGGCCGAGGGGGCGTAGAGAGAGGCGGGGGCGTTCGGGGCGGCAAGCGCGGACCCAGCGAGTCCGCAGACGGCGGTGGCCGTGAGGGTGAGGGTCGCTGCCCAGCGCGCGGTGTTCGGCATTGTGTGCATCCTTCCGCTTCGGATCGAAGTGACGTTTCAGCTCGCGGCGTTCCGTAGGCCGGAGCCGCAACGTCCGGTGCCGGTTCGGCGTCCCGGAGTCTGCCGAGTCCGCGCCGGAAACTCACATCGACCCCCCGGATTTCGGTAACTTTGAGTATTGAATGAGTGGCGTGAAGTCACGGAATTCTGCCGCTCACGCCTTGAAACTGCGCGGTTACCGCTGGTCCCGGGCTTCCGTCTGGCCGGTTTCACACGGCTGGGCAATCGGCCTGAAACATTCCGTTTACACGAAGGGGTAAGCGCTCTCTTCTGCTCGCGCCCCCCGGCGGCGTCGAGCGCGCGGCTCCGCCGTCCCCGGACCCTCCGCACACGAACCGGCCCGGACCGGAAGTCGACTTGACCCCGGCCCGGGCGCGTCGGCCGCCGCTGCCGCCCCGGGGCGGTTCAGGCGGCTCCCGGCAAGCCGGTCACCGGCCCCGCAGCAGTGCGGCGGGGCCCCCGCGGCCGCCGGACTCGGATCCGCCCCCGCCGCCCGCCGCGGTCCGGCCGCCGCCCACCGTGCCGCTCGCCGGTGGCGGCCCGGTGACCGTGACGCGCGCGGGGCGCAGCAGCCGGTCGCCCACCCGGTAGCCGAGGCTGACGATCCCGGTGCAGACCGGGCAGCGCGCCCCGGCGGAGACGGTGTGGGCCACCGCCTCGTGGTGCGTGGGGTCGAAGGGCTCGCCCTCCTCACCGACCGCGCAGAGGCCGAGGGAGCCCAACTGGGCGTCCAGGACGTCGGCGACGGCCTGGAGGCCCTGGGGCAGGGCGCCGCCCTGCCTGCGGGCTCCCTCCACGGCGTCCAGGACCGGCAGCAGCGCCCGCAGCACGTTCTCCGCCGCGATCTCACGCACCGCCATCCGGTCCCGGCGCACCTGTTTGCGGTAGTTGTCGTACTCGGCCTTCACCCGCTGCAGGTCGGCGGTGCGCTCGTCCAGCAGACGTCGCAACTCCGCGTTCTGCGGCCGGCTCCGGTCCACGGTCAGCCCGTCCTCGAGGTGTCGTCGTCGTCCACGATCTCGGCGTCCACGACGTCCTCGCCGTCCTTGGCGCCATCGCCCGGGGGCTGCTCGGACGCCCCGCCGCCCTCGGCCCGCGACCGCTCGTACAGGGCGCTGCCGATCTTCTGCGCCGCGGCGGCCGCCTTGTCCAGGGCCTGGCGGATCACCGCGCCGTCCTCGCCCTTCAGTGCCTCCTTCAGCTCGGCCACGGCGCTCTCGGTCTCACCGCGCTCATCCGCCGGGATCCGGTCGCCGTTGTCCTTGATGAGCTGCTCGGTCTGGTAGACGAGCTGCTCGCCCTGGTTGCGGGTCTCGGCGTCCTCCCGCCGCTTGCGGTCCTCGTCGGCGTGCTGCTCGGCCTCGCGGACCATGCGGTCGATGTCGTCCTTCGGCAGCGCGGAGCCGCCGGTGACGGTCATCTTCTGTTCCTTGCCCGTGCCCAGGTCCTTCGCCGCGACATGCATGATGCCGTTGGCGTCGATGTCGAAGGACACCTCGACCTGCGGGACGCCGCGCGGCGCCGGGGGCAGACCGGTCAGCTCGAACATGCCGAGCTTCTTGTTGTACGCCGCGATCTCGCGCTCGCCCTGGAAGACCTGGATCTGCACCGACGGCTGGTTGTCCTCCGCCGTGGTGAAGATCTCCGAACGCCGGGTGGGGATGGTGGTGTTGCGCTCGATCAGCTTGGTCATGATGCCGCCCTTGGTCTCGATACCGAGGGACAGCGGGGTGACGTCGAGCAGCAGGACGTCCTTGACCTCGCCCTTGAGGACACCGGCCTGGAGCGAGGCGCCGACGGCCACCACCTCGTCCGGGTTGACGCCCTTGTGCGGCTCCTTGCCGGTCATCTCCCGGACCAGGTCCGTCACCGCGGGCATCCGGGTCGAGCCGCCGACGAGGATGACATGGTCGATGTCGGCCACCTTGATCCCGGCGTCCTTGACGGCCTGATGGAAGGGGCCCTTGCAGCGCTCCAGCAGATCGGCCGTCAGCTGCTGGAACTGAGCCCTCGTCAGCTTCTCGTCCAGATGCAGCGGGCCCTCCGCCGAGGCTGTCACATAGGGCAGGTTGACCGAGGTCTCGGAGGAGCTCGACAGCTCGATCTTGGCCTTCTCCGCGGCTTCGCGCAGCCGCTGCACCGCCATCTTGTCCTGGGACAGGTCGATGCCGTACCCGTTCTTGAACTGCTTGACCAGGTGGTCGACGATCCGCTGGTCCCAGTCGTCGCCGCCGAGGCGGGTGTCCCCGTTGGTCGCCTTGACCTCGATGACGCCGTCGCCCATCTCCAGGAGCGACACGTCGAAGGTGCCGCCGCCCAGGTCGAAGACGAGGACCGTCTGGTCGTTCTCCTTGTCGAGTCCGTACGCCAGCGCCGCCGCGGTCGGCTCATTGATGATCCGCAGGACGTTCAGGCCCGCGATCTCCCCGGCCTCCTTGGTGGCCTGCCGCTGGGTGTCGTCGAAGTACGCGGGCACCGTGATCACCGCGTCGGTGACGTCCTCGCCGAGGTAGGCCTCCGCGTCGCGCTTCAGCTTCTGGAGGACGCGTGCGGAGATCTCCTGCGCGGTGTACCGCTTGCCGTCGATGGTGCCGCTCTCCGGGAAGCGCCATGTCTGGTCGTCCATGTGGCGCTTGACAGAGCGCGCGGTGCGCTCGACGTTGGTCACCGCCTGCCGCTTGGCGACCTCGCCGACCAGGACCTCGCCGTTCTTGGCGAAGGCCACGACCGACGGCGTGGTCCTGGCGCCCTCGGTGTTGGTGATGACCGTGGGCTCGCCGCCCTCCAGGACCGAGACCACCGAGTTGGTGGTGCCGAGGTCGATACCGACCGGACGTGCCATGAGGCTCTCCCTCCTCGTAGTCGCTGTGTGCCTCTCGGTTTCCCTTGTTTCCCTTGTTTCCCTTGTTTCCCCGCCGTGCCGGACCGCTGGAGCGGTGCTGCGTCACCCCTTCCCGCCTGCGACTTCGTCCGGCTTTCCACTCATGCCCGAATGAAACTTGAGTCTCCTCCTGTCAAGGTTACGCCCGCCCGGGGCGATGCCTCTTTCATCGTCCGCTCGGACGGTCCCCGCGGCGATCCGGGCGTCCCGGACGGGTGGCGCGCCGCCCGGCGGTCAGCTGCCGATGGTGCGGGCGATGTCCAGGGTCAGGCGCTGCCAGGGGTCGCGCGGGTCGCGGGACGTCAGGGCCTCGATGCGGCGCAGCCGGTAGCGCAGCGACTGGGGGTGCAGCTGGAGCGCGCGGGCCGCGGCGGTCGCCGACCCGGCCTCGATGTATGCGGTCAGGGCCTGGAGCAGATGGCTCTGCTCCGGCTCGGTCAGCGGCCCGAGGACCAGCCGGGCGATGTGGTCCGGGGTGGCGGCCGGGTGCCCGGCGAGCAGGGCCAGGACATGGGCGTCGCCGTCGGTGAGGAGGCGGCCGGGGCGGTGGGCGTGGGCGGGCGCGGTGTCGAGGGCGTCGGCGGCGAGCCGGTGGGCCGCGGCGATGCGGTCCAGCCCCTCCCCCGTGATCGCGCAGGCCCGCCAGCCCCGCTCGTCGAGGGCGGCCGGGGCGCGGTGGACCGCCGCCTGGGGAAGCAGCAGCACGGCCCGGGAGCCGCGCACCGTCGAGAGCGGCGGCGGTGCGGTGCCGCCGTCGCCGAGCGCCGCGAGGAGGTCCGCGACCGCCTCGTACGACATGTCGGGGCCGCCCGCGTCCTTCGGCTCGGCGACCAGCAGGCAGTAGGGGTCGGGGAGTTGGATGCCCAGCCGGGCCGAGCGGTCCGCCCGGGCGCCCGGTGAGGCGTGCCGCCCGGCGATCAGGTCGTCGAGCAGCAGCCGCAGGGCCCGGTCGCGGTCCCCGGCGATGTCCTCGGTGGTCGCCGCGTAGGCCGAGGCCATCTCCTCGGACAGGGTGTCCAGGGCCGTGAGCAGCACCTGGGCGAGCGCGATGCCGTCCGTGGCCGTGAGGTCCCCGGCCCGGGCGGCGACCTCGCCGGTGAGTACGCCCGCCGCGACCCGGTAGGCGCGCAGCACCGCCTGCACGGGACGGCCGTCGGCCGCGCGGGCCGCCGCGATGCCCCGGAAGCGGCGCAGTTCGGCAGGGCCCAGCGAGCCGTCGGTGGCCCAGAGGTCGAGCAGCCGGTCCGTCCCCCAGGCGGCGATGGACCGCACCTCCGCGAGCCTGCCGTCGTCGAGGGTCGCGTACACCGGCACCTGGGCGTGGACGGCGGCGACGACCCGCTCCACGGTCTGTGGGTCGGCGAGGATCGCGTCCCGGACACAGCCACGTGACGGGACGGGCTTCTTCATCACAGGGTGATGATGTCAGCCGTGCGAAGTGCGCACCACGCTGGACGCGCCTTGTCACAGTCGCAAGGATCGTCTCCACACCACACGGTCTCGGGGGCGAGAGTACGGAGGCACGGAAGTGACACGGCAGTGGGCTGACTTCCAGTACGAGATCTATCTGAACGGCATGACGGGCGCCGTACCGCGGCTGCCCACCGATCTGACCCGGCTGGAGGAGCTGACCGAGCGGCGGCTCGGTCCGGGGCCGGTCGGCTATGTGGCGGGCAGCGCGGGCAGCGGCAGCACCGCCCGGGCCAACCGGGCCGCGCTGGAGCGGCGCCGGATCGTGCCGCGGATGCTGCGGGACGTGCACGAGCGGGATCTGTCCGTCGAGGTGCTGGGGCGGCGGCTGCCTGCGCCGCTGGCCCTCGCCCCGGTGGGGGTGCTGTCGATCATGCATCCGGACGCGGAGTCTGCTGCGGCCCGGGCGGCCGCGGCCCAGGGGGTGCCGTACATCCTCTCCTCGGCGTCCAGCACGCCGATGGAGCAGGTGGCCGAGGCCTCGGGGGACGGCGAGCGCTGGTTCCAGCTGTACTGGGCCAAGGACCGCGAGGTCACCCGCAGCTTCCTCGGGCGGGCGAAGGCGGCCGGGTTCACGGCCCTCTTCGTCACCCTCGACACGCCGATGCTGGCCTGGCGGCCCCGGGACCTGGACCAGGCGTATCTGCCGTTCCTGCACGGGGTGGGCACCGCCAACTACTTCTCCGACCCGGCGTTCCGGGCCGGTCTCGACCGGCCGGTGCACGAGGACCCCAACGCCGCCGTACTGCACTTCCTGGGCATGTTCGCGGACCCCGGCAAGACCTGGCCGGACCTGGAGTTCCTGCGGGAGAACTGGGACGGGCCCATCGTGCTGAAGGGGATCCTGCACCCGGACGACGCCCGCCGGGCCCTCGACGCGGGGATGGACGGCGTGGTCGTCTCCAACCACGGGGGGCGGCAGGTGGCCGGTTCGGTGGCGGCCGCGGACGCGCTGCCGCGGGTGGCCGAGGCGGTCGGGGACCGGCTGACCGTGCTGTTCGACAGCGGGATCCGCACCGGTGACGACATCGTCAAGGCGCTCGCGCTGGGCGCGCGGTCGGTGCTCGTGGGACGGCCGTACGTCTATGGGCTGGGGCTCGACGGGCAGGCGGGCGTCGAGCATGTCATCCGCTGTCTGCTCGCCGAGTTCGACCTCACGCTCGCCCTGTCCGGACACGCCCGCCCCGCGACCCTCGGCCCCGCCGATCTGATCGAGGAGACCTCATGAGCGACATCACCGGCACCATCCGCGTGACGGGCGCGACCGGCCGCAGGAAGGTGCTGGCCGTCGTCTCGCCCCATGTCGGCGGGCGCGGCGCGGGCTCTGCGCTGTCCACGCTGTTCCCCGCCGAGGCGGACGTCACCGTGGTGGAGCGGACCGACGAGGACCCGGCGGCGCTGCGCGCGGCCCAGGTCATCGTCACCGGGCTCGCCCCGGTCACCGCCGACCACATCGCGGCGGCACCGGACCTGGAACTGGTGCAGTGCGCGAGCCACGGCTTCGACTATGTGGACCTGGCGGCGGCCCGGGCCCGGAACGTGCCCGTGTGCAACATCGGTTCGAGCGGCGCCGAGAAGCAGAACGTGGCCGAGCAGACCTTCGCGCTCATGCTCGCCCTGGCCAAGCAGCTGGTCCCGGCGCACACCGCCCTGGTGGACGCCGACTGGGCGCTGCCGCGGCTCCAGCAGTCCATCACCGAGCTGTCCGGCAAGACCCTCGGCGTCGTCGGGCTCGGCCATATCGGGGAGGAGGTCGCGCGGCGCGCGGTCGCCTTCGACATGACGGTCCTCTACGCGGGCCCCCAGCGGGTGGCTCCGGAGAAGGAGGCCCGTCTCGGCGGGGCGCGCCATGTCCCGCTGGAGGAACTGCTGCGCACCTCCGACTATGTGACGCTGCACGCGCCGCTCACGGATGCCACCCGGCATCTGCTCGACGCGGACCGGCTGGCCCTGATGAAGCCGACCGCCTTCGTGGTCAACACGGCGCGGGGCGCCCTGATCGACCAGGACGCCCTGGCCGACGCGCTGACCCGGGGCACGCTGGCCGGTGCGGGCCTCGACGTCTTCGACCCCGAGCCGCCCACCCCGGCGCTCCGGCTGCTCAGGGCACCGAATGTGGTGCTGTCCCCGCATGTCGCCGGGGTGACCCGGGAGACCCTGGTGCGGATCGCCCTGGCCGCGGTGCAGAACGCCGCGGACTTCCTGGCCGGGAAGGAGCCGCGGGACATCGTCTCCTGACGGAGCGGCCGGTGTCCCGGGCCCCGTGGCTCAGAGCGCCGTCGTGACCTGCTCCGGGCGGGCGGGCAAGGGGGTGGAGGCGGGCGGGACCGGGGTGGCCGCCGGTCCGTCCGCCCCTCCGATCGACAGCGACTCGGGCACGGCCGGGCTGCCGTCGGTCGACCAGCGCTGGGCGTCGGAGCCGTCCCGGCTGCGGACCACGATGTCCGGGTCCGGGTCCGTGCTCGCGGGCGCGACGGCGAGGTTCTGGGCCCGGCGCGGCAGCAACTCGCCCCGCACGGTGAGGTCGTAGCGTACGTCCTGGGCGCCCGGCTGGTCCGCGTCGGTGCAGGGGGCGAGCGTCACCGCGCCATCGGCGGCGCGGGAGTCGAGGCACAGTCCCGGGTCGGCGACGCTGCGCAGGAGTCCGTCGTTCTCGTAGGACCACTGCTGTGTCCAGGCCGAGGAGCAGACCGCGAGCCGGGTGTCGGCACCGGACCGGACCGTGCCCCGGACGTCCAGGCAGAGGCCGCTGGCGACATTGCGCAGCCGGGTACGCTGCGGGGCCACGGAGTGGTCCGCCGTGGCGGGCGCCGGGGCTCCGGGGTGCGGCGGGGTCGCCGTACGGCCGGGCCTCGCGCCGGTGGAGGCGACCGGGTCGGCGCCGTCGTGGCCCGACCACAGCCCGGCGACCAGCAGCGCCACGAGCCCGGCCCCGGCGGCGAAACCGGCGCCGGTCAGCAGGGCCCTGGTGCCGATCCGGCCGGCCAGGACGCGGCGGCCCGGTGCGGGAACCCGGGAGAGCAGCCGTCGGCGTCCGCCGCCCGCGTGTCGGCCGCCCGGGCCCGGTCCGGAGCGGCCGGGAGCGCCCGAGGAGGCGCGGCCGGGCCGGGACTCGACATAGCGCCGTGCTCCCCAGCCGAGGACCGCCTCGGCGAGCAGGGGTCCGAGGGCGCCCTCGAAGTGGCTCAACTGCTCCGCCGCGGAACGGCAGTAGGGGCAGTCCAGGAGGTGCTGCTGCACATCCGGCAGCAGGGCGCCGCCACGGCGCAGCGGGACGTCGAGGAGCCGGTTGTGGAAGCGGCAGTCGTCGGTGGGGGCCAGTTCCCGGTGGGCCCGTACGCAGCCGGTGCGGAACTGCTCGCGTGCCTGCTCCAGCGCGGCCCCGGCGGCCCCCGGGTCCATGCCGAGCAGGACCGCGGGGACGGAGATGTGCTCGGCCTCGACCTCGGTGTGCCACAGCAGGCACTGGTCGAGTTCGGGGAGTGTCTGGAAGGCGCGCTGGGCGAGCAGGCGTCCTTCGGGGATCAGGGACTTCGCGGCCCGCATGCCCCGGGCTCCGGCCGGTTTCCGCAGCTCGTGCAGGACCCCGGATATCCGGTCGTCGGCGGCCCACTCCCCGACCGTGTCCCGCACGGCCACCAGGATCCGGGGCCGCAGCGCGCCCGCGGACGCGGAGCGCATGAGCTGGCCGAGGATCCGGTGGAAGGCGGCGGCGGTGACCATCGGGGCGACGTCCCCCGAGGAGGCGAGGCAGAGCGCCGCGTACTCCTGCGCGGGCTGCCAGTGGCGCGCCATCAGCAGCGCGACGGTCTGGGGCGTCTCGCCCACCGGCCTGCCCCGGAGCCGGGCGGTCAGTACCTCGTCGGACTCCCCGGGGGCCGGGCCGGGGCGCGGGGGGTGGGACGGACGCGGCGGGTGGGGGCTGCGCACTGAGCGGGTTCCTTCCAAGGTGCAAGGCGGCACGCGGAGTCGGGTCGCCGACGGGGCCCGGGCGTGTACGGGCCTTCACGGCGGGGCGCCGGGGACACGGTGCGGGAAAGGCCGCACGGCGGCCGCCGGGGAATGAGCTGTATCAGCTCGCCGGCGGCGCGGAACGGAGAGCGGCGATTCCGAGCGGCCGTGGCCTTGCGCGGGAAGGTCACCTTCGCACAGGTCACTCACGGCCAACAAGGCGCGGGAACAACATCAGTACCGGGAATTGGACAGCGGGCGTCCGACAACTCCGAAGGTTCGCACCGGTTTTCGAGAGAGACCCGGTGCGGCACATGGGCAATCGCGTTCCAGTGAACGTCTGTTATCCGAAAGTGCCGACGCCCGGCAATCTCCGTCTCTCCGGGCGCGGGCAATCCCGGTGTCCCGACGCGGGCAATCCCGGCCTTTCCGGGCGCGGGCAATCCCAGCCCTTCCTGGCGCGGGCAATCCCGTGCCCGGGGCTGCGGGCTTTCCCGCACCCCGGGATTCTCCGCGCCGCCCGGCCCCCTATCCCGGGCGACCGGTTTTTCCGGGGCGCAGCGGTGTCAGATCTGCCAGGACCGCAGTCGGTCCGCCGCCCCGTAGACATCGGTCTTGCCGGAGATGAGGTCGCGCGCCAGGTCGACCAGGGCGCCGTAGGGCGGATCGATCCCGACGCCGCTGACGAACATGTAGGCCACCGCGGTGGCGCAGGCAAAGCGCGCGTTCGCCGCGGGCAGCGGCTTGAGCAGCGCCAGGGTGTGGAGCAGGGCCGCGGCGCGCCAGGCGGGGTCGGAGTCCACCCCGAGGCGGGGCGGGTCCACCCGGTGCCGGGCGACGGCGGCGACCAGCGCGGAGAAGTCGTTGATCACCGGCTGTTCGGGGAGTACCTCTTCATGGCGCTGGAGCAGCCAGGGCACGTCGATATGGAGGACGGAGGCCATCGGTCAGGCGGCCCGCCCCTCGTCCTTCGCGGGCGGCTCGTCCTCGGGAAACGCCGCCGCGAACTCGTCCGCGTGCCCGGCGAAGAACCGGCGGAAGGCCTCGGCGCCCTCCTGAAGGGCCCGGTGCCGTGCGATGTCGGCCGCGGCCGCCTCGCGCACCAGGGCCTTCATCGACGTACCGCGCTCCTTGGCGATCTGCCGCAGGTCCTCTAGCTCCCGATCACTGAACTCCACGTTGAGGGCTGGCATGCTCCCCACGGTACCGCCACGGTACTCGACGGTAAATACCAGCAGGTGGGAGCCGGGTGAGTGAGGTACCGGAAGCGAGTGGGCGGGCCCCGGGACCGGGGGCCGCACGCCCGGAGCCCCGGCCGGACGTCCCCTGCGGCCGCGCTCCGAGGGCCCGGACACACCGGCGGGCGCCGTCCGGGCGGTGCCTACGCGGGTGGGGATTCGGGCCACGGACTAGGCTTGAACACGAGCGATGCGCCTGTTCACCGAGAGTGTGCGCAAGGGAGTGGCGATGAGCCCGGTTCCTCCCTTCGGAGAAGCCGCCACGGCTCGGGCAGTCATCGACGGCAACGGCATCCTGGTGCACTGGAACGAGGACGCGCGCCGGATGCTGGGCTATGCCCCCGGGGAGGCCGAGGGCCGACCCGCCGCGGAGCTGCTCGTCCCCGGCAGCGCCGTGCCCCGGCCCGAGCCGGACGGCACCCGCTGGTCCGGCACGGTCCAGCTGCGCCGACGCGACGGCCGCGCCCTGCCGGTGTGGGTGCTCGCCCACCGGAGTCCGCAGGACCGCGGCGACACCTGGGTGGTCGTCACCCCGCTCGGCTCCTCCCCCCGCCCGGAGGACGACCCGCTGCCCCGGGCGCCGCTGACCTCCTCGCCCTGCGCCCTCGCCGTCTTCGACGAGGATCTGCGGCTGTACGCCTGCAACGAGGCGATGGTGGATCTGATCGGGCTCCCCCAGGACCGCATCCGGGGGCTGCGGCTCGCGGAGATCGGGGGCAGGCCCGAGAGCGAGGAACTGGAGCGCCGGGCCCGGGAGGTGCTGGAGAGCGGCCACAGCCGGGACATGCAGTCCTATCTGCGCAGCGGCGGGGAGAGTCTGGCGCACGCCTGGCTCTCCCGCCTCGCCCCGCTGACCGACGGCCGGGGCCGGGTGTTCGGGGTGTGCCTCACCGCCCACGACTTCACCGAACAGCATCTGGCCCGGGAGCGGCTCCAGTTGGTGAACGAGGCCAGCGTCCGCATCGGGACCACCCTCGATGTCGTGTGCACCGCACAGGAGTTGGCCGATGTGTGTGTGCCCGCGCTCGCCGACTTCGTCAGTGTCGACCTGCTGGAGCTGCCGGGCGACGGGTCCCGCCCGGGGCCCTCGACGGTGACCGCGCCGGTCTCGCTGTCCCGCGCCGCCCACCAGTCGGTCACACCCGGCTCTCCGGAGGCGCTGATCAGGCCCGGCGACGTCGGCCGCTACCCCGCCTCGTCGCCGCAGGCGTCCTCCCTGGTGGCGGGCCGGACGATGGTCGCCACCAACCTCGCGACCTCGCTCACCGAATGGCTGGAGTGGGACCGGGCCCGTGGCGAGCGGGTCCGCGAACTGGGCGTGCACTCCACCATGTCGGTGCCCATCCAGGCCCGCGGCGGGACCTTCGGGGTGGCGGTCCTGCGACGGTTCCGGCGGTCGGACCCCTTCACCCCGGACGACGTCCTGCTCGCCGAGGAGATCACCGCCCGGGCCGCCGTCTGCATCGACAACGCCCGGCGGTTCGCCCGCGAGCGCGAGACGGCGCTGGCGCTCCAGCGCAGCCTGCTGCCGCGCAGTCTGCCGCGCACCGCCGCGCTGGAGGCGGCCTCCCGCTATCTGCCCGCGGCCCGCGCCGGGGTGGGCGGCGACTGGTTCGATGTGATCCCGCTGTCGGGCATGCGGGTCGCCATGGTCGTCGGCGATGTGGTGGGGCACGGTGTCCAGGCCTCCGCCACCATGGGGCGGCTGCGCACCGCGGTACAGACTCTCGCCGACCTCGATCTGGCCCCGGAGGAGCTGCTCACCCACCTCGACGACCTCGTCATCCGCATGTCCCAGGAGGCGGGCCTCGAAGGCGCGACGGGCGAGGTGGGTGCCACCTGTCTCTACGCCGTCTACGACCCGGTCTCGCGTCGGTGCACGCTCGCCCGGGCGGGTCATCCGGCCCCGGTGATGGTGCCGCCGGGCGGCCAGGCCGAGCAGATCGAGCTGCCCGGGGGGCCGCCCCTGGGGCTGGGCGGGCTGCCCTTCGAGTCGGCCGAGATCGGACTGGCCGAGGGCACGGTGCTCGGTCTGTACACCGACGGTCTGATCGAGAGCCGGGAGCGCGACATCGACGCCAACCACCGGCTGCTGTGCTCGGTCCTCGCCGGGTCCCTGGACGGTCGGGGCTCGCTGGACGAGGCCTGCGACCGGCTCCTGCACTCCCTGCTGCCCGCGGGGGGCGTACCGGACGACGTAGCCCTGCTGCTGGCCCGCACCCATGGGCTGCCCCCCGCCCAGATCGCGGCCTGGGACGTCCCCGCCGATCCGGCGGCGGTCGCGGCGGTCCGCAAGCAGGCCGTGGGGCAGCTGGAGGTGTGGCGGCTCAGCGATGCCGCCTTCATCGCCGAACTGGTGGTCAGCGAGCTGGTCACCAACGCGATCCGCTACGGCGAACCGCCGATCCGGCTGCGGATGATCCATGACGACACCATGCTGATCTGCGAGGTCTCCGACGGCAGTCTCACCGCCCCGCATCTGCGCCGGGCCCGGACCTACGACGAGGGCGGCCGCGGTCTGCTGCTGGTGGCCCGCCTGGCCCAGCGCTGGGGCAGCCGTCACACCCCTGAGGGCAAGGTGATCTGGGCCGAGCTGAGCCTTGAGGAGTGAGGCCCCGGTCAGTCCCCGGCGCCCCGGCTCCCGGGCGCGGTCCGGTCCGCGCCCGGCCGGCTGCCCGGCGCGGCGGCGGTGTCGGCGTGCCAGCGCTGGATGCCGTCCTTCGTCCGGGGCTTGGCCACGAGTGACTCTCCCTGCGCGGCGGACGCGGGGGCCAGGGCCAGGTCCTCGTCCCAGCGCGGTACGAACACGCCCTGCGGGGTGAGGTCGTAGCGGACGTTCCGCGCCCCGGGCCCCGACGCCCCGGTGCAGGCGGCCAGTTGGACGGAGTAGCCGAGGTGGGAGTCGAGGCACAGGTCCGGCGCGGCGGCGCTGCGCAGCAGTCCGCCCGCCGCGTAGGACCACTGCTGGGTCGCGGAGGAGTCGCAGGGGACGAGGACGGCCTCGGCGCCGACGGCCGCCTTCTCCCGGTCCAGGCCCATGCACAGCCCGCTGCCCTCGTTGCGCAGGCGGCCCTCGAAGGCGCCGGGGGGCAGATCGGCGGCGGCGCCGACGACGGAGGGCGGCCCGGATCCCCCGGTCCCTCCCTGGCGGGGTTCACCGGACGGCGGTGCGCCCTCCCCGGCGGTGGCGCCGCCGGACCACAGGGCCAGGGCGATCAGGACGAGGAGGCCCACCGCGGCCGCGGCGAGGGCGACATGGCGGGTGTCCGGGGTGCGGCGGCCCGCGCGGTGCCCGGTGGCCGCGCGCGGACCCGGGGCGGGCGGTACGGGACGGGCCTCTGCCCGGGCGGCCGCCGTGCCGGGGGTGGTGACGTCCTCGGCCGGGGACCGGGGGCGTACGTCGGCCGGGTCGATCAGCGGCTCGCCGCCGACGGGCGGCACGGGCGGCGCCGGTACCGCGGCCGTCCGCTGCGGCCGGTCCCCCGGCCGGTGTCCGGGCTGGTCCCTCGGCCCCGGATAGGCCCCGGCTCCCCAGCCGAGCACGCCCTCCGCCAGCAGCAGCGGAAGGCGGCGGTCGAATCCCTCCAACTGCTCGGCCGCCTGGCGGCAGTGGGCGCAGCCGTCCACATGGCGGCGCAGGTCGGGGTCCAGGACACCGGCCTCGCGGCGCAGGGAGACGTCCAGCAGACCCGCGTAGCGGCGGCACTGCTCGTCCGGGGCGGTCTCCCGGTGGATGTCCAGGCACGCCCGGCGCAGTTGCTCGCGCGCCCGGTCCAGCCGTACCGCAGCCTCTCCGGCCCCCATGCCCAACAGGGCTGCCGGGACGGCGAGTTCCTCGCGTTCGACCTCGGTGTGCCACAGCAGGCAGCAGGCCGGTTCGGAGAGCCGCTGGAAGGCGCGGGACACCAGCCGCCGGGTGTCGGGCGGCAACAGCCGCGCGGCGGCACCCCCGGCGCTTCCGGGGGCGGAGCGGAGGGCGGGGTGCAGCAGGGCGCGCCGGTGGTCGGTGTCCCACTCCGCGGCGAGTTCCCGGACGGCGACCAGCGCTTGGGGCCGCCAGGCGGCGGTGGGGCCGCTCTGCCGCGCGGAGTACTCGAAGAGCCTGGTGAAGGCAGCCGTGGTGAGCATCCCTGCGGGGTGGGGCCCGTCGGTGCACAGCCGGGCGTAGGAGCAGACGGGCTCCCAGTGGCGGGCGAGCAGTTCCTCGACCGGACGGTGTACGGGCCTGCGTCCGGCGGCGCGCCTCAGCTCCGCGGCGAGCTGCTGGTCCGTCACTCCGTATGCGGGGAGGAGGGCCGGGGAATTCCGCCGCACCCCGTCTTGCGCGTCCACGTTCCTCCAGAGCCGATACGAACGTTGTCCGGTACGGACCGATCGAGACACCGCCCGACCGAACCGACCGCACCCGGGAAGTACCCCTGGAGATTATCGGGTAGAAGTCCCCCGCTTTACCGATCCGGTGCACCGCGGATTAGTTGACAGAAATTCAGTCGGCCAGTTGACAGAAATTCAGTCGCCGCCGGGCAGGCCGGGAATTGCCGGTCGCTCCGGACGCCCGTCCGTAAATGCATGCGGCGCAAGGGCGTCCCGCAGGCTCGGCCGGAAGCGCGGTCGCCCCCGAAATCCCTGGCGATATGCGGGGAGCGGGCGCCGCAGGGTGCCTTCGCCGACCGGAAGGACCGGGCCGCTCTCCGAACAGGTGCACGGTTCGGGGGCGGGAGAATGAGACACCCCCGGCCCGGCCGCCGGTGGCGTGCGGGACCCCGTGCCCCGGCCGTCAGCGCGGCGGGAGCAGCTCCAGGGCGCGCCGCCAGCCGAACTCGGGGCGTCCGCCGTCCTCGGCCGTCCCGCCGGCGTAGGGGTCCCCGAACCGGACCCCCATCCCGGCCAGCCGTTCGAGACTGGCGCGGTAGGCGGGGTGGGCCGCCAGCGCCTCGCCCACACAGGGCAGCACAGCGATCGGCACTCCGAGCCCGGGGGCCTCGCACAGGGTGCCCAGGGCGAGGGTGTCGGAGATGCCCGCGGCCCACTTGTTGACGGTGTTGAAGGTGGCGGGGGCCACCACGACGGCGTCCGGGGCGGGGAAGGGCCGGGGGTCACCCGGGGCGCGCCAGGCTGACCGGATGGGGCGGCCGGTGCGCGCCTCCACCTCGGCGGTGTCGAAGAAGCGGAGGGCGAGCGGGGTGGCGATGACACCCACCTCCCAGCCGTCCGCCAGGGCGGCCGTGATCAGTCTCCCGACGTCCTGGGCGATGCCCGCGGCACAGACGACGACATACAGGAAGGGTTTCGAGGCGTCCGAGGCGTCCTGGGTCACGGCTGCACTCCAGGGTCTGTCGTTTGGATCATGCCGGGCTCCCTGATCCGGCCCGATCCGAACGAAAGACCCTGGGGGCACCACCAGCGGAGCCGCTGCTACCCTGGAGAACGTCGGTTCTCTTGGCCGGGACCCGCAGGAGGAAGTCGGAGATGGACAGCGAAGTCGCCCGGGCGCGGGCGCTGGACGCCGCCGAGGAGCTGTTCTACGGCCGCGGCATACAGACCGTCGGGATGGATGACATCCGCGGTGCCTCGGGGGTCTCCCTCAAGCGGCTGTACCAGCTCTTTCCCGCCAAGGAGCTGCTGGTCGTGGCCTATCTGGAGCGGCGCGACGTGCGCTGGCGGCAGGGTCTGGCGGACCATGTGGACCGGCACACGGACCCCCTGGAGCGCGTGCTGGCGGTGTTCGCATGGCTGCGCGAGTGGTTCGGGGAGCCCGGCTTCCGGGGGTGCGCCTGGATCAACTCCTCCGGCGAACTCGGCGCCACGTCCCCCCGGGTACTGGCCCTGGCACGCGCCCACAAGCAGGCGTTCCGGGCGTATCTGGCCGGGCTGGTGTCGGACGCCGGACTGCCCGGGTCCCTGGGCGGCCAGCTGTTCCTGCTGGCCGAGGGTGCCATGGTGACCGCGGGCCTGGAGGGCGGCACCGAGGCCGCCGACTCCGCGGCCCGGGCCGCGGAACTGCTGCTGGCGGCCCATCGGCGAGGCTGATCGGGGGGCACTCCCGGGCCGACGGGGACGGCCCGGGGCCGGGGACCCGGGGGCGCCCTCGTCGTACTCGGCCGTGGTGCGGTGTCAGCCCGCCCTGGAGGCCTGGACCCCTTTCTCGCTGATGGTGATGGCGCTCACCGGGCAGGCGCGCGCCGCCTCCCGTACCAGCGGGTCGCCCGCGCCGTCCTCCTTGCCGGGCAGGAGTTCGCTGAAGCCGTCGTCGTCCTGGGTGAAGACGCCGGGAGCGGTCAGGGCGCACTGGCCCGCGCCGATACAGACGTCCCTGTCGATGGAGATGGAGATGTCATCGGTCATGGTCGTCAGCCTCTTACCAGGTCACGGGGAGTTCCAGCATCCCCTGGATCGTGTCGCCCGGTTTGAAGGGGATCTCCTCAGCGGGGGCCGCGAGCCGCAGCCCGGGGAACCTCTCGAACAGGCTCTTGAGCGCGAGTTCCAGCTCGGCGCGGGCCAGGTTCTGTCCGAGGCACTGGTGGATGCCGAACCCGAAGGCGACATGGTGGCGGGCGGTACGGTGCCAGTCCAGCCGGTCCGGCTCCGGGAAGGCGGCCGTGTCGCGGTTGATGACCGACGTGGAGAAGAGCACGCCCTCGTCGGCGCGGATGGTGCAGCCCTCGACCTCGATGTCCTCGTCGGCCACCCGCAGCAGTCCGTCGGCGATGGACAGGAAGCGCAGCAGCTCCTCGACCGCGGCGGAGAAGAGACCCGGGTCGGCGCGCAGCTCGTCGAGCTGCTCGGGGTGCCTGAGCAGGGTGAAGGTGCCGAGGGAGATCATGTTCGCGGTGGTCTCGTGCCCGGCGACCAGCAGCAGCGTGGCCATGGCGACCAGCTCCTCCCGGTCCAGCTCGCCGTCGCGCAGCTGCTCCTGGATCAGCTCGTCCAGCAGCCCGTCCCCCGGCTCCTTGTGCTTGGCGTCGATCAGCCCTTCGAAGTAGGCGTCCATCCGGTCCCGGGCGTCCTGGGTGTCGGCCATGGTCGGGCCGCGCAGCAGCTTGCGGGACTGCTCCTCGAAGAACTCGTGGTCGGCGTAGGGGACGCCGAGCAGGGCGCAGATCACCATCGACGGCAGGGGCAGGGCGAAGGCGCCCACCAGCTCGGCGGGCCGGCCGGCGGCCTCCACGCCGTCCAGCAGCCGGTCGACGGTCTCCTGGATACGCGGACGCAGCGCATTGGTCCGTTTGAGGGTGAAGCTCGGGACCAGCATCCGGCGCTGGGTGCGGTGCTGGGGGTCGTCCACCCCCAGCAGGGTCAGCCTGCGATTGCGGACGGCGGCGAAGCGGGGGTTGGTCGCCGGGAAGGTGTCCCGGTGGCGGTTGGAGGACAGACGCGGGTCCGCGAGGAGCGCCCGGGCCGCGGAGTGGCCGGTGACCACCCATACGTCGCGCCCGTCGTAGAGGGTGACGCGGCTCAGGGGCCGCGCCTCACGCAGCGCGTCGTAGGCGGCGGGCGGGTGGTAGGGACAGTTCCGGTCCTGGGGGAAGGCGACGGGTTCTGACTGGGTCGCAGCGGGTTTCGTCATGGGTGACCTCGCACGGTAGGACCTCGCACGCGAAGATTCGCTCTTGCCGATCATCATCAATTAGATGCCCGAGGCATCTAGGTTGCCACCCGAAGATTCGGCCAGATCCGCCGGGATGCCGTATGTGGCCGAAGCCTGTCGCCCGCGCCCCGCACAGACCATCGTAATTCGCCGCCCCGGACGTCCGCCGCTCCCCGCCCCGGGACCGGCGGCCCGTGTCGCGCGGTCGGTGCCGGGCCCGGGACCGCGTCGGAAGCGTGGTGAGGATGAAAGCGGGCACCCCCGGTGTTGAATGTGGTGCGCCGCGCCCCGCGGCAGGGCCGCACGGCGGCGCGGCCGCGGCGCGACGGATCGCACAACAGCCGTACGCGACGATGGGACGGAAGCACATGCCTCTTGAGGGCGAGTACGAACCCAGCCCGACGCAGTGGGTACGCGAACAGGTGGAGCTGTACGAGAGTTCGGGCGGCACCGAGGGGACCACGCTCCGGGACACCGGGCAGCCCGTGGTCGTCCTCACGACCCTGGGGGCCAGAAGCGGCAAGATCCGCAAGACTCCCCTGATGCGTGTCGAGCACGACGGCCGGTACGCGGTGGTGGCCTCGATGGGCGGCGCCCCCAAGCACCCCGTCTGGTACTTCAACGTGACGGAGAACCCCACGGTGGAGCTCCAGGACGGGCCGGTGCGCCGGGAGATGACGGCCCGTGAGGTGACGGGCGAGGAGAAGTCGCGGTGGTGGGAGCGGGCGGTCGCCGCGTTCCCGCCGTACGCCGACTACCAGGAGAAGACGGACCGGGAGATCCCCGTCTTCGTGCTGGAGCCGACCGGGGCGTGAGCGCGGGGGCCGGGGTGCCGCGCGGCGCCCCGGCCGAGCGGGCGACGTCCGCCTCCTGGCACTGTGTCAGTTGCTCAACTGTCATCCGGAGAGCGGCTGTTCGGCCCAGATGGTCTTGCCCTCGTCGGTCTGGCGGCTGCCCCAGCGCTCGGTGAGCTGGGCCACCAGCAGCAGCCCCCGGCCGCCCTCGTCGAAGGCGTGCGCCCGGCGCAGATGCGGCGAGGTGGAACTGCCGTCGGAGACCTCGCAGATCAGCGAGCGGTCGCGGATCAGCCGTAGCTGGATGGGCGGTCCGCCGTACCGGATCGCATTGGTCACCAACTCGCTGACCACCAGTTCGGTGACGAACGCGATCTCCTCCAGGCCCCATTCGAGCAGCCGCTCCACGGCGTGCTGCCGGGCGGTGGCCACATACGCCGGGTCCCTCGGGACGTCCCAGGTGGCCACCCGGTCGGCGCCCAGCGCCCGGGTGCGGGCCAGCAGCAGGGCCACATCGTCGCCGGGCTCCTCGGGGAGCACCGCCTTCAGCACCGTGTCGCACAGGGCGTCCAGGGAATCCTTCGGGGCCTGGAGCGCATGGCACAGCGCGGCCGCGCCCCGGTCCATGTCGCGCCAGCGGCCCCTGATCAGCCCGTTGGTGTACAGGGCGATCAGCGCTCCCTCCGGCAGTTCCAGCTCCATCGACTCGAAGGGCAGGCCGCCGACGCCCAGGGGCGGCCCCGCCGACATGGTGACGAGCCGGGCACTGCCGTCGGGCCACAGCACGGCCGGGGCCGGGTGTCCGGCGGACGCCAGGTCCAGACGGCGCGAGACAGGGTCGTAGACGGCGTAGAGGCAGGTCGCGCCGAATTCCGCGACCTCCTCACCGGCTCCCTCCGACGCGAGGTGGGAGACCAGGTCGTCGAGGTGGGTGAGGAGTTCGTCGGGCGCCAGATCGACATCGGCGAGGGTGCGGACCGCCGTGCGCAGCCTGCCCATGGTCGCGGAGGAGCGGATCCCGTGGCCGATCACATCCCCGACGACCAGGGCGACCCGGCTGCCGGACAGCTGGATCACATCGAACCAGTCCCCGCCGAAACCGGCCGTCGACCCGGACGGTACATAGCGGTGCGCCACCTCCAGGGCGACCGGCCCGGGCAGTCCGCGCGGCAGCAGGCTGTGCTGGAGGGCGAGCGCGGTCGACCGCTCACGGGCGAAGCGGCGGGCGTTGTCGATGCAGATGGCCGCCCGGCTCGCCAGTTCCTCCGCGAGGACGGTGTCGTCGGCCGCGTACGGGTCGGGGTCGCCGATGCGTACGAAGACCGCGACGCCCAGGCTGGTGTCGCGGGCCCGGAGCGGCACCGCCAGCAGGGAGTGCGCGCCCGCCCGGGCCCCGGGATCACCGATCCCCCGCTCGTCGCGCTCCGCCAGCCAGCGGTCGAAGTCGGCCTCACCCGCCCGGCACAGCACCGCCCGGCTCTCCCGCAGGGCGACGGCGGCGGGCGAGTGCGGCCGGTAGGTCTCGTTCTCCCCCAGCGCGACGGCGGCCTCGGGGGTGCCCTCGGTGACGGACCGGTGGGCGATCCGGCGCATGACCAGGCCGTCGCGTTCCGTGGACCGCTCCTCCTCGCCGAGGACCCAGCCGAGCAGCTCCACGCTGGCGAAGTCGGCGAACCGCGGGACGACGACTTCGAGCAGTTCCTCTGCGGTACGGGGAACATCGAGGGTGGTGCCGATGGCGGCCGCGGCCTCGTTCAGCAGCATCAGACGACGGCGGGCCCAGTACTGCTCGCTCTCGTCGACGGCCGCGATGGCGACCGCGGTCACCTCACCGGACCTGCCCTGCACCGGCCACATGTCGATGGTCCAGGCATGGTCCCGGCGCTGGGAGGCGAGCCGGGTGTGGTTCTCGTAGTGCACGGGACGTCCGGTCTCGGCGACCTGGCGCAGATAGCGGTGGAAGCGGTGGCCGGATTCGTCGTCCTCGGACAGGGTGTCGACGAAGCGCCGCCCCACCAGTGCGGCACCGTCGATCTCCAGGAGCGTGGCGGCCCGGTCGTTGGCGTGCAGATAGCGCAGCTGGGTGTCGTAGACGGAGAGCGCGACCGGTGCCTGCTTGAAGGCCTGGGCCACCACCGCCGACTCGGCCGGGTCGGGCACCGTGGTCACCGCATAGCCCTGCGGCTCGCCGTCGCGGCCCATCAGGGGGTACGCGCTGACGTGCAGCGTGAGGGGATGACCGTCCCGGTGCCGCAGGACGACGGTGCCGGGTCCGGGCGGGGGCGCGTGGTCGGCGAGCAGTTCCTGCGCCGCGCGTCCCACGACCTCCTCGGCCGGGTATCCCGTCAGACGTCGGGCACCCTCGCTCCATCCCGTCACCGTGCCCCGGGCATCGACGGTCGCCGCAGCGGCGACTACCTCCATAGCGTCCAGAATGATCCCTGCCGGACATTGCCTCAACCCGGCGGGCGGTACGGGAACGGTGATCGCGCGGGGGGCGCGGCGGGTGGGCGCGGGGCGGGCGGACGGGCGCGGGGTGCGGTGTGGTCGTACGGGGGCACGGACGGTAGTCGGCGGGTGTCCGCGGTGGGGCGGAGCCGGGCCTACGGCGGTGGGGCGGCGGACATACGGGGGCGGCCGGGCTTGCTCGGTTCTCGCCCCGGGGGCCCGGCGTCCGGTCAGCCGTCGGCGTGGCGGCGGGCCGACTCGTTCTCCTGGGCCAGGCGCCGCAGGGCGAGCAGGGCGGGCTCCAGCAGTACGGTCAGCAGCAGTGCGCGCTCCATGACCTCCATGGAGTCGTCGATTCCGTCGAGTTGGCCGAGGTCGAGCACCGCGGTGCGCTCCGCCAGACGGGCATACGGCAGCAGGGTCTCCCGGTCGAGCGGGGCGCCGAGCGCGCGTAGTGCGGCCAGGGTCTCGGCGAGGGCAACCCTCGCCGGTGCCGCTGCATGCACCGCCCAGCCCAACTCCTCCACGAGCGCGTCGACTTCGGCCCGCTCCGGGGAGCCCTCCGGGGCGTCGCCACCGGTCCCCCCGGCCGGTCCGACCGAGCCCAGGGACAGGCCGAGCAGCAGATGGAGGTCGCCGGTGTGCTCCTCCAGTGCGCCCAGCAGGTCCCGGGTGGTGCTGACGGACAGCCCGCGCAGGCCGGTGAGCGCCCGCACCAGGCGCAGCCGTCGCAGATGGCCGTCGTCGTACTCGGCCTGGGTCGCGGACAGTTGACGGCCCGGCGGGAGCAGCCCCTCGCGCAGGTAGTACTTGATCGTGGTGACGGAGACACCGCTGCGGCGGCTCAGTTCGGACAGGCGCATCGGGACGGCTCCACTCCGGTCATTGGATACCTCCACTGTCTAATTGGACAGTGGAGGTATCCAATCGAGCCTCCCGCCTCCCGGAAGAAGGCCGCGCCGTGCCCGCACACCGCTGGATCACCGTCAGCACTCCCCCTCCGGACGGCGAGGCCGTCGTGATGGCCTCCCGTCTGGAGGTCCGTTCGCTCGCCGACGCACCCCGGTTCTTCCTGAAGTCGCTCACCGCGTGGAACCAGGCAGGGAGAGCGCCGAGACCTCCGCCCACTGATTCCACCCGGTCGACTCGGGGGCCCCGGTGGGTTCAGGGACCGGCCCGGCGCCCGTCAGGCCCCGCCGCGCCCCTCCGCCACGGCGGAGCCCGCCGTGCCGTCGGCCTGCCGCTCGGCCTCCTGGGTCTCGGCGTCCGTGATGTCGAGGAAGATCCGGTCGGCCTCCGGGACGGTATGCGTTATCGAACGCTTGATCCGGATCGCGGCGTCCTCGACCTCCTCGCTGTCCATCCCGGGGACCAGGTCGACGCGCGCGGCCACCAGGATCGATCCCAGGCCGAGCTGCATGGTGAGCAGCGCCTCCACACTGTCGATCTCGGGCTGTGCGTCCAGCAGTGCGTGGATCCGGTCGCTCAGCTCCGGATCGGCCGCCCGGCCGATCAGCTGGTCGCGGGCGTCCCGGCCGAGCCGGTAGGCGACGTAGACGAGGAGCACTCCGATGGCGAGGGAGGCGGAGGCCTCCCAGACGACGTTCCCGGTGACCATGTGCAGCGTCATACCGGCGATCGCGAGCAGCACACCGAGCACCGCCGTGCTGTCCTCGGCGAGCACCGTGCGCAGTGCGGGGTCACGCAGTCCTTGCGCCGCCGTGCCCTGCCGACGCACCTGGTGCACGGCCCGCAGCAGCGAGGCGCCCTCGGACACCAGCGCGACCCCGAGCACGACGAGCCCCGCCACATAGCCGCTGTGGGACTCCTTCGCGCCGCCCTTGAGGGCCTCCAGCCCCTGGAAGACGGAGAAGCAGCCGCCCATCACAAAGATGCCGACGGCCGCGAGCAGCGACCAGAAGAACCGCTCCTTTCCGTAGCCGAAAGGGTGGCGGCGGTCGGCCGGGCGGCGGCTGCGGCGCAGGGCGGCCAGCAGGAAGATCTCGTTGAAGCTGTCGGCCACGGAGTGCGCGGCCTCCGACAGCAGAGCGGGCGAGCCCGCGAAGAGGCCGCCGACGGCCTTGGCCACGGCGATCACCAGATTCGCACCGAGTGCCACGAGCACCGTGACGCGCGTCGTGCTGTCCGCGTTGGTGGTGTTGTCCGCGTTGGAAGATGTCCCGCTCACCCCGCCCGACTGCCCCCGGCCGGGAATCTCACACGGTGCCGGGACGCAATACCGGGACGCGCAACGGGGAACGCAACTCCCCTGCGGTGAACGCCCGTGTGAGGAGGGGCCGGTGCGGACGGGCGAGGAGGCCCTCCCCCGTCTCCCCCGGGCGGCCCCGAGATCTCCCGCCGGGCGGCCCCGAGGAGGTTCGGGACGGCGGCCACGGGGCACGACGCAAGGCAGCTCATCAGCAACACAGGTCGTACAGGTCGTCAACGTCGTAAAGGAGAAGGACGTGGCCAAGGGCACGAAGGGGAAGGCCAAGCTTCCGCTGGTCTACAAGCCGGTGGGGTTCGCCTTCGGCTGGGCGAGCGGCGCCCTGGCGGGGGTCGCCTTCCGCAAGGCGTGGAAGGCGTTCCGCCACGAGGACGACGCGCCCGACGCGCTGGACCAGGACCGCGGCTGGGGCGAGATCCTGCTCGCCGCCGCCGTCCAGGGCGCGTTGTTCGCGGTGGCCCGCAGCGCGGCGGACCGCGCCGGGGCGAAGGCGATCGAGCGGTCCACGGGTGTCTGGCCCGCGACGGCCAAGGGCGGCCGGGACTGAGGGCTCCCGTGCCGCCGCCCGGCCGTGCGCGGTGTCAGCCCTGCTTCGGTGCCGTACCCCTCGTCAGGCGCAGGGTGAAGGAGTGCCCGGCGGGATCGGAGTAGCCGCGCTCCTCGAACGGCCCCGCCGCGTCCTTGGCCTCCAGCGGGCGGCCGCCCAGTGCGACCACCGCCCGCTCGGCGTCGTCGAGGTCGTCCACCAGGAAGTCCAGATGGGCCTGGAGGGAGTTCTCGGGGCGGGGCCAGCTCGGCGGGGTGGCGTTGGTGTCGCGGCGGAACGCCATCCGCATCCCGTCCGGGCTGCGGATCTCCACCCGGTTGGCGGTGGCGTCGGTCTCCTCGGCGTCGAGCAGTTCCTTGTAGAAGACGGCGAGCTTCTCGGGCTCGGCGCAGTCCAGGACCACGACGCCCGCCACTATCGCTGACATGCTTCCTCCGTACGCGTCCGGGGCGGGCGGCACCCCGCCCGCATCCCTCTCCGGATATCCCCCTCACCCGCGTTCAGTCGGCCCGTTCCCACATTCGGAGCTCCTCTGACGCATCATCACATCGGCTCTCGCGCAACCCTCTTGGCACCCTTGACCGAACGGAACACCATGCAGGCCGATCTCCTCTTCACCGGCGGTCCCGTCCTCACCCCGGACGGTCCCCGCACCACCTCGGTCGCGGTCGTGGGTGACCGGATCACCGCTGTCGGCGACGGCGCGGCCCGCGAACTGGCCGGTCCGCGGACCGAGGTGGTCCCCCTGGCGGGTCGGCTGCTGCTGCCGGGCTTCCAGGACGCGCATGTCCACCCGATCGCCGCCGGACTCGAACTCGCCCAGTGCGATCTGACCGGCGCCCGGACCGCCGAGGCGACCCTCGCCGTCGTCCGCGCCTACGCACAGGCGCACCCGGAGCGGGAGTGGATCACCGGTGGCGGCTGGTCCCTGGAGGCCTTCGAGGGCGGGGCGCCGACGAAGGAGCTGCTGGACGCGGTGGTCCCGGACCGGCCGGTCTATCTGCCCAATCGTGACCATCACGGTGCCTGGGTGAACAGCCGGGCCCTCCGGCTCGCGGGCATCACCCGGGACACCCCCGACCCGGCGGACGGACGCTTCGAGCGCGACGCCTCCGGGGAGCCCACGGGCATGCTCCAGGAGGGAGCCATGCACCGGGTCGGCCGGCTCGCGCCCGCGGCCACGGCCGCCGACCGGCTCGCCGCGCTGCTGCACGCCCAGCGCCATCTGCACGCGCTGGGTGTCACGGCCTGGCAGGACGCGCTGGTCGGGGAGTTCCTGGGGATGGACGATCCGTCGGACGCGTATCTGACGGCGGCCCGCGACGGTTCGCTGACCGCGCGGGTGGTGGGCGCCCTGTGGTGGGACCGCGAGCGCGGCGCCGAGCAGATCCCCGAACTCGTGGAGTGCCGTGCGGCGTTGAGCCGGGGCCGGTTCCGGGCGGGCAGCGTCAAGCTGATGCTGGACGGGATCGCCGAGACCGGTACGGCAGCGCTGCTGGACCCGTACCTCGACCGGTGCGGCTGCCCCACCGGGTCCCACGGCACCAGCTTCCTGGACCCGGCCGCCCTTCCGTCCCAGGTGACCGAGCTGGACGCGCTCGGCTTCCAGTGCCACTTCCACGCACTGGGCGACCGTGCGGTGCGCGACGCGCTGGACGCCGTGGCGGCGGCCCGCCGCACCAACGGGCCGAGCGACACCCGGCCGCAGCTGGCCCATCTCCAGATCGTGCACCCGGACGACGTCCCCCGCTTCGCCCGGCTCGGCGCAACAGCGAACATCCAGCCGTTGTGGGCCGCCCACGAGCCGCAGATGGACGAGCTGACCATCCCCTTCCTCGGACCCGAACGGGCCGCCCGGCAGTATCCGTTCGGCGCGCTGCTGCGGTCCGGGGCGATGCTCGCGGCAGGCAGCGACTGGCCGGTCAGCAGCCCCGATCCGCTGGAGGGGATCCATGTCGCGGTGAACCGGGTCCTGCCGGGCGGCACCGGGCCGGTGTTCCTGCCCGCGGAGCGCATCGGCCTCACGGCGGCCCTGACGGCGTACACGGCGGGATCGGCGTACGCGAACCACCTCGACGAGACCGGCGCGGTACGCCCCGGGACCCTGGCGGACCTGGTGGTACTCGACCGCGACCCCTACGCGGGCCCGCCCGAGGCGATCGGCGGCACGGGCGTGGCGCTGACCTATGTCGGAGGCGAACGTGTCTTCGCGGCACCGGACGCCTAGCCGATCGATCCATGCGGTGGACTTCCGAGACACCTGTCCAGTTATAGTGGACACCTGTCCAGGTTCAGGGGTTCTCACATGTCTCAGGGGTGGGCCGACCGATGATGGAGATTGCGGCGAAAGTGCTGGTGGGGCTGGTGGCCCTGCTCCATGCGTACATCCTGGTGCTGGAGATGTTCCTCTGGGAACGCAAGCCGGGCCGGGGACTGCACGGGCTGTCGCCCGAGATGGCCCGCGCCACCGCGCCGCTGGCCGCCAACCAGGGGCTGTACAACGGATTTCTGGCGGCCGGTCTGGTGTGGGGGCTGCTCGCCGCCGATCCGACCGGCTTCCGGGTGCGTGTCTTCTTCCTGGTCTGCGTGGTGATCGCGGGCCTCTACGGGGCGGCCACCGCCAACCGGCGGATCCTGGTCGCCCAGGCGCTGCCCGGCGCACTCGCCCTGGCCGCCGTACTGGTGGCGCGATGACCGCGGAGGCGGCGGACCCCCGGGCCTCCCGCACCCGTGCCCGGCTGCGGGAGGCCCTGCTGCGCGAGTGCGCCGAACGCCCCCTGGAGGAGATCGGCGTCGCGGCACTGGTGCGCCGTGCGGGGGTCGGGCGCGCCACCTTCTATGTGCACTACGCGGATCTGGAGGCGCTGGCGGTCGACGCCTGCGCCGATGTCGTACGCGCGGCGGTGGACGCGCTGCACGCCTGGCGCGGCACTCCGGACCCGGTGCACGCCCCGGCGGCGCTGCACGACTTCTTCACCGGGCTCGCCCCGCACACCGCGCTCTACCGGGCGCTGCTCACCCCGGGCGGCGGCGGACCGCTCGGCCGGGTCCTGCACCGGGACCTGCGCGCCCGCAGCCTCGCGGAACGGGAACTCGCGGGCGCGGCGGACGCGCCCCTGGTGGCGTCCGCCGTGGCCGCGGCCTTCGCCGGCGTACTGGCGGACTGGCTGCACGGTCTCATCGAGGCGACACCACGTCAGATCGCCGACCAGTGCTGGCAGTTGCTGGTCGCCCTGCACCGCAGCCGGTGACCGGACTCCTGCGTCAGTGGGCCGCCTGGAAGGTGCGCCGGTAGGCCACCGGTGTCACACCGATCGCCGCGTGCAGATGCTGCCGCAGCGAGGCGCCGGTGGCGAAACCGACCTCGCCCGCGATCTGGTCCACCGACAGATCGGTGGACTCCAGCAGATGACGGGCACGGACGACCCGCTGCTGAATGAGCCAGCGGCCCGGGCTCATGCCCACCTCCTCCTGGAAGCGGCGGGCGAAGGTGCGCAGGCTCATCCCGGCGTGGCGGGCGAGATCGGCCAGCGCCAGGGACTCATCGAGGTGTTCGAGGGCCCAGGCGCGGGCACCGGCGGTGCCCGCCGCTCCGCGCGGGGGGACGGGCTGCTCGATGTACTGCGCCTGGCCGCCGTCCCGGAACGGCGGCACCACACACCGGCGGGCCACCGCATTGGCCACCTCGCTGCCGTGGTCCGAGCGCACGATGTGCAGACAGACATCGACCCCGGAGGCTGCCCCGGCGGAGGTGAGCACCCGCCCGTCGTCGACGAAGAGGACATCGGGGTCGAGTTCCACCTGCGGGAACATCTCGCGGAACTGGTCGACGACCTGCCAGTGGGTGGTCGCCTTCCGCCCGTCGAGCAGTCCGGCCGCCGCGAGGACGAAGGCTGCCGTGCAGATGGAGACGATCCGGGCGTCGGGACGGATGTACCCGAGGGCGGCCGCGACCTCCTCGGGAAGCTCCGGGGTCAGGGCGGAGGGCGTGACGGAGGCGACCACCACCGTGTCGGCCGTGGCCAGGATCTCCGCTCCGTGCTCCACGGCGATGGAGAAGTCCGCGTTGCTGCGCACCGGCCGTCCGTCCACCGAACAGGTCAGCACCTCGTACCGGCCCTCGGCCGCGCCGAAGATCCGGCTGGGGATGCCCAGCTCGAAGGGATAGACGCCGTCCAGCGCCAGGACCACGATCCGTTCCGTATGCCGCATGGCACGATCTTATCGAAGGATGGCCATCATGCCATTTCCTCGTCGTCCGGATCACGGCAGGCTGGACGGCATGAGCACAGAGAACACCATGCGCGCCATTCGTCAGGACGTCCTCGGCGGTCCCGAGGTCCTTCAGGAAGTACGGCTGGAGCGCCCCTCCCCGCGACCCAACGAGGTACTGGTCCGCGTACACGCGGCCGGACTCAACCCGACCGACTGGAAGCACCGCGCCAACGGCGGTTTCCTCGGCAAGCCGCCGTTCGTCCTCGGCTGGGACCTCTCCGGCGTGATCGAGGAGACCGGCATCGGAGTCGCCCTCTTCAAGGCCGGTGACGAGGTCTTCGGGATGCTGCCGTACCCCTTCGGCCACGGGTCGCACGCCGAGTACGTGACCGTCCCGGCCCATGCCCTCACCCGCAAGCCGTCGGTGATCGACCACACCCAGGCCGGTGCCCTGCCGCTGGTCTCGCTGACCTCCTGGCAGGCCCTGGTGGACACGGCGGACCTCCAGCCGGGCCAGCGGGTGCTGATCCACGCGGCCGCGGGCGGGGTCGGGCATGCGGCGGTGCAGATCGCCAAGGCGCGGGGCGCGTATGTCATCGGAACGGCCAGCGCGGGCAAGCACGACTTTGTGCGCGGACTCGGCGCGGACGAGGTGATCGACTACCGGGAGACGGACTTCACCGAGGCGGTACGGGACGTGGATGTGGTCCTGGACACGGTCGGCGGCGACTACACCCGGCGTTCGCTGAGCGTGCTGCGCCCGGGCGGCATCCTGGTCACCATCCTGCCGCGGGGATCGAAGGAACTTCCCCTGGAGGCCGAGAAGCTCGGGGTCCGCGCCACCGAGATGCTGGTCGACGCCGACCACCACGGGATGACGGCCGTGGCCCGTCTTGTCGAGGAGGGCAAGCTGCGGCCGACGATCGCCGGGGCCTTCCCGCTGGCCGAGGCGGCCAAGGCGCATGAGATCGGCGACGCGGGCCGGACCACGGGCAAGCTGGTGCTGGTGATGGACTGACGGACGGTCGCACTCCGGCCGCCGGGCTCGACACCGTCCCGACGGGGTGCTGGCGGGACCCGACGAGTCCCAACGCATGGAGGCGGCGGACCTGCCGGGCAGGTCCGCCGCCTCCATGGGTGGGCGCGGGTGGGATCAGAAGGACCTGCGTCCCCTGCGGCGCAGCAGTACCAGGCCCGCGATCACCAGGACCGATCCGGCCGCGGCCGGCCACAGATGGGCGCCGGTCTCGGCCAGTCCGCCGGTGGCCGCCTGGGCCTGGGGCTGCGGCACCTGGGGCACGGTGGCCGGAGCGGCAGCGCCCGCTGCGGACGGTGCCGCGGGCTGCGCGGCACCGGTCCCGCTGCCACTGCCGTCCGAGCCGCTCGCGGGCGCGGCGGAGGAGTCACCGCGCGCCGGGGAGGACGACGCGAACACCCTCGGCGCGGCACCGCTGCCGCCGCCCGAGCCGGTGCCGCTGCCCTTGCTGTTGTTGCTGTTGCTGTTGCTGTTGCTGTTGCTGTTGCTGTTGCCGGAAGCCTCCGTCGCAGCGGACGTCGGCGGTGCCGTGTGGCCGCCGTCGGAGGCGGAGTTGTCGCCGGTCGCGGATCCCGAACCCTGGTCACCGCCGCCGGAAGCACCCGACCCGGAGTTCTGGTCCGACCCGCCGCCCGTCGAAGAGCCCGCACCGGCACCCGGCTCGCCGGTGGGCGGGGTGGCCGGGGCGGTGGCCGTGTCCCCGCCGGACGAGGAGCCCTGGCCCGAACCGGAGGTGCCGCCGGAGGTCGGGGCGGGAGACGGTGACGAGGTGCCCTGCGACGGGTCGCCCGCGTCGCCGCCGCACCGGTGGCCACTGTTGATGCAGTCGACCACCTGGCCCATCAGCCCGTCGGTCATGACGTTGATGAAGTCGTCGTGGTCGGTGATCGCCTTGTGCAGCTGCTCGGGGAAGCCGTCCACCGCGTAGGGGTTCTTGACCTGGCCGTTCTCGACCACCGGCGGCGGTACGTCGTAGACCAGACGCATCGTCAGCTGCGGGATCGCCTTGAAGCCGTTCTGGCAGTTGCCGCTCGCGTCGGCGAAGGCCACATGGGTGCGGTGGTTGGCGCTGTCGATGTTCTGGCCGTCCCAGCAGCTCTGGAAGGCGAAGGTGCGCACCACGCTGCTGCCGGAGGGGCAGATCGGGTACTTGTCGGTCAGCTGGCGGTCCTCGAAGCCCGTGCAGCTCCAGTGGGCGTTGGCGTTGGCCGGGCCGTTGGTGAACGCCTTGGCGTCACCGGTGATGATCCGCAGGAACCGGGGCATCGCGACGACTTTGCCCGTCGGGCTGCCGACGAAGGTGATCCGGGCCTGCTTGGCCACCAGGATCCGGCCGACGTTGCCTTCCTTTCCGCCGCCGTCGTTGTTCTGGTCGAAGTCCTGGGTGCCGTCCTGCACCCGGAGCACCGGCCAGTAGTACGACGACTTGTCCTGCTGGTTCTCGCAGCTCGTCTGGGCCGCGGCGAAGGTGTCGTTGGTGGCGAAGGCGTCGTTCGACTGATTGCCGACGTAGTCGTGCAGATGGTGGGCGCCGTTCTTGACGCCCGGCGCCACGATCACATTGTCCGTGTTGTGATCGCCGTTGGCATTGACACCGCACTTGGTCTCGAACGAACCGGTCGAGGCCCCGGCCTGCCGGGCGGGCGCGGCGGCGTTCGGCTGCACGGCCCGGATGTCCTCGAAGTCCGAGGCGACGGGACCGGCGGCGGTCCCCGGTGCGGGACTCTGCTGCTGACCGCTCTGGCCGTTGCCGTTCTGCCCGCTGCCGTTCTGGCCGCCCGCGCTCTGCCCGGCACCGTTCTTGCCGCTTCCGCTCTGGCCGTCGGCCGGGGGCTGGCCCTGGTCGGCGGGGATCCCGGTGCAGGGGGCCATGCCGTCGATCGCGCCGGGGGCGGCGGCGCCGGAGCTGCGGTAGTCGTCCTTGATCCGGTCGATCACCGCGGCGCGCTTGTCCTTCAGCGGTCCGAGGATCGCGTTCTGGACATAGCTCCCGTCGTTCGCCTGCTCCTGGCGTGTCGAGCCCAGGCGGTCGTAGGCCTGGGTGATCTGCCGGTCGAGGGCGGCCAGTTCGCCGTCGACCCGCTGTCTCGCGCCACCGGGTATCCCGGTCAGCTGCTGGCCGATGTCGGGGCAGTCGAGAGTGACCGTGCGCGCCGCCAGGGTCTGGTCGCCGCCCTGTCCGGAGGTGCCGCCCCAGCCGCCCTCACTGGCCGAGGCGTAGACGTTCACGGCCACCAGCCCTCCTCCGCCCAGGATCAGCGCGACTGCGGCAAGGGTCGCGCGCCGTGCGCCGGTGGGGCGTCTGCGCGAATTGCGTCTCAAGGGAGTACTCCTCCACGTCAGGGCTGGCCGGGGACGGAAATCCCCCCACCCAGTACGCAGTTCGCCCCGCGAGTGTTCAAACGCCCCACGAATTCACAGCGTTCCCATGCCGTCACCGCGTGATGTGAAGTCGCCGGGACCGCAGTCTGCCGCTCCGTGTTCCGAGAGGGCATGTGGCGGGAAACCGGCGTGCAGAAGGGAGGACTGTCGAGATGACGACGTCCACGAAGCAGAGGCCCGAACCGGCCACCGTCCAGCGGCGGATGCCGGGCTGGGTCAAGGCGGTCATCGCCCTCGTGGTGGTGCTCGCGGTGCTTTTCGCCGGGCTGCGGCTGAGCGTACTGCCCGGCCTGCGCGACCTGTTCGGCCTCGACACACACGACCGTTCGGGGCCCGCGCTCCTCACCTCCATCCAGGACATGAGCCGTTACGAGGCCGCCTCGGGCAACTTCCAGGTGGTCGTGGACCTGGAGAAGGACTCGAAGTATCTGCCGTCCGCGATCCGCGGGACCCGCACGCTGTACGTGGGCGCGGGCACCGTCGACGCCTATGTCGACCTCGGCCGGGTGGGCCGACAGGACGTAACCGTCAACGGCGACCGCACGTCCGCTGCCCTTCGGCTGCCGCACGCGGTGCTGGGCAAGCCCGCGCTCGACGCCGACCGCTCCTACGCCGTGTCCAAGCAGCGGGGCCTGCTGGACCGTCTCGGCGACCTCTTCTCGGACAACCCCAACAGCGAACGTGCCGTGCAGAAGCTGGCGGTCCAGCACATCGGCGAGGCCGCGAAGGAGAGCGAACTGACCTCCCGCGCCGAGACGAACACCACCACCATGCTGGACGGTCTGCTGAAGTCCCTCGGCTTCAAGGACGTGAAGGTGTCCTACGGCACCTGAGTACCGAGTGTCATACGGCCGGGGCCCGGCATCAGCGGGCCCATCGGGGGTAGCAGGCTCTACCCAGGAAGAGGCTGTCGGTCGGGAGGGTGGGATGGCACGCACGGCGTTGGGCGCGCACACCGTGAGATTCGGTCGCCGCCGGACGGTTGAGGCACGACGGGAGCGGCGGCCGCTCCCGCTGCCCGTCCGGCTGCTGGTCATGACCCTCGCCTTTGTCGCGATGGTCGCGTTCGCCGCGGCACTGGCCCGGATGACGCTGGAGCCGTCACCCGCGTCACAGGCCCTGGTCCACAGCAATCTGCACCCGGGGCGTTCACTGCGCGCCTATCTGGACCAGCCCGCGACCCGGGACGCGGTCAAGCAGATCGGCGGCAACATCGTGCTCGGTGTGCCGTTCGGGGTCCTGCTGCCGGTGCTGGCGCCGGGCACCCGGGGTGTGCTGCGGGTGGGGCTCATCACCGCGGTGGTGATGCTGCTGGTCGAGCTGGCCCAGGGGGCGCTGATCACCGGCCGCGCGTTCGACATCGACGATGTCATCCTCAACACGACCGGTGCGCTGATCGGTTATCTGCTGCTCGGGCGGAGGCTGGGGCGGGCCGTGCACGCGCGGGCACCGCGCGCCGAGAAGGACTGAGCGGACCGCAGGGAGTACCGCGGGGAGTGGAGAGGCGGAGGTGCGCTCCGGGCGCGCCTCCGCTTCCGTATGTCCGCCCGCGAGCCCGCTCCTCCGACCACCGTCCGCCGACCACCGCCCTCCAACCACCGGTCCGTACCAAGTACTTGACGGTCCCTTAGTTCATCTCTTGAATCAAGAGTTGAATCGACTCCCCCACGGGTGCGCCCCGTCAGCTCCGGTCGCGTCACCCACCCCCACCAGTCGGCCCGCCCGTGGACGGGCCGCCGTACGGAAAGGGAGCGCCATGGACTCCCCACGCCTGCTCCGCAGATGCCTCCTCGCCGCGCTCTCCGCGGTGCTCGCCACGTCCGTCTTCACCCCCGCCGCCCACGGTGCCCCGCAAACCGCGAAGGCCCCGCTGGCAGCACAGTCCACCGTCTTCTCCGACACCTTCGACGGTCCCGCCGGTGCCGCCCCCGACTCCGCCAAGTGGCAGACGGAGACCGGCGACAACGTCAGCAACCACGAGCGGGAGTACTACACGCCGGGCAACAGGAACGCGGCGCTGGACGGCCAGGGACATCTGGTGATCACGGCCCGGCGCGAGAACCCGGCCAACTACCAGTGCTGGTACGGCACCTGCCAGTACACCTCGGCCCGGCTGAACACCTCCGGGAGGTTCACCGCGCAGTACGGCCGTGTCGAGGCGCGGATGAAGATTCCGCGGGGGCAGGGCATGTGGCCGGCCTTCTGGATGCTCGGCAATGACATCGGCCAGGTCGGCTGGCCCGGCAGCGGTGAGATCGACGTGATGGAGAACGTCGGCTTCGAGCCCGGGACCGTCCACGGCACCATCCACGGGCCCGGCTACTCGGGATCGGCTGGGATCGGCGCCCCCTACTCCCTGCCGAACGGCCAGGCGTTCGCGGACGCCTTCCACACCTTCGCCGTGGACTGGGCCCCCGACTCGATCAGCTGGTCCGTGGACGGCACGGTCTACCAGCGCCGCACCCCGGCCGATCTGGGCGGCAACACCTGGGTGTTCAACAAGCCGTTCTTCCTCATCCTCAATCTCGCGGTGGGCGGTTACTGGCCGGGCGACCCCGACGGCTCCACGGCCTTCCCGCAGCAGTTGGTCGTGGACTCGGTGAGCGTGACGACGGGCGACAGCCCCGGCGGCACCGGCTCCGCGATCACCGGACTCGCGGGCAAGTGCGTGGATGTGGCGGGCGCGAACCCCGCCAACGGCACCCCGGTCCAGCTCTACGACTGCAACGGCACGCCTGCCCAGAAGTGGACGGTGGCCTCGGACGGCACCCTGCGGGCGCTCGGCAAGTGCCTGGACGTGGTGGGCAACGGCACGGCGGACGGCTCCAAGGTCCAGCTGTGGGACTGCACCGGCGGCCCCAACCAGAAGTGGACGGTCACCGCGGCCCACGACATCGTGAACCCCCAGGCGAACAAGTGCCTGGACGTCACGGACAACAATCCGGCGAACAGCACCCGGTTGCAGATCTGGTCCTGCTCCGGCAACGCCAACCAGAAGTGGACGGTCGGCTGACCCTCGCGGGCCGTACGACGGAAGCCGGGACGGACTCCGGGGCGGGCGCCGGTGCGGTGCGCGGGTGCCCGCCCGCACGGAAAGCCCTCACGCACCGGACGGGTCCGGTGCCGTGCGGCGGCGCGGGACCCGCCGCTAGCGGCGGTGCAGGGTCCAGGTCAGCTTGTCGCCGCCCACCCACCGGACCACATCGGGGTCGTCGAGGTCGTGGACCGGGATTCCGGCCTCGGCGGCGACCGCCAGCACATCGGTGAGCGATCTCGCCTCGGCGACCATCTGGCCGTCGATCTCCACGATCCGGAACGGCGGGTTGCCCGGCTGGACGCCGAGCACCATGATCCGCGGATGGGAGATGTGGGGGCTCGCGATTTCGGTCATGCATAGATCGTAGAGCGCCCTCCCGGACGCAGCCCTTCGAGGGTTCCGCCGTACGCGCGGCGCGTGGCCGCCGTGCGCACGGGACCCGGGTGGGCAAGGCTGGGGGGGTGAGGAGGTGCCGATGGGCCCCGTCGCAGCGCTGGAGCGGATCGCCTTCCTGCTGGAGCGCGCCGGGGCGCCGACGTATCGGGTCAAGGCCTTCCGTACCGCTGCCGCCGTGCTCGACGCACTGCCCGAGGGTGAGATCGCCGAGCGGGCGGCAGCCGGGACGCTTCAGTCGCTGCGCGGGATCGGCCCCAAGACCGCCCAGGTGGTGCGGGAGGCGCTGGACGGCCGGGTCCCGGGCTATCTGGAGCAGTTGGAGCAGGAGGGCGAGGAGCCGCCGGTGCGGGGCGGCGAACGGCTGCGGGCGCTGCTGCGCGGCGACTGCCATCTGCACTCCGACTGGTCGGACGGCGGCAGCCCGATCGAGGTGATGGGCCGGACGGCCGCACAGCTCGGCCACGAGTGGGCGGTGCTCACCGACCACTCGCCGCGGCTCACCGTCGCACGCGGGCTGTCCGCCGAGCGGCTGCGGGAGCAGTTGGACGTGGTCGCCTCGCTCAACGAGCGGTGGGCGCCCTTCCGGCTGCTCACCGGTATCGAGTGCGACATCCTCGACGACGGCGCGCTGGACCAGGAGCCGGAGCTGCTGGACCGGCTGGACGTCGTGGTGGTGTCGGTGCACTCCAAACTGCGGATGGACGCCCGCTCGATGACCCGCCGGATGATCGCGGCCGTCCGCAATCCGCGGGCCGATGTGCTGGGGCACTGCACGGGGCGGCTGATCACCGGACGCGGGCGGCTCGAGTCGGAGTTCGACGCGGACGCGGTGTTCGCCGCCTGCGCCGAGTCCGGTACGGCGGTGGAGATCAACAGCAGGCCCGAGCGGCTGGACCCGCCGCGGCGGCTGCTGCGCCGGGCGGTGGAGGCGGGGGTGCTGTTCTCGGTCGACACCGACGCGCATGCGCCGGGTCAGCTCGACTGGCAGTCGTACGGCTGCGCCCGGGCCGAGGAGTGCGGGGTGCCCGCCGAGCGCGTGGTGACCACCTGGAGCGCGGACGAACTGCTGGCCTGGACCCGGGAGCGGACGGTGCCCGCACGGGTGTGACGGACACCGGGGCGGGGCAGCACCGACGACTGCGTGACGCAGATCACTCCGGGCGGGCCACTTTTCCGGAACACCAACCGGTAATTTCTCGTTGAACCACTCGTGGGAGCGAACGGGACTGTGTCCCCGGGCCTCATCTCACGCCCACAGGGACGATCGTCCGGCTGAAGCCCTGTGGAGCCTCTCGCCGAGAGGCGACCGCCGTTCGCGCCCACCACAGACGGCCCCGACCGCGATCCCCCCATCCGGTCGGGGCCCTTCTCTTCCCCGGGGCCCGGTGGGCACCGCGCCCGGCCGGGTTGACGCCGGGTTGACTTGGAGCGCGCTCCAATCCGTAGCGTGCGGAACATGAGCACTGCACAGCACAGAATCGGGTCGGGCTTCGGCGCCCGGAGCACCACGCAGGACGTCCTGAAGGGCATCGACCTCTCCGGCAGGATCGCGCTCGTGACCGGCGGCTACTCCGGGCTCGGCCTGGAGACCACGAAGGCCCTGGCCTCGGCGGGCGCCCGGGTCGTCGTCCCGGCCCGGCGCCGCGCCGCGGCCGAGGCCGCACTCGCGGGCCTCGACCGGGTGGAGGTGGACGAGCTGGACCTCGGCGACCTGGAGAGCGTACGGGCCTTCGCCGAGCGTTTCCTCGCCTCCGGCCGCACCCTCGACCTGGTGATCGGCAACGCCGCTGTGATGGCCTGTCCGGAGACCCGGGTGGGCCCCGGCTGGGAGGCTCAGTTCGCCACCAACCACCTGGGCCACTACGCGCTCGTCAACCGGCTGTGGCCGGCCATCGAGCCGGGCGGCGCGCGGGTCGTGTCCGTCTCGTCCGCGGGCCACCACCGCTCCCCGATCCGCTGGGAGGACCCGCACTGGACGCGGGACTACGACAAGTGGGCGGCGTACGGGCAGGCCAAGACGGCGAACGCCCTGTTCGCGGTGGAGCTGGACCGGCTCGGCCGGGAGCACGGGGTGCGCGCCTTCTCCCTGCACCCCGGCGGGATCCTCACTCCGTTGCAGCGGCACCTGACCCGGGCGGAGATGGTCGAGCGCGGCTGGGTCGACGAGACCGGCGCGCTGGTGGCCCCCGACGCCTTCAAGACCCCGGAGCAGGGCGCCGCGACCCAGGTGTGGGCCGCGACCTCCCCGCAGCTGACCGGCATGGGCGGGGTGTACTGCGAGGACTGCGACATCGCGGAGCCCGCGCCGGAGGACGGCAGGCTCGGCGGCGTCAAGGAGTGGGCGACGGACCCGGAGCAGGCCGCCCGGCTGTGGGCGCTGTCCGCGGAACTCACCGGCGTCGACGCCTTCGCGGCGCGCGCCTGAGCGGCCCGGGGGATCCGTGACCCGGGGCCGGCCGGTGTACGGCCGGCCCCGGTCCCCTCGCGGGCTCTTTTCACGGGTTCCTACGGTTCCTTGCGCGGGCTCTGCGCGGACGGCGGACGCGTTCCACGCGGAGGGGTCCGCGGGCTCGCCCTGGGCGTCCGCGGGCTCGGATCAGTCCGCGGGCTCGTCCGGGGCGGGGTGCTCGGGATGGACCGTGCCCCTGTTGGCGGCGCCGCGCCTGCCGGTGCCCGCCTCGTCCGTGTCGGGTACGTCGTCCGCGGTCCGGGCGGATTCCTCCCCGGTCCGGGGGCGCTCCTCCCGCCGGGTGCGGATGTCCCACGGGTCGTCGGTGGGGCGGGCCTGCTGGTCCGGCATGTCCCGCGGGATGGGGCGGGGCTTCTCGCCGGGACCCTCGTGCCGTTCTTCGGTCACGGCGCTACTCCGTTCCTTGCTCGTCCTTGCTCGGCGTGCGTGGTTCGGCCGGGCCGAGGGGACCCTCGAACGGAACGCGGGCCCCTTGCCGGGCGCTGCCCGGGTACCCCGGCGGGCACCGCCGGAAACGGGACTGCCGGTCGGCGGCGCCGGTCAGCGGGGTGCCCGCTCCTCCAGCGCGGTTTGCCAGGCGGGCAACCGGTCCTCGTGGGCGGGTTCGGCGCGCCGCCCGCCGCGGGCGAAGAAGTCCGCGAGCGGCAGGACGGCCGCCCCGACCGTGACCGCGTCCGGACCGAGCCTGCCCAGCTCGATGGAGACCCGATCGGCCGGATACCGCAGGGCGTAGGCCCTCGCGTGGCGGCGCACCGACGACAGGAAACGCGAGCCGAGTTGCAGCCCCGCCCAGCCGCCGATGAGGATCCGCTCGGGCTGGAAGAGGTTGATCAGATCGGACAGGCCCGCGCCCAGGTACTCGGCGGTCTCCTCCAGGACGGCGAGCGCCACCGGGTCGGCCGTGCCGCCCTCGGGCGGATAGGCGGCGGCCAGCAGGGCGGTCAGCGCCCTCTCCTCGTCGGCGTGCTCGGGCGGCCGGCCGCCCTGTTCCCGCCAGCGCTCGATGAGCGCCTCCGCGCCCGCGTACGCCTCCAGGCAGCCGAGGGCGCCGCACCGGCAGCGGCGGCCCCGCACCCGTACCGTCAGATGCCCCCACTCCACGGCCCGCCCGCTGCCCGCCTCCTCGGTGACCAGACAGGCCCCGACACCGGAGCCGAAGAGGACCACGACCGCGCTGTGGGCGCCGCGTCCGGCACCGAACCACATCTCGGCCTGACCGAGGGTCCTGGCGCCGTTGTCGATGAAGTAGGGGACGGTGTCCGGGAGATCGCACGTGTCGCGGAGCAGCGATTCCAACGGCACGGCGTCCCAGCCGATGGTCTGGCCGTGCACGACGGCCCCCCGGTCCGGGGTGCGGGCCACGATGCCGGGGACACCGATACCGACACCCAGGAGCCGTCCCGGAGCGAGACCTGCCGTGGCCAGCACCTGCGCGATGCCGTCACGGAGATGCCCTACGACCGTCTCGACGTCGTAGCGCTGGTGCTCCAACGGCCTGTCGGAGCGGGCGAGTTCGGTGAGGGCCAGGTCGAACAGCTCGACCCGGACCCGGGTTTCGCCGACGTCGACGCCGATCATGTGCCCGCTGGCGGGTGCCACCCGCAGCAGGGTGCGCGGGCGGCCGCCGTCGGAGTCGACGCTGCCGGCCTCCTCCACCAGTCCGTCCGCGACCAGTTCGGCGACCACATTGCTGATGGAGCCGGAACTCAGGCCGGTCGCCGGGCCCAGCTCGAAGCGGCTCAGCGGCCCGTCGAAGTAAAGCCGCCGCAGCACCTCGGCGCGATTGCCCCGGCGCAGGTCGCGTACCGTGCGCCCGTTCCGCCCCGTCATGCTGACTCCCTCCGGCCCTGCCCGGCCTGCACGATACCGTCGCGCCGTGCAGCGGGCGCGCCCAGGACACGATCTTAAATCAGGACCTAATTTAAGAGCTGACCCTGTGGGGGCGCCCACCGGGCGCGCGGGCGTCACCCGGCCGCGTACACGTCCTCGATGTAACGGCCCGCCGCGACCAGTTCGTCGAGCCAGCGCCCGGAGTCCTCGCCGGGGGCGCGTTCGGCGTACAGCGTCCGGAACGCCTCCCGCACACCGGGTGCCATACGGGAGCCGTCGCCGCACACATAGACCCGGGCCCCCTCGTCGAGCAGCCGCCAGACCTCGTCCGCCTCGGCGGCGATGCGGTGCTGTACGAAGGAGACACCGTCGACGGGCGCCGCGCTGAACGCGGGCCGCAGCGAGACGGCGCCGACGGCTTCGGCGGCCCGCAGCTCCTCGGCGTGCAGGAAGTCCGCGTCCGGCGCGTCGCAGCCGAAGTAGCAGAGGGCGGAGGGGAGTCGGGCACCCTTGTTCAGCGCCTGCACCCGGTCCGCGACGGCGCCGCGGAAGGGGGCGAGTCCGGTACCCGCGGCGATCATGATGGCCGGGGCCGAGTGGTCCACCCGGAAGGCGTCCCGGCAGGGCTGGACGCGCGCCAGGACGGTGTCGCCGCGCTGGACCGCCGCGAGATGACCGGAGCCGACACCCCGGTAGGTGCCGTTGCCGGACCGGGCCGGGGCCTGGAGCAGGGACACCATGAGGTCCACATGACCGGGGTCGGCCGCCGGGGACGAGGACACCGAGTAGTGCCGCGGGCGCAGCGGGGTGAACAGATCGAGCAGCGTCGGCCAGTCCAGGGCGCCGCGCAGCGCGGGATGGGCCTCGACGATCTCGACCAGGGTGCGCGGGTCGTCGGTGAGGGCGGCCAGGTGGGCACGTTCGGGCGGGCAGGGGTTGGCGGCGGCCAGCAGCGCCAGCTGGTCCGGCGTGGGGCGCTGCTGCAACTCGACGTGATGTGAGAGTAGTTGACGTACCGTCAAGGGGCGGTCGACGGCCAGGCCGCCCCGGCGTGGGCGGGCCGCGCGGATGTCCAGCACGGTGTCCGGGTCCACCCCGAGCGCTTCGGCCGCCCGCTCCACGAGTGCCTTGTCGTTGACGGGGAGCACGGTGACGTGGTCGCCGGTCCGGTAGGACGTCCCCGCGGGCAGCGCGAGGCGCACGAACCGCTTGAGGCGCGGATGGCCGGGGGCGGTGAGGTCATGGGCGTCGGTGACGGTCATCGGGACCAGGCCGTGCTGCTCGGCGAGCGCGTCGAGGGGCCCGCCGGTGAGGACCCGGACCTCATAGGCGTGGGCGGGTTCCTCCTCGGGGCCGGTGGTGGCGTCGGGGTCGCCGTAGCGCTCCAGGAGGGCGGTGCGCAGCCGTGCGGTGAAGGCGCGCACGGAGCCGCCGAGGTCTCCGGAGGCGTCGGCCGCGGTGCGCTCCAGCAGACGGGTGCCGCCGAGCCGGGCCAGGCGCTCGTCGATCCGGGCCGGGACGTGCTGGTAGGTGGCGGCCCAGTTGCGGTCGCCGACGCCGAGGACCGCGTAGGTGACGTCGGCCGCGGTCGAGGAGTCCTCGGACAGCCAGGCGGCGAAGGCGGTGGCGTCGTCGGTGGGCTGCCCGTTGTAGGACGCGGCGGTGATCACGACGGGGCGGTCGGCGGGGAGCCCGTCGGCGTAGGCGTCCAGGGGCGCGACCTCCGTGTCGCAGCCCAGTGCGGCTGCCTCGTCGGCGAGTTGCGCGGCGAAGGAGCGGCAGGTGCCGTAGTTGCTGCCGTGCAGGAAGAGGGCGCGGGTGCCGGGCCGCACCCGGGCGGGCAGGGCGGTGTCGGCCGGGGCTTCCGCGGCGGCCGGGAGGGCGCCGGGCAGGGGCTCGTGCTCCCGGTCCGCGGCGGTGCGCGGGGACAGGGTGAGGGTGAAGCCCTCGGGCTTGAGGGTGAGGGTCTCCTTGATCGTGAGCCGGTAGTCGGCATGGTCGTGGAGCCGGTAGCGGTGGACCAGCATCGCCAGCAGCATGGTCGCCTCGTGCAGCGCGAACTGCCGCCCGATGCAGGCGCGTTCACCGGTGCCGAAGGGCTTGAAGGCGTGCGGCGAGCGAGCCGCCTCCGCCTCGGGGGTGAAGCGGGAGGGGTCGAACAGCTCGGGGTTGTCGCCCCACAGCGGCTGCCGGTGCAGCATCGGGGTGAGCACGATGGCGGACTGTCCGGCGCGCAGCGGGATGCGGCCGCCGAGCAGGGTGTCCTCGCGGGCCTGGCGGCCGAACGCGGCGGCGGTCGGCCACAGCCGGAGTGCCTCGTTGAGCACCTGCCGGGTGTAGGAGAGCCTGCCGACCTCCTCGTAGGCGGGTGCGGGGTCGGGGGTGTCGCCCCACAGCGCGTCGGCCTCCCGCTGGACGAGATGCAGCACGGCGGGGTTCTTGACCAGGTAGTGGAGGGCGAAGGACATCGCGCCGGAGGTGGTCTCGTGCCCGGCGATCAGGAACGTGATCACCTGGTGGCGGATGTTCGCGGTGTCGAGGGCGGTGCCGTCGGCGGGGTGCCGGGCGGTGAGCATCAGACCCAGCAGGTCGTCGGCGTCGGCCCCTCCCCCGTCCGCCACCCGTGCGGAGATCACCTCGTCGACGACCTCCGCGAGATACGCGGCGTCCGCGCGGAAGGCCGCGTCCTCGTCGGCGGTGTCCTCGCCCGGGGTCCGGCCCAGCCGGGTCATGCTCCACTCCAGGCAGCGGACCATCGAGGCGACGAAGGGGTGCGGTTCGTCCCGGGTGAAGGAGCCGAAGTCGTAGCCGAACCCGGCGAGCCCGATGGTGTCCAGGGTCATGCGCGTCATGTCGTCGGCGACGTTCACCGCACGGCCCTCCCGGGCCGCGCGGTCCCAGCACTCCACGAGGCGGCGGGCGACCCGCACCATCACGGGGTGGTAGGCGCGCATCGACCCGAGGGCGAAGGCGGGCATCAGGATGTCGTGGGCCCTGGCCCAGTTGGGTTCGTCGTTGTACGCCGTGAAGAGGCCGTCCGCGGTGAGTTCGCGGACGTTCTCCAGGGCGGGCCCGACGGACTTGGCGAAGCGGGTCTCGTCGGCGAGGTCGGCGACCAGGCCGGGATCGCCCACGAACAGGGTGTCCAGCCCGTGCAGCCGACGGACGAACACCGGGCCGTGCCGGCGCATCAGCTCCATGCTCTGCTGGATGGGGTCGCGCCGCGGGCCGTCGCCGGAGACATCGACCACCGGGAGGCCGTGCTCGGTGCGGGGGGTGTGCGGGAGCGGGGTGGGGGCCATGGGCGACAACTTCCTTTCGCCGTACGGGACTGCTGCTCCCAGCGTGGGCCCGCGCTGCGGCCGGTCCGCGGCCCGACACTACACGAATATGCAGTGGAATCCGCGCGGTACCCCTTGCCAAGCCGGGCGGGGCGCGCAAGGGGCCGGAACAGGCGGGGACGGCGGCCCGGGCGGGCGCGGCCCTGGCCGGTGCGCCAGGGCCGACCGGTCGATCTCCGCGCCTGCCGCGCGGGTCGTGGAACCGGGTTTCCGCAGGCCCGCCTAGGATCCGGGGCCGTGGCGAAGACCTTTGAAGAGATCGTGGAGATGCAGCGGGCGGCGAGCGAGGCGGAGACGAAGGCGGCCGGTCTGCGCGAGATGTACGGACCCCCCACCGCGGCACCGTGGAGCAAGCGGCAGTCCGATCTGTACGAGACGGCGCTGCGCGCCTGGCGGGACCTCGACCGTGATCTCCAGATCGCGATCAGCGCGTACGCGAAGGAGCACGGCAGGACCCGCAGCGACGTCGAGACCGAGGCGCGGGCGCAGGCGGGCGTGCCGGAGGAGAACGCCTGACGGACGGCCTACGGGCGCGGGCGGGGCCGCCCGCGCTCCGGTGGGTCACCGCGGACGGCCCGGGGGCTCCGTCCCCCCGACCGGGCCGAGGTCCAGGCGCCAGTCGTTGGAGGTCATCCACCGGCCCTTCGGGTACTCGAAGTCGGCCTGCCCCAGCAGCTCGAAGCCCGCCCCGCGGCAGACCGCGTTGGACGCGGCATGGCCGACGCCCGGGAAGGCGTGCAGATACCGGTGCGCACGGGTGGCGCGGGCCGCCTCGACGACCGCCCGCGCGGCCCGTACGGCAAGGCCCCGCCGCTGGAACTCGGGCAGGATCCCCCACCCGGTCTCCCATACGGTCGCGTCCCGCCAGGACCGCTCCCAGAAGCCGATCGACCCCACCGTCTCGCCCGTGCCGGACAGCGTGACCCGGTACATCCGCCCGGGGGCCACGGCGAGATAGCGCGCGTGGCGCGCCACGAGTTGCTCCTCCGTCTCGGGCCCGCCCAGGTGCCCGGTCATCTCGGGGCTGTTCGTCCGCTCCAGCAGCCAGAAGTCGCCCTCGGCCCAGGGCTCCAGCCGCACCTGCCCGGCGTTCATGGCGTCCGTGGTGTCCATGGGGTCACCCTAGAGAGGGGGTCCGACAACGGCCCCCCGGCCGCACCGGGATCCAGGGGCCGCCACGGGCCCCGGCGGCCAGGGGCGACCGTTCCTGGATGAGGGCGCCGTCCGCCCCGTCGAGGGCCCGGACCTGGGCGTCTATCGTTGCCCGGACGAGCTGGAAGGGGTGCAGGATGGAGCCGGAGCAGGCGCCCGACGTGGTGTGGCGGAACCGGGCCCTGAAACTCTTCGACCGGATTCCGATGCCGGTCGCGGTGTGCGATGTCCACGGGGCGGTGGTGCTGGCCAATCCGGCGATGGCGGCCGAGTGGGGGGCCACGCCCGGCAGTCTGCGGGGGCGCAACGTGCTGGATCTGTTCCGGCCGCAGGAACCCACCCAGATCGAGCGGATCGCCCACGCGCTGCGGCTGCGGCACCGCTCCCGCTATCCGGTCTCGGTGCGCTGGGACGGGCCCGGCGGTGTGCCGAGGCGGGGGGAGCTGACCGCGGATCCGGTGAGCGACTCCGCCGAGGCCACCACCACGCTGCTGGTCCAGGTGCGGGTGCTGGGCGAGTGTTCCGCGCCGGGGGCGCCGCCCGGCTCCCTCTCGGCGAGCCCCGCCGAGGCCCGGATCCTGGCGCTGCTGGCGGGAGGCGCGACCACCGCCCGGGCCGCGCGGGAGACCGGACTCACCACCGACGGGGTGACCTACCATCTGCGGCGCCTGTCCGAGCGCTGGGGCGCGTCGAACCGTACGGAACTGGTGGCGCGCGCCTATGCGCTGGGCGTGCTCGTTCCCGGGGCGTGGCCGCCGGCGGTGGCCGACCTCACCAGAGCCGGGAGCGAGGAAACGTGAGCGCGTGTACGTAGCTTCGGGCCCCGAGCAGGGGCCCGAAGCTGCCGGGCGGGGAGCATGTCCGCCGCCCGGCCCGCCCATCGACCCGCCCATCGACCCGCCCACCGGCCCGCCACCGATCCGCCACCGGTCCGTCCCGCGCGGAGCCCCGGAGTGCCGCGGAAATTCAGTGGTGCCCGCCGGATCCACCTTGCTACCTTAGGTTGAAACCTATAAGCCTTAGGTTTCTCCGTGGCTCCCGGTTCCGGCGCCGTACCGCAGAAGGACTCCCCATGAGACCGCTCACCGAGCAGGACATCCGCTCTTCCTTCATCAACTGCTCCAAGGGCGAGGCCAAGCGGCTGGCGATCCCGCGTGACCTGGACGAACGCCCCTGGGACGACCTGGACTTCCTGGGCTGGCGGGACCCCGGGGCGCCGGACCGCAGCTATCTGGTCGTTGAGCGGGCGGGCGGGCCGGTGGGCGTCACCCTGCGCTTCCCGTCCTCTCAGCGCGGCTTTCTGCACCGGAGCATGTGCTCGCTCTGTCTGACCACCCACCCGGGCAACGGCGTCTCCCTGATGACCGCGCGCAAGGCGGGCACGGCGGGACGCGAGGGGAACTCGGTCGGGATCTATATGTGCACGGACCTCGCCTGCCCCCTGTACATACGCGGCAGGAAGTCGCCCGGAGGCGGGGCCCGCTTCGAGGAGAGCCTCACCGTGGAGCAGCAGCTCGCCCGGATGACCGGCAACCTCTCGGCCTTCCTGGACAAGCTGGAAGCCTGAGCCGGGGCGGGACCCGGCCCGCTCCCGCTCTCCGCACACGGTGACGCTTCCCATCTGTACGTTCGATGCCCAGGTGGAGCGGGAAGAGCCATAGGGATGCGAGATGTGCGTGAGACATGGGCGAGGGTCAGCGCCCGGATCGTGAAACTGCGGCAGGTGCCCGAGGCCGTCCAGGCGGTCCGTTCGACCGCGGCCGCGACCATCGCGTATGTGGTCGCCGTGCGCCTCAGCCCCGAGCCCGCCCCGCTCACCGCGCCCCTGACGGCCCTGCTCGTGGTCCAGGTGACGCTGTACGCGACGATCACCAACAGTGTGCGCCGGGTGAACTCGGTGGTGACGGGCGTGGTCATCGCCATCGGCTTCAGCGTCCTGGTCGGCCTGACCTGGTGGAGCCTGGCCCTGATCATCATCGCGTCGCTGACGATCGGCCACTTCGTCCGGGTCAGCGAGTACGTCCCCGAGGTCGCGATCAGCGCCATGCTGGTCCTCGGGGTGACCCAGGTCGGCAGCACGGCGTGGGCCCGGGTCCTGGAGACCCTGATCGGCGCGGTGGTCGGTCTGCTGACCAATCTGTTCTTCGCTCCCCCGGTGTGGGTGGGCCCCGCCGGGCAGTCCATCGAGGACCTGGCGCGCCGGATGCGCCAGCTGATGCTGCGGGTCGGCGAGCAGGCGGCGGGCCGGGTCCCGGCCGCCCTGGCGACCGTACGGCTGTACGAGGCACGTCGGCTGGACCATGACATCGTCCAGGTGGACGCGGCGCTGCGGCAGGCCGAGGACAGCCTGAAACTCAACCCCCGGGTCCGCGAGGGCCTGCTGCACCGGATCGTGCTGCGCACCGGTCTGGACACCCTGGAGATCTGCACGGTGGTGCTCCGGGTGATCGCCCGGACCCTGGCCGACCTGGCGAAGGAACGCGATCCCGAGCCCCTGTTCGAGGCGGAGACCGGGGCGGCGGTGGAGCGTCTGCTGTCCGAGATCGGCGATGCCGTGGTCAGCTTCGCGGTGCTGGTCACCACCGATGTCAGCCGCAGCGCCGAGTCCGCGGAGACCCGGCTCGCCGAGGAGCTGGTGACGGCGGGCGCCACCCGCGACAAGCTGGCCCAGCTGCTCCTTGAAGGGGTCCAGCGGGACACCCGGCAGTGGCAGTTCCAGGGCGCCATGCTGACGGAGGTCAACCGCATCCTGGACGAGCTGGACACCGAGCACCGCACCCGCCGTCTGCTGGAGGAGCTGGACCGCTGCGCCGCCGAGCAGCGCGAGCGGAACCCCCTTCTGACCAGGTTCCAGGACAATGTGCTCCGGCCCGGACTGTCCCGGCTGCGCCGAGCCCGCCGGGACCGGGGCCGGAACCGCCCCCGGCCGCCCGGCCGTTCCGGATGACGCACCGGGCGGCCCGCGGCGGGCACCTCCGGCGGCAGCCACCGGCATGCGGTACGGGCATCGATACGGCCACCGATACGGGCATTGCATGATCCGCACCGCCGTTGCCCGCCTTGCACGGGACGGCGGGCGCGGGCCATGGTGGCTGACGCGGGAGGAACAGTCGACATCCGAGGTGCGGGATGAACAGCGGTGCGGAACCGGCACGGGCCTCGTCCGGTGCCCGCTGGAGCAGGCGCCGCTTCCTCGGCGCCGCCACCGCCACGACCGCAGTGGCCGCGATCCCCGCACCCGCGGTGCCCGGGCAGACCCCCGACGCGTCTCGGCCCGCCCCGGGCGGGGCGGGGCGGCCGCGCCCCGCCCCGCCCGAGCGGCCCGCGCCCCCTGTGCATCGGCACCTACACCTCGGTGGCGGCCGGCGGCCGGGCATCGGTCTCGCGGCCTACGACGGCCGGCTGCTGTTCACGGCGAACCAGCGGTCCGGCACGGGCAGCGTCTTCCGGGTCGACCCCGCGAGCGGCGCGCTGCGCCCGGCGGGCCAGCCGTTCACCTCACCCGTCGCCGTCTGTGTGCTGCCGCTGTAGCGTCCGGGGGCAGGCGGCGCGCGCGGCCTGGGCGAGCAGGACATGCATGCGCTCGGTCAGCTCGGACACGTCGTCGGCGGGCCGGTGGAAGGTCAGGCGTACGTCGCCGTGGCCGCGGCTGCGTTCGATGCGCAGGGTCAGCCCGTGGCGGTCGACGGCGAGCGGCAGGACGTTGACGGCCCCGTGCATGCTGTCGGGCTCGACAAGGCGGGTGAGCCGTTCGACCGCGTCGGGGTGGGCGTCGGCGAGGTGGGTGAGCAGCTTGGCCTCGGCCGCGGCGAGCGGATCGGGCTCGGCGGCCGCGTACTCACCGGGGTCGACGGCGGTCACCCCGTTCGACCGGTGAAGCGCGATGCGCATGGGGCGCAGTACGAGGTTCCCCTCTTCGGGCGCGAGAGAACCGGCGAGCCACAGCCGGGCGCGGATCCGGGACCGTACGGGGACGGGCGCGACATCGGCGAATTCCAGGACCGCGGAGGGCTCTCCGCGCGGTGCGCACAGGGCGATCGCGTGGAGCATGCTGTCCTCGGGCAGCTGCACCAGGACCCGGCCGTCCGCCATGGCGGTGTGCGCCCCGACGAGTTCCTCCCGGCCGCCCTCCGTGGTCACCGCGCAGGACCATGCGGCGGCCAGCACCGAGCGGGCACGCTCCGCCGCGGCGGGCGCCGCCGTCCAGGCATGACGGTCAGCCATTCCTCAACCTCCTTAGGTAAGCCTTGCCTAAGCTATCGGAGATCGAGGGGAGAGCCAACCACCGGAGGGCCACCACGAAGACCACCACGAAGAAACCCGTCAGCGGGTCACCACGCCCCACAGCGCCCGGGCGCACAGCTCGCGCACCTGCTCCCGGGAGAGGTCGGCCCCCCGGAGCCACTCCAGGCACACGGCGGTGGTGAAGGCCAGCCAGCCGCGGACGGCGATCCTCAGCTCGGGCCGCTCCCCCACGGCCGGACCGAATTCGGGATCACCCGCGAGCGCCGCCAGGATCTGCCGCTCCTGCGCCGCCAGCGACCGCCGGTAGACCCTGCGCACCGTCTGGTCCCCCGCCGCGTCGGCGCGGTGGAAAGCGCGGAAGCCGTGCGCGTGCTCCTCCACCTGGGCGAGGAAGGTGTCCAGCGAGGCGGCAAGCTGGTCGCGCACCGGAATCCCGGGGACCGCTTCCGTCATCCGGAGCAGCCGCTCACTCTCACGCTCCACCACCGCCGTGAAGAAGTCCCGCTTGGTCGGGAAGTAGTGGTAGAGCAGACCGCGCGACACCCCGGCGATCTCGGCGACCTGCTCGATCCAGACCTCGTCGTAGGGATTCTCCGAGAACAGCCGGGCGCCGACCGTGAGGAGCTGCTCCCTGCGTTCCCCGGTGCTGAGCCGACGGCGCGTGCGCTCCCCCTGGTTCGCGGCCATGCCCGCACTGTACTTGACGCCGCTTCAGCGGCGGGACGAGACTGAAAGCGCTATTGAACCGACGTACAACAAGCATGCCGGACCCCGCTGCGCCCGGGTCCGGTGCCCGTTGCTCAAGGGAGATGGCAGCATGGCCCGGACGACGACTACCGCGCTTCCCAGGGGCTTCCGCGGAGCGGAACTGGGCTGGCCGGAGCTGGACCGCATCCCGCATCCCCCGCACCGGCTCCCGTTCGCCGGGGATCTGCTCGGCGCGGACCACCGCAGACCGTTGCAGGACTCGATGCGCCGCGGCCGCCTGCTCGGCCCCGTCTTCCGGCTCAAGTACTTCGGCCGGGAGATCGTCTTCGTCTGGGGCGGCCGCCTGGCGGCCGACCTCTCCGACGAGTCGCGCTTCGCCAAGCATGTGGGCCTCGGGGTCGCCAATCTGCGGCCGATCGCCGGTGACGGGCTGTTCACGGCGTACAACGACGAGCCCAACTGGCAGCTGGCGCACGACATCCTGGCGCCCGGTTTCAGCCGGGAGGCGATGGCGGGATACCACCCGATGATGCTGGACGTGGCCGAACGGCTGCTGGAACGCTGGGACATGGAGCAGGCGGCGGGGCGGGCCGTGGACGTCCCCGGGGACATGACCAAGCTGACCCTGGAGACGATCGCGCGGACCGGCTTCGGCCATGACTTCGGCTCCTTCGAGCGGTCCCGGCCGCATCCCTTTGTGACCGCCATGGTCGGCGCGCTGACCTTCGCCCAGCGCCGCAATGTCGCCCCGGGATCGCTGAGTTCACTGCTGCTGCGGGACGCGGCCCGGCGCAACGAGGCGGACCGGGCGTATCTGAACCGCACGGTGGACGAGGTCGTCCGGGCGCGGCGCACCGGCCCCGGCGGCAGCGGCGATCTGCTCGACCTGATGCTGGAGACCACGCATCCGGAGACCGGGGAGCGGCTCGCCCCCGAGAACATCCGCCGCCAGGTGATCACCTTCCTGGCGGCGGGCCATGAGACCACCTCGGGGGCGCTCTCCTTCGCCCTGCACTATCTCTCCCGGCACCCGGACATCGCCGGGCGCGCCCGGGAGGAGGTGGACCGGGTCTGGGGCGGCACCGCCCGGCCCGGCTACGAGCAGGTGGCCAGGCTGCGGTATGTGCGCCGGGTTCTGGACGAGTCGCTGCGACTGTGGCCGACCGCTCCCGCCTACGCGCGGGAGGCCCGGCAGGACACGCTGCTGGACGGCGTCCATCCGATGCGCAGGGGTGCCTGGGCGCTGGTGCTGACGCCCCTGCTGCACCGGGATCCGGAGGTGTGGGGCGCCGACGCGGAGGACTTCGACCCGGACCGCTTCACGGCGGGCGCGGCACGAGGGCGCCCGGCGCATGCCTTCAAGCCGTTCGGCACGGGGGCCCGGGCCTGCATCGGACGGCAGTTCGCGCTGCACGAGGCGACGCTGGTCCTCGGGCTCCTGCTGCGCCGCTACGCGCTGCGGCCCGACCCGGGCTACCGGCTGCGGGTGGCGGAGCGGTTGACCGTGATCCCGGAGGGGCTGCGGCTGCACCTCGACCGGCGGCCCCTCGACCGGCCCGCGCCCACGGCCGGGGAGGAACCGCCGCCCGCGCCCTCAGGGTCCCGGTGTCCAGTGACCGGGGCGGGCGACTGAGGCGGGCAGCCGGGTGCCCTGGCCGCCCCGGGCCGAGTTGACCTGAGGCTGCGTCAGAAAGAAGGCGCCGGTCAGATCGGCGTCGGTGAGGTCCGCGTCGCGCAGGTCGGCACCGATCAGATCCGCGTCCCGCAGATCGGCGCCCCTGAGGTCGGCGGCTATGAGGCAGGCCCCGCGCAGGTCGGCCCCGCGGAGATCGGCCCCCGTGAGCCGGGCCCCGACGAGATCGGCACCCCGTCGGCTCCTGCGACGGCCCCCGGCCCCCGCCCGGACCAGCTCACTGGTGCGCAGCAGCAGCACATTGACCCGCGCCCGGTGTGCTCCCACGTCCAGCTCCCCCAGTTCCCCGGGCGTGCCAAGCGTCAGCCGCTCGGTCTCCTCCAGCATGCGCCGCAGCTCCGCGTGGACCGGACGCGCAGCGGCCAGTGACAGACCTTCCGTCAGATACCGCAGCAGCTCATGGAGTTGACGCATCACCGGGAACACGTCGAACATCCGTCGGGCGTGCCCGTCGTCCCCCGACCGCCAGTCCCGGCCGCCGAAGGTGACCTGGGAGACCTTCTGCCCCGCCCCGAAGCAGTCGTAGACCGTGCATCCGGCGTATCCGCGGGACCGCAGCCCGGCGTGGATCCCGCAGCGGAAGTCGTCTTGCAGATTACGACAGGGCGTACCGGCCCCCTTGTCGGCCGCGAAGTCCGCGGACCGCGCAAAGGGAAGGGCCACACAACAGAGCGCGAAGCAACGACCGCAGTCGGCACTCAGTTCGGAGGAGCCGGTCGGGGTGATGGACATACAACCCATGCTAAACAGCACAGTTGCACGACCCCTCACCGGGCCAGCACGGGCCGCCCCCGGCCATGGACCGTCCACCCCCGGATCAACGACAGGCGGGCATACGTCCGTTGCGCCAGTCGTCCACCCGCTTGCGGATGCTCGCCACCATGGGCAGGCCGTCCACCTCCGACGGGTCGAACCAGCGCACGTCCGTGGACTCGTCCGACACGGCCGGGCGGCCGGAGACGGGCCGGGCGAGAAAGCAGACGGAGAACTCCTGCCGGACCTCACCGTCGTCGTACGCGAAGACATGGCCGGGGTTGCTGTACGTACCGACGATCCCGGTCACCTCCACCTCATAGCCGGTCTCCTCACGGGTCTCGCGCACGGCGCAGTCCGGCAGGGACTCACCGATGTTCATGGCGCCCCCGGGCAACGCCCACATACCGTTGTCGGCACGGCGCTGGAGGAGGACGCGACCCGCGCCGTCCACCACGACGGCGGACGCCGCGGGAACGAGACTGTTGGCCGCCGGCGCCTCCGGATCGTCCTCGTAGTCACGACGTCCCATCGCTCTCCTCCCACACCGGCCTGCCCCGGCCCCACAGCTCGTCGATGTGCGACGCGAAACGGTCGAACATGCCGTCCGGCTGGTGCCGGTGCAGATGCAGGGTCGGGGCGTCGTGACCGACCGAGTGCGGCAGCAGCGGAGTCACGATCATGTCATCGTCGAAGCGGAACACGGACAGGTGGGCGTGTCCCGCACTGAACCTCGACCGATACCTGGCTGGGCGCGGATCTTCTCCAACTCGGCGAGAGTCACACGGATCCGGGTGGACAGGGTCAGAGCGACGCCCTCGTCCTCCTCGCGGGACCGCGTCGCTTCACTGTCGGGCTCGCCGACGAGGAATCGCACTCGGCACCCACCGGCGGCCTTCCGGCGCAGCGCCGTGCCGAACCGGGCCTGCTCCAGCCGCAGGAAGTAGTTGGTGTACCCGGCGAAGGTCAACTCCCTCTCGCAGCCGCGGGGGCCGCCGCCCCGCCGCCCGTGTGGGGCGGCGGCTTCCGTTGGTCGGGGTGGGCGGGTGTCAGGCCTCGTCCCGGGTCAGGGAGAGCAGGCGGTCCAGGACGCGGGGGCCGCTTGCGCGGACGCCGTCGTGTTCGAACTCGTCGGTGACCCAGGTGCGCAGGCCGCGGATGGTGCGTGCCGTGTGCAGGGCGTGGCCGGTGTCGACGTACATGTCGTCGTGGTAGATCGCCGCGGCTGTCGGGACCTCGTTGGCGGCCAGGCGGGCGGGGTCGTAGAGCGGGGTCCAGTCGGTGTGCTCGGCGAGCAGGTGTGCGGTGTCGCGCAGCGGGCGCAGGGCCGGGTCGGTGTCGAACATCCAGGGGTGCACGGACTCGCCCGTGAACAGCACCGGTCCGTCGCCCGCCAGCGCCTTCGCCGCGTCGAACTGGGGGAACTCCGCCCGCGTCCGCTCCGCCGCCCAGCCGGTGGGGCGGTCGTCCTGGCCGTAGATCGCCTCGTGGACCAGCGCGTACAGGGGGTGGCTCGCGTACGAGAGGAGGGCTCCCGCCTCCTCCTGGAAGGCGTCGGAGAGCACATGGCCTCCCGCGGTGCGCACAAAGGCGTTCTCCAGGAGGAAGTGGAGGCGGTGGCTGCCCTCGCCGCCGCCGAGGAGGATGCCGAGGGACTGGAACGCCTCGACGGTGAGCCGGTAGCCGTTGCCGAGGACGGGCTCGTGCCGCAGCACGTACTCGGCGATACGGCGGGCGCGCTCGACGTCCTGCGGGTAGCGGGCGTAGTGGGCGGCGACCTTGCGTTCGATGCGGGGGTAGGCGGCCCGGTAGACGTCGTCGGCGTGTGCGTCCAGGGCGGGCAGCCCGCCGGTGATCAGGGCGGTCCGCAGTCCCTCGGGGGCCGTGGAGAGGTAGGCGACGGTGCAGAAGCCGCCGAAGCTCTGGCCGAGGACGGTCCAGGGGGCGCCCCCGGTGAGCTGCGGGCGGATGGCCTCACAGTCGCGGACGATGGAGTCGGCACGGAAGCGGGTCAGATAGTCGGCCTGTTCCCGGGGGCCGCCGCGCAGCGGGAGGGTCTGGCGGTTGGCGGGCGTGGAGGCGCCGGTGCCGCGCTGGTCGAGGAGGAGCACGCGGTACTCCTCCAGGGCCCGGCCCAGCCATGCCTGCTTTCCGATGAAACGGTTCGCCCCGAAGCCGGGACCGCCCTGGAGATAGACCAGCCAGGGCAGCTCGGCGTCCGCCTTCTCGGCGGCGACGACCTCGCGCGCGTACAGCTCGATCGTCTCGCCGCCGGGGGTGTCGTGGTCCAGGGGCACGGTGAAGTACCGGTCGGTGAGGACGACACCGGGCTGGCGGTAGCTGAGGCTCAAGGGGGCTCCCGAGACGGACGGATCCAGGACAGGGGCCAGTTCAGCACATGGCGGGGCGGCGATGCATGGCCGGGGACCTGCGCCGTGTTGCTGACCGGTCGTTCAGCGGGGGCAGCCGCCCACGCTGCGGCCCGGGTCGCACCACGGCAGGTCGCAGCACGGCAGAGGGCAACCAGAAGCCAGGGGCCCGCCGGACGGCAGAGGGCAACCGCACGCCAGAGGCCCCCCGCGCAGCAGAGGGCAACCGCACGGCGGAAAGAACCACGGCGGAGGGTCAGTGTGCCGTCAGGCTGGAGCGGCGGACCACCAGTTCCGGCTGGAGCACGATCCGCCGGTGCTCGTGCTGGCCGGCGTCCGGTCCCGTCCCGGTCTCCTCAAGGAGCAGCCGCGCGGCGAGCGCGCCCAGGGTGGCAGCGGGCTGCCGTACAGAGGTGAGGGGTACGGCGGCGGCCGCCGCGAACTCGATGTCGTCGTAGCCGACCAGGGCGAGGTCCTCGGGGACCTTCACCCCGGCCGCGTAGAGCGCCTGGAGGACCCCGAGCGCGAGCAGGTCGTTGGCGCAGAAGACGGCCGTCGGCCGGTCGGCGAGCCCGAGCAGCCTGGCCCCGGCGTCCCGTCCCGCGGCGACGTCCAGGCGCCCGGTGGGCAACTCCCGCAGTGCCCCGGGGCCGAGACCGGCCTCCGCCAGGGCGTTCAGGGCGCCGATGCGGCGGTCCCTGACCTGGGTGAGTCCCGGCGGGCCGCTGACGAAGGCGAGGGAACGGTGCCCGGCGTCGAGCAGATGCCGCACGGCCAGGGCGCCGCCCGCCACGTCGTCCACCGACACCGAGCACTCCGTGGTGCCGTCGGCGACCCGGTCGACCAGCACGAACGGGATGCCGTGGCGGCGGAACGCCTCGATGGTGCCGCCCGTCGCGTCGGCCGGACTCAGCAGCACACCGCGCACCCGCTGCTCGGCGAAGAGCGAGAGGTACTCGGCCTCCTCCGCGGGGTCCTGCGCGCTGTTGCAGACCATCACACCGAGACCGGCCTGCCGGACGGCGCGTTCGGCGCCGCGGGCCACGTCCACGAAGAACGGGTTGCCCATGTCGAGGACGAGCAGACCCACGATGCGGCTGCGCCCGGCCCGTAACTGCCGCGCCGACTCGCTGCGGACATAGCCGAGCCGTTCGATGACGGACTGCACCCGGGCGCGGGTCTCCGCGGCGACGGAGGCGGGACGGTTGATGACGTTCGAGACCGTGCCCACAGAGACTCCTGCGGCGCGGGCGACATCCTTGATACCCACCGACTGGGCCATCGAGCGGGAACCTCCAGGGACGAGGACGGCGGGAATTCCTCACATTACCTGCATGCCACCCCACTTCCGCCCGGCCCGGACGGCTCGGTCATACCGGAATACGACGGTCCGCAGCGGGCGGTACAGCAGTCGTCGTACGACCGCCACGCCGCACGACGGGATCTCCCCCCTGCCGGATGCGCGGATTACCCTGCGATCATCGTCACGACCGACCCCGAGGAGCCGCGATGCGTGTCGCTCTGTTCCTGACCTGCGTCAACGACACGCTCTATCCGGACACCGGCCGCGCCGTGGTGAGATTGCTGACCAGACTGGGCGTCGACGTCGACTTCCCCCCGGCGCAGACCTGTTGCGGGCAGGCCCACTACAACACCGGTTACCGGCACGAGGCCGAGCCGCTGGCGGTGCGGTACGCCGATGTGTTCCGGGACTACGAGGCCGTCGTGACCCCGTCCGGGTCCTGCGGGGCGATGGTGCGGGAGCTGTATCCGCGGCTGGGCGAGCGGGCGCGGGCCGAGGGCCGCGGCAACGCCCTCGCGGCCACGCTGGCACCGGTCGTCCCGAAGACCTACGAGCTGACGGAGTTCCTGGTCGATGTGCTGGGGGTGACGGACGTGGGGGCGTACTACCCGCACCGGGTGACCTACCACCCGACCTGTCACGGCCTGCGCGCCCTCAGGCTCGGCGACCGTCCGGCGCGGCTGCTGAAGGCCGTGCGGGGGCTGGAGCTGATCGAGCTGCCCGGCGCCGAGGAGTGCTGCGGCTTCGGCGGCACCTTCGCCGTGAAGAACCCCGATGTCTCGGCGGCCATGGGCGCCGACAAGGTGCGCAACGCCGAGTCGACGGGCGCGGAGGTGCTCTGCGCGGCCGACAACTCCTGTCTGCTGCACCTCGGCGGCACGATGACGCGGCTGCGCGTCGGCATGCGGCCGGTGCACATCGCGGAGATCCTGGCGAGTACGGAGGAGGAGCCGCCGGTATGAGGGCCGTCGACCGGGAGACCCGGGAGAACCAGGAGACCTGGGAGAACGAGGAGAAGGGGCGCGGCGCATGAGCGGGACGTTCCTCGGGATGCCGGCCTTCCCCGAGGCAGCGCGCCGGGCCGTGGCCGACAGCACCCTGCGCGGCAATCTGCGGCACGCCACCGGCACCATCCGCGCCAAGCGCGCCCAGGCCGTCGCGGAGATGTCCGACTGGGCGGAGCTGCGGGAGGCGGGCCGCCGCATCAAGGACCACACACTGCGTCACCTCGACCGCTATCTGGTGCAGTTGGAGGAGGCGGTCACCGCGGCCGGGGGCACCGTCCACTGGGCGGCGGACGCGGCGGAGGCCAACCGGATCGTCGCCCGACTGGTCAAGGAGACCGGCGAGTCGGAGGTGGTCAAGGTCAAGTCCATGGCCACCCAGGAGATCGGCCTCAACGAGGCCCTGGAGGCCGAGGGGATCCGGGCGTACGAGACCGATCTCGCCGAACTGATCGTGCAGTTGGGACGGGACCGGCCCTCGCACATCCTGGTCCCGGCGATCCATCGCAACCGCGGGGAGATCCGGGACATCTTCCGCTCCGAGATGGGGGCGTGGGGCCGTCCGGCCCCCGGGAACCTCACCGACTCGCCCGCCGAACTCGCCGAGGCGGCCCGGCTGCATCTGCGGGAGAAGTTCCTGCGCGCCAAGGTCGCCGTCTCCGGGGCGAACTTCATGGTCGCGGAGACGGGCACCCTGGTGGTGGTCGAGTCCGAGGGCAACGGCCGGATGTGCCTCACCCTCCCCGAGACCCTGATCTCGGTCGTCGGCATCGAGAAGCTGGTGCCGACCTGGCGGGACCTGGAGGTCTTCCTCCAGACACTCCCCCGCTCCTCCACCGCCGAGCGCATGAACCCGTACACGAGCATGTGGACGGGCACCACCGACGCGGCCACGGCGGACGGCCCCCGGACCTTCCATCTGGTCCTGCTGGACAACGGGCGCACCGACAGCCTGGCCGACCGCGTCGGCCGCCAGGTGCTGCGCTGCATCCGCTGCTCGGCGTGCCTCAACGTCTGCCCGGTCTACGAGCGCGCGGGCGGTCATGCCTACGGCTCGGTCTACCCGGGACCGATCGGCGCCGTCCTCAGCCCCCAGCTCCGCGGCACCGGCAACCCGGTCGACGCCTCGCTGCCCTACGCCTCCTCCCTGTGCGGCGCCTGCTACGACGTCTGCCCGGTCGCCATCGACATCCCCGAGGTGCTGGTGCATCTGCGGGAGCGGGTGGTCGAGGGCGGCCCCGCCACCCGGGAGGGCAACAAGGTGGTGCTCAAACCCGCCCGGGGGCACGCGGCGGAGCGGGCGGCGATGCGGGCGGCGGGCTGGGCCTTCGGGCACCCCGGCGTCCTGCGTGCGGGCCAGCGCCTGGCGTCGCGCTCACGCCGCTTCCTGCCGCGGACGCTGCCGGGCCCGGGGAGGGCGTGGAGCGCGAGCCGGGACCTGCCGACGGTGCCCCCCGAGCCGTTCCGGGACTGGTGGCAGCGCACGCACGGAGGGACGGAGACGACATGAGCAGCAGGGATCTGATCCTGGGCCGGGTGCGGCGAGCGCTGGCGGACGTGCCCGCGGACGACACACCGTATGAGCGGTCCGTGCCCCGGGACTACCGGGAGCGGCACGGCGAGCGGACCCCGGCGCAGACGGTGGAGCTGCTCGCGGAGAACCTCGCGGACTACCGGGCGGTCGTGCACCGCACGGACACCGCGGGGCTGCCCGCGCTCCTGGCCCGGCTTCTCGCGGCACGGGGCGCGCGGACCGCGGTGGTGCCCCCGGGGCTGCCCTCGCACTGGGTCACCGGGGTCGAGCAGGTTCCGGACCGGGCGGAGAGCACTGCGCGGGACCTCGACCGGGTGGACAGCGTGGTCACCGGCTGCGCGGTCGCGATCGCCGAGACCGGGACCCTGGTGCTGGACGGCTCGCCGGACCAGGGCCGCCGCCGTGTCACCCTCGTGCCCGACCACCACATCTGTGTCGTACGCGTCCCGGAGCAGGTGGTGTCCTCCGTGCCCGAGGCCCTGCGGCGGCTCGACCCCCGGCGTCCGCTGACCTGGATCTCCGGCCCGTCCGCGACCAGTGACATCGAACTGGACCGGGTCGAGGGGGTGCACGGTCCGCGCACCCTGGAGGTGGTGCTGATGAGCGGTGAGTGACCGGCGCCGCTAGCGTGAGGGAATGATCCGGTTCGATCAGGTCACCAAGCGCTACCCGGACGGCACGACGGCCGTCCACGGCCTGTCCTTCGAGGTCGGCGAGGGTGAGCTGGTCACCCTCGTGGGGCCGTCCGGCTGCGGCAAGACGACCACCATGATGATGGTCAACCGGCTGATCGAGCCCACCTCGGGCCGGGTCTTCGTGGACGGCGAGGATGTCGCGACCGTCGATCCGGTGCGGCTGCGGCGGCGTATCGGCTACGTCATCCAGCAGGTCGGGCTGTTCCCGCACCGGACCGTGCTCGACAACACGGCGACGGTGCCCCGCCTGCTCGGCTGGACGCGGTCCCGGGCCCGGGCGCGCGCGGCCGAACTGCTCGACCTGGTGGGCCTGGACCCGACGACCTACGGGTCCCGCTATCCGGAGCAGCTGTCCGGCGGCCAGCGGCAGCGGGTGGGGGTGGCGCGGGCCCTGGCCGCCGATCCGCCGGTGCTGCTGATGGACGAGCCCTTCGGGGCGGTCGACCCCGTGGTGCGGGAGCAGTTGCAGGAGGAGTTCCTGCGGATGCAGACGGCCGTCCGCAAGACGGTCCTGCTGGTCACCCATGACATCGAGGAGGCGGTCCGGCTCGGCGACCGGATCGCGGTGTACGGGCAGGGGCGCATCGAGCAGTTCGACACGCCGGGGGCGGTGCTGGGGGCGCCCGCCACACCGTGTGTGGCCGAGTTCGTGGGCGCCGACCGGGGGCTGAAGCGGCTGTCGGTGACGGAGATCCAGCCGGGTGATCTGGAGCAGCCGCCGGTCGCCCGGCTCGACGACGCCGCCGGGCGGGCGGCGGCACGGCTGCGTGCGGACGGCGTCCGCTGGGCGGTGGTGCTCGACTCGGCGGGCGATCTGCACGGCTGGGCCGGTGTCGAGGAGCTGGCCGGGGGCGGACTGGTCCGCGACCATGCGCACCGGATGACGTCATGGGTGCCGGTGGGCGCTCCGCTCAAGCAGGCGTTCGGGGTGATGCTCCAGCACGACGCGGGCTGGGTCGCGGTGCTGGACGGGACCCGCTTTCTGGGGGTGCTGACCCCGGCCGGGCTCCATGAGGCCCTGCGCCGCTCGGTGGACGCGGACGCGCGGGGCGTTCCGCGCCGGGAGGTGCCGTACGACTCGGTGGCCGACGCCTGAGCGGAAGGGACCCGGGCGGAAGCACCCGCGCCGGGCGGCCGGGGGCGGGGCTTCGGGCGGCCCCGGCTACTTCAGCAGCCCCTTGTCCCGAAGGTAGGTGCGGGCCACGTCCTGGGGGAGCCGCCGCCAGCTGTCGACCTGCTCGTTCAGCGACGCCAGGTCCCGGGTGGTCAGTACGGAGCCCAGAGCGTCGAGAGCCCGGGCGACGCGCGGTCCGCCCGCGCGGGAGCGGTTGACGACCGGGACGACGGCGTCCGCGTTCTGGAGGTGCCGGTCGTCCTCCAGCAGCACCAGTCCGAAGGTGCCGAGCATGGCGTCCGTGGTGGTGGTCAGCACCATCTGGTCCTGCCCGTTCTGCACGGCCCGCTTGGCCTGGGTGGTGCCGACGCCCTTGGGGTCGACGCCGACGACGTCGATGCCGTACACCGAGCGCAGCCCCGGCGCGCAGTACGGCCGCCGTACGCACTCGTCGCCCGCCGCGAGCCGGACCTTCAGCCCGGACCTGCCGAGGTCGCTGAGCGTGCGGAGGCGGTGTGCGCGGGCGTAGGCGGCGCTCACGGCGAAGGCGTTCTGGACGACGGCCCGGCCGGGGGCGAGCACGGTGAGCCCGCGGGGCGCGGCGAGGCGCCGCAGGGCCCGCATGGTGGTGTCGAGGTCCGGGGAGCCGACGGGAGGGGCGTCGGGGCCGTGGGCGCGGGCGTTGAGCCAGTCCGCGAAGGTGGCCGCGTACTCGGGGACGACGTCGATCTGCCCCGACTCCAGGGCGGGTTCGTACAGTTCGCGGTCGGCGACGACGATCAGGGAGGTCCGGTACCCGGCCCGGTTCAGCAGCAGCGCGTACATCTGGGACAGCAGGTCGCCCTCGGTGAAGCCGGCCGAGCCGATGGTGAGTTGTCTGCTGTCGCCGGGCGAGGCGGTGACCCGGCCGCGGGTCTCCAGAGAGGGGCCGGTGGCGCAGCCGGCGAGCAGCAGCAGGGCCGCGGCCACCGCCCACCGCCTCATCGGGTGCCTCCGGCCCGGCGCGGCACCAGTCGTTCGACGGCCTCGAAGACCGCCTCCACGGCCAGGGCCAGCGCCGCCACCAGGATGGCCCCGGCCACCACCTGCGGGGTGCTCGCCAGGTTGAATCCGGCGGTGATGATGCGGCCGAGTCCCCCGCCGCCCGCGAGCGCGGCGATGGTCGCGGTCGCCACGAGTTGGACGGCGGCGATCCGCACCCCGCCGAGCACCATCGGGAGGGACAGGGGCAGTTCCACCCGGAGCAGCGTCTGCCGCCCGGTCATTCCCATGCCCCGCGCCGCCCGCACCACGCCGCGGTCGACTTCCCGTACACCGACGTAGGCGTTGGTGATCAGGGGCGGTACGGCGAACAGGACGAGGGCCACCACGGTGGGTCCCTCTCCCCAGCGGCCGAGCGGGGTGAGCAGCAGGAGCACCAGGACGGCGAAGGTGGGGACGGCGCGTCCGGCGTTGGAGATGTTGACGGCGAGGGCGCCGCCGCGGCCGAGATGGCCGAGGACCAGTGCGATCGGCAGGGCGACGGCGCAGCTGATGACGAGACAGCAGACGGTGAGCAGGACATGTTGGACCAGCCGGTGCCCGATGCCGTTGTCGCCCGCCCAGTGCGCCGGGTCGGTGAGCCAGTGCCAGGCCTGGCCGGGGACGCTCATCCGCGGGCCGCCCTGGCCCAGGGGGTGATCAGCCGCTGCACACCGAGCAGCAGCAGATCGACGGCCACGGCGATCAGCACGCACAGCACGGACGCGGTCAGCACCTGGGCCTTGAAGTAGGTGTTCATGCCCGCGTAGATGAGGTTCCCCAGGCCGCCGAAGCCCACGATCGCGCCGAGGGTGACCAGGGAGACGGCGGAGACCGCGGCGATCCGGAGCCCGGCCAGGGCGGTGGGCAGGGCGAGCGGGAGTTCCACCGTGAGCAGCAGCCGGACCGGCCCGTATCCCATGCCGTGGGCGGCCTGCCGGGTCTCCTCGGGGACGGCGCGCAGCCCGGCGACGATGTTGCGGACGAGCAGGGTGAGCGAGTAGAGGACGAGACCGGCGACCACCAGGGTGGGCGACAGCCCGTACAGCGGCAGCAGCAGTGAGAACATCGCCAGGGACGGAATGGTGTAGAGGATCGTGGTGCCGACGAGTACGGGCCCGGCGATCCCGCCCCAGCGGCGCGCCAGCAGGGCCAGGGGCAGGGCGATGGCGAGACCGATGAGCACGGAGGCCGCGGTCAGCTCCAGATGCTGGGCCACCGCGTCGAGCAGGATGTGGCGGCGGCTGCGCACATAGGCGCCGCAGATCCACTCGTTGCGGACGAGACAGTCGTCGGGGGGCGCGGTCACAGGTCCATTGCATCCGGCGGGCGGGGAGAGGCGCAGGTCGTGGGGGCCCGTACGGGGTGCGGCGCGTCCGTTGCAGCCATCGGTGCCGCTCGTGGGACCGCTTCCGCCCGGGTCCGCTCCCTTCGCCGCCCCTGTGGGCCGCGTGTTTCAAAAGCCCCCTCACGGATAGTCCGGAAGGAGCGGTGCACTGCCAAGCCGTTCCCGGGAGGGTTCGGCAGTGAGCCCGCCCGCAAACGGCCGTCCGGTCGACGAGTCGCCGAGCCGGGCGGCCGGATGCGATTCCGCCGCGGAGGGCGGAGCGTCAGGCGATATCGGTGAGTGCTTCTTCACGAACGCGGGCGCAGCATCCGCTGAGCAGACGTGAGACATGCATCTGGGAAATGCCGAGTTGGTCCGCTATGCGACTCTGGGTCATTCCGCGGAAGTAACGCAGATACAGAATGGTGCGCTCACGTTCGGGAAGCGACCGCAGACAGGGTTTGACGGCCTCCCGGTCGACGATCAGGTCGTATCCGGAGTCGGCCTCCCCGAGGGCGTCACCCAGCGCGTATCCGTCGTCGCTGCCGGCCACTTCCGCGTCCAGGGACAGGGCGGTGAAGCTGTCCATGGCCTCCAGGCCCACCCGGACGTCCTCCTCGGCGAGATGGGCGTGTTCGGCGATCTCGGCGACGGTCGGGCCGTGCCCGGGTGTCTCCTGGGAGATCTCCTTGACGGCCGTACGGACCCGGTTGCGCAGGTCCTGGACCCGGCGGGGCACGTGCAGGACCCACATGTGGTCGCGGAAGTGCCGTTTGATCTCCCCGGTGATGGTGGGGATGGCGTAGCTCTCGAAGGCGTATCCGCGGGCCGGGTCGTAGCGGTCGACCGCCTTGACCAGGCCCAGGGCCGCGACCTGGCAGAGATCCTCGACGGACTCGCCCCTCCCCCGGTACCGCCGGGCGATCCGGTCGGCCATCGGCAGCCAGGACCGGACGATGTCGTCGCGGAGCGTGTGGCGTTCGGGCCCCTCGGGCAGTCGGCGCAGCCGCGCGAACGCGTCGGTGGTGTCGGGGGCGTCGTCGTGGGGGTGCTGCTTCGTCTTGGCCGTGATGGGCATCGTGCTTTCAACTCCCTCAAGGGGCTGACTGGGCAGTCACCGTGGGAGGCCGCACTCACGGACCACGCGGGGAGTCACCGTCCCGGGATCTGCTGGGCCAGTTTCCACGGAGGTGCCTCCTGTCCGAAGCACTCAATACCAGCCATTCCCGACTTTCCGGACGTCAAACAATTCACGAGAATCATTTCGTGGTTGGCAGGTCACTCATGGAAACCCCATGAATTCGGAACGTCACCGAAAGGGCGGCGGGGAATTCGGCGGAACCGCCCCGGAATGGGCGAGCGGGCGCAGCCAGAGGGTGGCGAGCGGGGGAAGTGTGAGGCGGATGCCGTGACCGGGGCCGGTCCCGGGTGTCACGGGGTCGGAGTTTCCGACGTCCCCGCCGCCGTAACGGGCCGCGTCGGTGTTGAGGACCTCCTCCCAGGCCGGTACGTCCTCGGGTACGTCCAGGCGGTAGTGGTGGCGGACGACCGGCGAGAAGTTGGACACGGCCAGCAGGGGGGTGCCCGAGGCGTCGAAGCGCAGGAACGCGAAGACATTGTCGTCGGCGGCATGGGAGACCACCCAGCGGAAGCCGGAGGGCCGGGTGTCGCACTGCCACAGGGCCGGGTTTTGCAGATAGAGGGTGTTCAGGTCCCGGACCAGGTCGCGCACGCCCCGGTGGTCGGCCTCGGCGCCGTAGCCCCGCTCCAGCAGCCACCAGTCGGGACCGTGGGCCTGGGACCATTCGTCGCCCTGGGCGAACTCCTGTCCCATGAAGAGGAGTTGCTTGCCGGGGTGGGACCACATGAAGGCCAGATAGGCGCGGTGGTTGGCGCGCTGCTGCCACCAGTCGCCGGGCATCTTCGACACCAGCGACCGCTTGCCGTGCACCACTTCGTCGTGGGAGATGGGCAGGATGTAGTTCTCGCTGTAGGCGTACACCATGGAGAAGGTCATCTCGTTGTGGTGGTGTCTGCGGTGCACGGGGTCCTTGGAGACATAGACCAGGGAGTCGTGCATCCAGCCCATGTTCCACTTCAGTCCGAAGCCCAGGCCGCCATGGTCGGTGGGCCGGGTGACGCCGTCCCAGGCAGTGGACTCCTCGGCGACCGTGACCACTCCGGGGCAGCGGCGGTAGACGGTGGCGTTCATCTCCTGGAGGAAGGCGACCGCGTCCGGATTCTCGTTCCCACCCTGCTCGTTGGGCCGCCACTGGCCCGGTTCGCGGGAGTAGTCGAGGTAGAGCATGGAGGCTACGGCGTCCACGCGCAGGCCGTCGATGTGGAACTCCTCGCACCAGTAGACGGCGTTGGCGACGAGGAAGTTGCGCACCTCGCGGCGCCCGTAGTCGAACTCCAGGGTGCCCCAGTCCGGATGGGCCGCCCGCAGCGGGTCCGCGGGCTCGTACAGCGGCCGTCCGTCGAACTCGGCAAGGGCCCACTCGTCGCGCGGGAAGTGCGCCGGGACCCAGTCCATCAGCACCCCGATACCCGCCTGGTGCAGGGCGTCGACCAGGTACTTGAAGTCGTCGGGGCTGCCCAGCCGGGCCGTGGGGGCGTAGAAGCCGGTGACCTGGTACCCCCAGGAGCCGCCGAAGGGATGCTCGGCCAGCGGCATCAGCTCGACATGGGTGAAGCCCAGGTCCTGCACATACGCCGGGAGTTGCTGGGCCAGCTCACGGTACGTCAGGCCCGGCCGCCAGGACGGCAGATGGACCTCGTACACCGAGAACGGCGCCTCGTGGACCGGGCGGTCACCGCGCCGGTCCATCCACTCCCGGTCGCCCCAGCGGTAGGCGGACTCGGTGACGATCGAGGCGGTCGCGGGCGGCACCTCCGTGCGGCGGGCCATGGGGTCGGCGCGGACGGTGTGGCTTCCGTCGGGGCGGGTGATGTCGAACTTGTACGGCGTTCCGGGTCCGACGCCCGGCACGAACAGCTCCCACACTCCGGAGGAGCCGAGCGAGCGCATCGGATGGGCCGTGCCGTTCCAGTGGCAGAAGTCCCCGCAGACCCGCACCCCGCGCGCGTTCGGCGCCCACACCGTGAACCGGGTGCCCTGGACGCCCGCGTGTGTCAGGGGACGGGCGCCGAGGGCCCGCCACAGCTGTTCATGGCGTCCTTCGCCGATGAGGTGGAGATCCAGCTCGCCCAGCGCGGGCAGAAAGCGGTAGGGGTCGTCGGTCTCCAGCACGGAGTCCTCGTAGGCCACGAGGAGCCGGTACTCCGGGAGGTCCGGCAGTGGCAGCAGTGCCGAGAAGAAGCCGTCCCCGTCGTCGTGCAGCTCCGCCCAGGCGCCGTCGAGGAGCACGGTCACCGAGAGCGCCGAGGGCTTGAGGACCCGCAGGGCGATCCCGCCGGGGGCCGGGTGGGCGCCCAGTACCGCGTGCGGATCGTGGTGGGCGCCCGCGAGCAGGCGCTCCCGGTCGCCGGGGTCCGCCGGTGCGGCGCCCGGCGCTCCCAGCTGCGGTGAACAGGCGGGCGGCGGGGATGCGGTGGGGGCGGTCACGGCAGCCTCCTCAGGGCGGGGCGTTCGGCGAGTCGGGCGATCGCCGCCATCGGCACGGGCAGCCAGTCGGGGCGGTGCCGGGCCTCGTACAGCACCTCGTACACGGCACGGTCGGTCTCATAGGCGCGCAGCAGCTCCGGTTCCGAGCGGGGGTCCCAGCCCGCCGCCTCGGCGTAGCCCGCGCAGTAGGCCTCCCGGCAGCCGTGCGCCCACTCGGGACTCCAGGGGCGGCGGGCGTGTGCGGCGTAGTCGAAGGAGCGGAGCATGCCCGCCACATCGCGCACCGGGGACTGGACCCGGCGCCGTTCGGGCAGCGGACGGGTCGGCTCCCCCTCGAAGTCGATGAGATGCCACTGCCGTTCGGCCCGCAGCACCTGGCCCAGGTGCAGATCCCCGTGGATACGCTGCGCGGGCCGGGGGGAGTCCAGGGCCGCGAGACCGGTGAAGGCGGACCGGAGCCCGGAGGCGTACGGCAGCAGTTCCGGTACGGCGTGCAGGGCGCTCCTCAGCCGCTCCACCATCCCGGCAGCGAGGCGCTCAGTGTGCGGTGGCCCCTGGGACTCGACGGGGAACGCGGCGGCGAGGGCCAGATGCACCTCGGCCGTGGACCGCCCCATCTCATGGGCTTCCTCGGTGAACTCCCGCCCGGCCGTGAGCGCGGCCAGCGCCTGGGTCCAGCCGTCGTCGGCGCCGTGCAGAAAGGGCTGGAGCACGCCGAGGGTCGCGGCCCACGGGCTGGAGGTGCGGAACCAGGCGACCGGCGCGAGCACCCGGGTGCAGCCCTTCCGGGCCAGCGCCCAGGGCACTTCCAGGTCCGGATTGATGCCGGGCCGCACCCGGCGGAACAGTTTGAGGATGTACGCGTCCCCGTAGACCAGGGAGGAGTTGGACTGCTCGGCTTCGAGGAGGCGCGGCGCGAGGTCGAGGGGGATGGTCACCCGTCCGTCGCGTTCGAAGCGCAGGGCGCCCGCGGTGCCCGGTGTGCGCAGCCGTTCCAGCAGCAGGGAGGCGGAACGGGGGTCGTGGAGGGCGTCGTACACCAGCATTCCGGCCAGGGGGCCTTCGGCGATGCGCCCGAGGACGGCCGCGGGATTGCGGGGTATGAACTCACCGAACCCGAGCAACAGTTGGTAGCAGTCGCGGACCGGGGCCGGGCGAGCGGTGCCGCCCGCCGACAGCTCCGGGTACTCGGCGCGGACCAGCAGGTGCAGGCAGCCGGGGCGCAGTTGCGTCACCGAGAGCAGTGCCAGGTCCGTGACGGGGCGTCCCTTGCCCGCGAACCAGCGCTGCCGCGGCAGCCAGCCGCGCAGCAGACCGGACAGCGAGGGCAGCAGCGAGGCAGGGCCGAGGCGGTCCGCGCGGAGCGTTGCGGTCCCGGTCTTCGTCATGGCGTCGCGTCCTTTCCGTCCGGGGCGGCCGAGGGATCAGCGGCCATGGGTCAACGGGCCACGACCAGGTTCACCTTGGTGGCCTGGGGGACGTCCTTGCGGAGTCGGAACCAGTAGAAGCCGTGGCCTGCGAGGGTGAGGAGGTAGGGGAGTTCGCCGATGGCGGGGAAGCGGACCTGGCCGATG
>NZ_JBIUBV010000007.1:0-353936 GCF_044548405.1 Streptomyces sp. NPDC052040 | reverse complement strand
TGTGGGGTCTGGTGCGGACGGTGCAGGCCGAGCATCCGGAGTTGCGGTGTGTGGTGGTGGACGGTGACGGGGTGGTGCCGCTGGAGCGGCTGCTGTGTACCGGACTGCCGTACAGCGCCGTACGGGGCGGCGTACGCCTGCGCCCCGAACTGACCCCGGCTGCCGACCCCAGCCCCGATCCCGCCCCCAGCCGACTGGTGCTCGGCGAGTACGGCGGCCCGGAGTATCTGCGGTCTGAGCCGGTCAGGCGCCGGGCTCCGGAGGCGGGCGAGGTCGAGATCGAGGTCCGGGCCGCGGGCCTCAACTTCCGCGATGTGCTGATCTCGCTCGGCATGATGCGGGACCACTACGCCGAGGCCTACGGTCTCGAAGACGCCAAGGACATCCCGCTCGGCTTCGAGTGCGCGGGCGTCGTCACCGCCGTAGGCTCCGAGGTCACCGGGTTCGCCGTGGGCGACGCCGTGATGGCCATGACCGAGGGCGGCTTCGCGGACTGCGTCACCGTCCCGGCCGGACAGGTGGCCCTCGTGCCCGACGGGCTCTCCCTGACCGAGGCCGCCACGATCCCGCTGGCCTTCCTCACCGCCCACTACGCCCTGGCCCGGCTGGCCCGCGTGGGCCCCGGCGACCGGGTGCTGGTGCATGCCGCGTCCGGCGGTGTCGGCGGCGCCGCCGTGCAGATCGCCCGGGCCCTCGGTGCGGAGGTGTACGCCACCGCCGCAGCCGGGAAGCGGGACGCGGTACGCGCCCTGGGCGTCACCCATGTCCTGGACTCCCGCAGCACCTCCTTCGCCGACGAACTGCCCGCCCTCACCGGCGGCAAGGGCGTCGATGTCGTCCTCAACAGCCTCAACGGCGACTTCATCCCCGCCGGACTGTCGGTGCTGGCCCCCGGCGGACGCTTCGTCGAGATGGGCAAGCTCGGCATCTGGTCCCCCGACCGGATGCGTGAGGCACGGTCCGACGTCGGCTACTTCCCCTTCGACCTCGGCGACGACGCCGAGCGCGACCACACCCTGCTGCCCGGACTGTTCCGGGAGCTGGGCGAGCTGTTCGCGTCCGGGGCGCTCCGCCCGCTGCCCCTGACGGTGTTCCCGCGCCGGGACGCCGCCCGCGCCTACACCCATATGCAGCACACCCGGCACACCGGAAAGGTCGTCCTCACCTTCGACCGGCCGGTCCGGCTCTCGTCCGATGGTGTGTATCTGATCACGGGTGGTCTGGGTGGTCTGGGGCTGGCGGTGGCGCGCCGGTTGGCGGGGGAGGGTGCGGGTCATGTGGTGCTGGCGGGCCGTGGTGCGGGTGGGCCGTCGGCTGCGGTGAGGGAGGCGGTTGAGGGGATCGAGGGGCTGGGTGCTCGGGTGCATCTGGTGGCGGCGGATGTGTCGGTGCCGGGTGAGGTGGAGCGTCTGGTGGAGCGGGTGTGTGCGGTGGGTCCGTTGCGGGGTGTGGTGCATGCGGCGGGTGTGCTGGACGACGGGGTGCTGGGGGCGCAGTCGGCCGAGCGTTTTGGTCGGGTGTTCGGGGCGAAGGCGGGGGGTGCGGCGGAGCTGGACCGGGTTCTGCGGGCCAGGCGGATTCCGCTGGACTTCTTCGTTGCCTTCTCCTCCGTCGCCGCCCTGCTGGAGGACGGCGGCCAGGGCAACTACGCGGCCGCCAACGCCTTCCTGGACACCCTGATGGCCCGCCGTCGCGCCGACGGGCTGCCCGGTCTCGCGGTCAACTGGGGCCCCTGGGCCGAGGTCGGCATGGCCGCCCACCTGGCCGACCGCATGGCCAGGACCGGTACCGCGATGATCCCGCCGGAGCAGGGCCTCGACGCCTTTGTCGCCCTCCTCGGCGCCCCCGTAGCGCAGATCGGCGTCATGCCGACCGTCGGACGGCACCGGCCGGGCCGGACCGGACCCGCGGCCGGACCGGCGGCCGCGACCGGGGCCGTGGCCGGGCCCGGTGAGGGCACCACGGCGGCCGCCCCGGCCGACACCTGGCGCACCCGCCTCGCACAGACCCCGCCCGCAGAGCGCCCCAGGGTGCTGCGCGGCTATCTGGAACGGCAGCTCATCACCCTGATGGAACTGCCCGCGGGCTACCGCGTCGACGGGCACACCACCTTCGCCGAACTCGGCATGGACTCACTGATGGTGGTCGAGCTGCGCAACCGCCTCCAGCGCGATCTGGAGGTGCCGCTCGGTTCGACCGTCGCCTTCAACCACCCGACGGTCGAACAGCTCCAGGCCCACCTGGAGGAACAGCTCGGCCTCGACCCGAAGCCCGGCGACTCCGACACCCCCGGCACCCCCGGCACCCCCGGCGGCCCGGCCGCCGTCGGCCACCCGGACAGCCCGGCCGCCGCCGACGCGGACAGCCCCGACGCCCTGCCCCTGGACGACCTGCGGGCGCTGGTCGACCGCGAACTCGACCTGCTGCTGAACGACGACGAGGACGCCACGCCGTGACCGACCACCACGACAGCAACGACGCGCTCAGGCTGCGCAAGGCACTCACCGCCATCCGCGGCCTCCAGGCCAGGGTCCGCGAACTGGAGGAGAGCAGCTCCCAGCCGGTCGCCGTCGTCGGCATGGGCTGCCGCCTGCCCTCCGCGCCCGACCCGGACGCCTACTGGGAGCTGCTGCGCACCGGCCGCGACGCGATCGGGGACATCCCCGCCGACCGGTGGGACGTGGACGCGCTCTACGACCCGGACCCCGGCGCCGAGGACCGCATGTACTGCCGCCGTGGCGGCTTCCTGGACGATGTCGCCGGGTTCGACGCGGGCTTCTTCGGGATCTCGCCGCGCGAGGCCAAGCGGCTGGATCCGCAGCAGCGGCTCCTCCTCGAAGTGGCGTGGGAGGCGCTGGAGGACTCCGGACGCGACCCCCGGGGTCTGGGCGGCAGCCGTACCGGAGTGTTCGTCGGCATCTCGGAGGCCGAGTACCTCCACCAGATGCAGCGCTCGGCCGCGCACTCGGTGGAGATGCACGATGTGACCGGCACGGCCCTGAGCGTGGCCAGCGGACGGCTCTCCTACCACCTCGGGCTGCGCGGTCCCAGCCTGGCCCTGGACACCGCCTGCTCCTCGGCGCTGGTCGCGGTGCATCTGGCGGTACGCAGCCTGCGCGCGGGCGAGTGCGACATGGCGCTCGCGGGCGGGGCCAGCCTGATGCTGTCGCCGGACGCGTTCGTCGCCTTCTGCAAGGGCTCGGCGCTCGCCGCCGACGGCCGCTGCAAGACCTTCGACAGCCGTGCCGACGGCTATGCGCGGGGCGAGGGCGCGGGCATCGTCGTACTGAAGCGGCTCGCGGACGCCCTCGCGGCCGGCGACCCGGTCCACGCGGTGATCCGGGGCACCGCCGTCAACCAGGACGGCCGGACCAACGGACTGACCGCGCCCAACGGCCTCGCCCAGCAGGAGGTCGTACGGGCCGCGCTCGCGGACGCCGGGATCGCACCGCACGAGGTGGGCTATGTCGAGGCGCACGGCACCGGCACCCAGCTCGGCGACCCCATCGAGGTGGAGGCGCTCGGCACGGTCTTCGCCGACCGCGGCCCCGCGGGCCCGCTGCTGATCGGCGCCGCCAAGACCAACATCGGGCATCTGGAGGCCGCCGCCGGGGCCGCCGGGCTCATCAAGGCGGTGCAGGTACTGCGGCACGGCCAGGTGCCCCCCAACCTCCACTTCCTGGAGCCCAGTCCGCACATTCCCTGGGCGGCCCTGCCCGTCGAGGTGCCGACCGCGCTGCGCGACTGGCCCGACGGCACCCGCGCCGCCGGGGTCAGCTCCTTCGGCTTCAGCGGCACCAACGCCCATGTCGTCCTGGAGGCGGCGCCCCCCACCGCCACCACGGCCCGGACCCCCGCAACGGGCACCCCCGCCGACGCCACCCCGGCCCCGGACCGCACCCGCCAGCTGCTGCCCCTGTCCGCGCGCACCCCCGAGGCGCTGCGCGAACTCGCGGGCCGCTACGCCGCGTTCCTGGGCGGCCCCGAGGCGCCGCCGCTCGCCGACGCGGCCCACACCGCGGGCACCGCGCGTTCCGTCCACCCCCACCGGCTGGCGGTCTCCGCGGCGGACTCCGGGGAGGCGGCCGGGCTGCTGGCCGCGTACGCGGAGGGCCGCCGGGCCCGGGTCGCGACGGGCCACGCCACCGCGCGCCCCGCCGTCGCCTTCCTGTTCACCGGCCAGGGCTCCCAGTACGCGGGCATGGGACGGCAGCTGTTCGACACCCACCCCGGCTTCCGGCGGACCCTGGAGACCTGCGACGAGATCCTGCGCGGGCTCGACCTCCTGGACGTCCCCCTGCTCGACGTGCTCTACCCGGCACCCGACGGCCCCGGACAGGGCCTGATCGACCGGACCTCGCACGCCCAGCCCGCCCTGTTCGCCCTGGAGTACGCGCTCGCCGAGCTGTGGCGCTCCTGGGGCGTCGAGCCGCACGTCGTGCTCGGACACAGCACGGGTGAGTACGCGGCCGCCTGTGTGGCGGGCTTCTTCGGCCTGGAGGACGGGCTCGGACTGGTCGCCCGCCGCGCCCGGCTCATCGAGGACACCACCTCGGGCGGCGCCACCGCGGCGGTCCTCGCCCCGGCGGAGGAGGTGCTGCCGGTACTCGCCTCCTACGCCGGACAGGTCGGCGTCGCCGGGCTGAACGGGCCCCGCGAGACCCTGATCGCGGGCACCGCCGACGCCGTGGCCGAGGTGCTCGCGGAGCTGAAGTCCCGGGGCCTGGACGGCCGTCCGCTGCGCATCCCGCACGCCCCGCACTCCCCGATGATCGAACCCGCCCTCGCCGCCTACGAGCAGGCCGCCGCGCGGGTCGCCTACACCGCCCCCCGGGTGCGGATGATCTCCAATGTGACCGGCGCGCCGGTCGACGCGGTGGACGCCGCCTACTGGTGCCGCCATATGCGGGAGCCGGTCCGCTTCCTGGACGCCATGGGCGCCCTCGCCCGGGAGGACTGCGGCGCGATCCTGGAGGTCGGGCCGCAGCCGGTGCTGCAACTGCTGGGCCGGCAGAGCTGGACCGGACCCGCCGTGCGCTGGCCGTCCTCCCTGTGGGAGGGCCGCGACGACTGGAAGCAGCTGCTCCAGGGCGTCGCCGAGCTGTACACCGCGGGCGTGGACATCGACTGGTCCGCGTTCGACGCCCCCTACCCGCGCCGCCGGGTACCGGCCCCCACCTACCCCTTCCAGCGCACTCCCCACTGGTTCGCACGCAGAGAAGAGCCCACTGTGCCTGAGCAACCCTCGCCCCGGGCGTCCGCCCCCGCCCCGGCCACCGAGGCCGGGCGGCACGAGCGCATCCTCGCCGACCTGCGCGAACGCGTGGGCGCCGGACTGGAGATGGAGGTCGCGGACATGCCGCCCGGGACCACCCTCGTGGACCTCGGCGCGGACTCGCTGCTGATGGTGCGGATCATCCAGGACATCACCGAGCTGTACGGCATCACCCTGACCGTGGGCCGCCTCTTCGACGACCTGGACACCCCCGAGGCCATCGCCGCGCACCTGGACACCGAGGTACCCGCCGGACACCCCCTCCCGGGCGACGCCCCCGCCGCGGCGCCCCTCCCCGCCCCGGCAGCCGTCCCCGCCCCGGCGGCCCCGGCCGCGCTCCCCGTCGCCGGGACCCCCGCCCTCGCGACCGCGGTCGCCGCGGACCAGAGCGGGGTCGCCCAACTGCTTGCCGCACAGCTCGATGTGATGCAACGCCAGCTAGAGGTACTGGCCCGGCACGGCGGGACCCTCCCCACCGCACCGGCCGGGACCGCCGCCCTGCCCGCCACGGCCGGGACCGCCGCCCTGCCCGCACCCCGCCGCGAGGCCACCCCCGCCGCCGGGACCGGCACGGCGCCGCGCCCCGCCGCGGCCGGGGCGCAGCCGCGGGAGCTGACCCCCGTCCAGCGCGCCCATCTGGACGAGCTGCTGGACACGTACAAGAAGCGCACCGCGGGCTCGCTGGCCCGGGCCGTCGACCACCGGGCGCGGCGGGCCGACACCCGGATGCGGTCGGTGCGGCCCGAGACCCGCTCCGTCTCGTACCCGGTCATCGGCGAGCGCGGCCACGGCGCCCGCTTCCGGGACATCGACGGCAACGAGTACATCGACATCGCCATGGGCGTCGGTGTGCTGCTGTGCGGCCACGACCCCGAGTTCGTCGCCGGGGCCGTCGCCGACCGGCTGGAGTACGGCCTCCAGCTCGGCCCCATCTCCTCACTGTCCGACGAGGTCGCCGAGCTGATCTGCGAACTGACCGGCGTGGAGCGGCTGTTCTTCGCGGTGACCGGCACCGACGCGGTCCGGGGCGCGCTCCGGATGGCGCAGGCGGCGACCGGCCGCTCCCGGTTCGTGATGTTCTCCGGGTCCTACCACGGCCAGGACGACCGGGTGCTGGCCCTGCCGGACGTGCTCGGCGACCCCACGCACTCCGTCCCGATGGCACCCGGAGTCTCCCCGCAGTCCGCCTCGGACCCGCTGATCCTCACCTATGGCGCCGCCTCCGCGCTCAAGGCCATCGAGGAGCACGCGGACCAGCTGGCGGGCGTCCTGGTGGAGCCCGTGCAGAGCCGCAACCCGGCCCTCCAGCCCGCCGGGTTCCTCCGGGAGCTGCGCGAGCTGACCACCCGCCTCGGCATCCCGCTCATCTTCGACGAGGTGATCACCGGCTTCCGCGTCCACCCCGGCGGCGCCCAGGCGTACTTCGGCGTGCGGGCCGACCTGGTGGCCTACGGCAAGGTCGTCGGCGGCGGCCTGCCGGTGAGCGTGGTGGCGGGCAGGGCCGAGTTCCTGGACCGCGTCGACGGCGGTGTGTGGGCCGACGGCCCGGGCCCCGACCCCGACAGCGAGAAGACCTACATCGGGTCCACCTTCGAGATGCACCCGCTGGCGATGGCCAGCGCCCGGGGCATCCTGCGCCATCTGCGCGACCAGGGCCCAGCGCTCCAGGAGGCGCTGACCGCGCGCACCACCCGGCTCGCCGAGACCCTGAACGCGTTCTTCGAGGCGGAGGAGGTGCCCATCCGGGTGCTGCACTTCTCCTCGGTGTTCCGGTTCGCCTGGCGCGGCAACGCCAGCTACGCGTACCAGCCGCTGGAGATCGAGGTGTTCCACTTCCACCTCCTGACCCGGGGCATCTATCTGTGGGAGGGACGCACCTGCTTCCTGTCCACCGCGCACACCGACGAGGACCTCGACGCCATCGTCACCGCCGTCAAGGAGTCCGTCGCGGCCCTGCGCGAGGGGGAGTTCCTGCCGCCCGCCCCCGCGTCCGCCGCGCACACCCCCCGCACGGTCCCCCTCGGCGAGGAGCAGCGGCCCCTGCTGGCCCTGGAGCGCGCGGCCGCCGACGGCGCGCCGTCCTGGACGGTGCCCGAGGACATCCGGCTGCGCGGCCCGCTCGACCTGCCCGCGCTGCGCCGCGCCGTCGCCGCCCTGACCGCCCGCCATGAGGCGCTGCGCACGGTCTTCCCCGACGGCGGCGCGCACGGGACCGCCGAGGTGCGGCCCGCCGCCGACATCCCCGTGGACATCGTCGACCTCACCGCGGCCGGTGCCGACCGGTGGGACGAGGCCGTCCAGGAGTGGTGGCGGGGGGCGATGGCCGAGCCGTTCGACCTCGCCGAGGGGCCGCTGCTGCGGGTCGCCGTGCTCCGGCTCGCCGACGACTCCCATGAACTGGCGCTGCTGGCCCACCACATCGTCACCGACGGCTGGTCCGTCTCCGTGCTCACCGAGGAGCTGGCCGCCCTCTACACCGCGGAGCGCCGGGGCACCCCCGCCGCGCTCGCCCGCGCCCTCCAGCACCGCGACCTGGTGCGGTGGCAGGAGCGGCGGAGGCCCGAGCTGACCGGACAGCAGGCGTACTGGACCGGGAAGTTCGGCGACGGCTTCCCCGACACCCTGCTGCCCACCGCCCGCGACCGGGACGGCGACCCGGGCACCCACCGCGGCGCCCGGTTCACCACCACCCTCGACGCCGAGCTGCTCACCGCCGTCAAGAACACCGGACGGGCCCACAAAGCAAGCCTGTTCATGACCCTGCTCACCGCCTACAGCCTGCTGGTGCACGAACTGACCGGCCAGGACGACATCGTGATCGGCACCCCCCAGGCGGGCCGCACCCTCAAGGGCAGCGAGACGGCCGTCGGCTACTGCGCCCACTTCCTGCCGGTCCGCTCCACCCTCGCCCCGGGCACCACCCTCGCCGGGCAGTTGCGGGCCGTCCGGGAGACCGTACTGGCGGCGTTCGAGCACCAGGAGGTGCCGTTCGCCCGGCTGCGCGACGCGCTCGGCGCCGAGCCCGGGGCCTTTCCGCTGCCGCTGCGCACCGTCTTCAACCTGGACCGGGCCACCCCCTGCCCCGACTTCGACGGGCTCAAGGCCGAGTTCCGGCCCGTGCCGACGCGGTTCGCGCTCACCGACTTCCGCCTGGACGGGCTGGAGGACGACGGCGGGCTCCGCCTGGACTTCGACTACCGCACCGACCTCTTCGACGAGGCGGTCGTCCGCTCCTGGGCCGACCGGCTCCGGGCGCTGCTCCAGGCGCTGGCCGCCGACCCGGAGCGGCGCGTCGACGAAGTGTAGTGCCGCCCCCGACCACCCGCAGGGCCCGATCCGAGGAGACTCCGTGATCCCCTTACTCGCACTCGCCGACCTGGAGGCCGGCGAGGCCGGGACGCTGGACCGGCTGCACGACGCCCTCCGCGCCCACACCCTCGTCCACATCGACGCCCGGGCCGAACTCGGCCCGGAGTTCTTCCGCGCCCTCCACGAGCAGACCCGGGCCTTCTTCGCGCTGCCCGAGGAGGCCAAGCGGGCCCTGGACATCGACGCCTCGCCCAACTACCGCGGCCATGTCGCCCAGGGCGCCGAGTACACCGGCGGGGTGCCCGACCTGAAGGAGTCCTTCGAGTTCGGCCGGGAGACCGCCGCGCCCGAGGGCGAGCAACTGCCCTGGCACACCGGCCTGTTCGGGCCGAACCAGTGGCCCGACCCGGCCGTGCTGCCCCGCTTCCGGCCCGTGGTCGAGGCCTACTCGGCGGCGGTGGAGCGGGTGGCCCGGGCCGTGCTGCGCGGACTGCTGCTCACCCTGGACCAGAAGGCGGACGGGGACGGCACCGTGGCGGACGGCGAGCTGTGCTCGTACTCCCGGCTGATCCGCTACCGCGACCCCTCCGGCTTCGGCGCGGACCAGTCCCGGCTGGAGCGGCACACCGACAGCGGACTGCTGACCGTCAGCCTCCAGGAGCAGCACGGACTGGAGGCCGAGACGGCGGACGGCCGGTGGGTGGCCGTCCAGCCGCCCGCCGACGTCTTCACGGTGTTCGGCGGCGAGCTGCTGGAGGTGTGGACGCACGGCTACTACCGCGCCTGCCCGCACCGCGTCCACAACTCGGCGCTGCGCGCCGAACGTCTTTCCTACGCGTCGTTCTTCCTGCCCGACCTGAACCGGCCGCTGGTGCCGGTCGACCGCGCGGCCGGCGTCCGGCTGAGCGGGCCCGTCGCGGTGCCCGCCGGGAACTCGTGGCTCGCGGGCGGCCGGGAGCTGTCCCCGACCGCGCCCGTGGGCGAGCTGGAGTGGGCGCGGATGAACGTGATCTTCCCCGGGCGGAACAACGACGGCACGGACACCGAGAACGGAGAGGGGCAATGAGCGACAACACCCACCAAGCGGCCTTCAAGGAGGTCCCGGTCATCGGCATCGGCCCGCTGGTCACCGCCGACCCGGACCCCGAGGAGCTGCGGCTGACCGTGGAGCGGATCGGTGAGGCCTGCCGCGACGTCGGCTTCTTCTACGTCACCGACCACGGCATCGCCGAGGCCGACAGCCGGGCCCTCTTCGACGCGGCCAAGGCCTTCTTCGCCCTCCCGCTGGAGGAGAAGATGAAGATCCGGCTCGGCAACACCGAGCAGTTCCGCGGCTTCGTGCCGCTGGGCGGCGAGGTCACCGGCGGCAAGACGGACTGGCACGAGTGCCTGGACCTCCAGCCGGAGTCCGGGCGGAACGCCGACACCATCGCCGCCGCCGCGGCCGCCCGGCGCGCCGACGCCCACCCCCTGGACGACCCCGGCCAGTGGCCCCCCGCGCTGCCCTCGTTCCGGGAGACCGTGATGCGCGCCTGGGACCAGCTCTACGGTCTCAGCGCCCGTATCGCCGCCGGAATGGCCCTCAGCCTCGGTGTCGACGAGCACTACTTCGCGCCGTACCACGGTGTGGAGCTGAGCGATCTGCGGATGGTGCACTACCCGCCGTACAGCGAGACCGTCGGCCGGACCGCCCCCGAGAAGCTGGCGATGGACGAGGTCGACCACGGCTTCGGCGCCCATGTCGACTACGGCTTCCTCGCCGTGCTCCAGCAGGACGAGGTCGGCGGCCTGGAGGTGCGCAACCCCGAGGGGGAGTGGATCCCGGCACCCCACATCCCCGGGACCTTCCTGGTCAACATCGGCCAGATGATGCAGCGCTGGACCAACGACCGCTACCACGCCACCTGGCACCGGGTGCAGCTCCCGGGAGCCGTCGACCGCTACTCGATCCCCTTCTTCTTCGAGCCCGCCTACGACGCCGTGATCAAGCCGCTGGACGTGTGCTGCGACGACGACAACCCGCCGCGCTACGAGCCCTGCCAGTTCGGCCCCTATGTGGTGGATCTCTTCTCCAAGGCCTACGACTGAGCCCGCACGGCCGGTCCCGACACCCGCACGCCCGACACCAGGAGACAGGTACCCGTTCATGGACAAGCCGCTGATCGTCAACTCGTGGAACGAGTGGGACCCGCTGCGGGAGATGGTGGTCGGCTCCGCCGACAACGCCTCCTTCGAACCCACCGAGCCGGGCAGCCGCCCCGCCATCCGCAACGCGCCCGACACCCCCTTCCCCACCGGCCCCAAGTCCAAGGAGGCCGTCGACCGCGCCAACGAGGAACTGGACGGCCTGGTCCGGCTGCTCCAGTCCCAGGGCGTCACCGTGCGCCGCCCCGAGTCCCACGACTTCTCCGCCCCGGTGCGCACCCCCGACTTCGAGGTGGAGAACCAGTACTGCGCGGTCTGCCCGCGCGATGTCATGATCACCATGGGCAACGAGATCATCGAAGCCACCATGTCCCGCCGCGCCCGGTACTTCGAGTACCAGCCCTACCGCAAGCTGGTCTACGAGTACTGGAACTCCGACCCCCGCGTCGAGTGGACCACCGCGCCCAAGCCGTCCATGGCCGACGGGATGTACCGCGAGGAGTTCTGGGACTGGCCCCTCGAGCAGCGCCATGAGCGGATGCACTCCTTCGAGTTCTGCGTCAACCAGGACGAGATCGTCTTCGACGCGGCCGACATGAGCCGCCTGGGCCGCGACATCCTGGTCCAGGAGTCCATGACCACCAACCGGGCCGGCATCCACTGGCTCAAGCGGCACCTGGAGCCCCGCGGCTTCCGCGTCCACACGGTCCACTTCCCGCTGGACTTCTTCCCCTCGCACATCGACTGCACCTTCGTCCCGCTGCGCCCGGGCCTGATCCTCACCAACCCGGAGCGCCCGCTGCGCGAGGGCGAGGAGCGGATGTTCCTGGACAACGACTGGGAGCTGGTGGAGGCCCCGCAGCCGGTCCTCGGCAACGACGAGATGCCGCTGTACTGCCAGTCCTCCAAGTGGCTGTCCATGAACGTGCTCAGCATCTCCCCGACCAAGCTGATCTGCGAGGAGCAGGAGAAGCCCCTCCAGGACCTCCTCGACAAGCTCGGCTTCGAGGTCTTCACCGTCCCCTTCCGCAACGTCTTCGAGTACGGCGGCTCCCTGCACTGCGCCACCTGGGACGTGCACCGCGAGGGCACCCGCGAGGACTACTTCCCGCGCCTCGCCTACCAGCCCCTCGTCTGACCGCTCACGATCGGAGCCCCCATGTACATCCTCGGCATCAACTCGGTCTACCACGAGTCCTCGGCCGCTCTGCTCAAGGACGGCACCGTCGTCGCGGCGGCGGAGGAGGAGCGCTTCAACCGGGTGAAGCACGGCAAGCAGGCGCGCGCCGACAACCCCGACGAACTGCCCGTCAACGCCATCCGGTTCTGCCTGGACAAGGCCGGGATCACCCTGGCGGACGTGGACCATGTGACCTGCGCGGCCGACCCCGCGGAGATCAAGGCCGTCAAGGACGGCGGGCTGCCCTCCCCCTGGGACAGCACCGAGAAGCAGTCGCTCTTCCTGGACACCCTGCCGAACATCCCCAAGAAGTTCGCGGAGCTGGGCTTCACCGGCGACTTCCACTGGGTCGCGCACCACACCGCGCACGGCGCCTCGGCGTACTTCGCGACCGCCTTCCCGGACGCCGCGGTGCTGGTCGTCGACGCGCTCGGCGACGACGCCTACTCCACCCGCCTCTACCACGGCAAGGGCAACGCCCTGGAGGTCGTGCAGAGCGTCCGCTACCCGGCCTCCATCGGCTACCTCTGGGAGCTGGCGTCGGTCTTCCTCGGCTTCGGGGTCTACGACGCCGCCAAGGTCATGGGCCTCGCCGCGTACGGCGACCCGGCGCGCTTCGCGGAGGGCTTCGACCAGCTCGCCTGGACCACCGAGGACGGCGGCTTCGACATGCGCCACGACCTGCTGAAGTTCAGCGACATCCTGTACTACCCGCCGTCCGCGGACACCTCGGGCCTGCAGAGCGTGCTCGGCGTCGGGCCGCGTCGCCCCGAGGAGCCGCTGGAGGACGTCCACCACGACATCGCCGCGGCGCTCCAGGAGAAGACCAACGAGCTGGTCCTGCACATGGCGCGCCATCTGCACACCCTGACCGGCTCCAGCAGGCTCTGCCTGGCCGGCGGTGTCGCCCTCAACTGCGTCACCAACCAGGTGGCCTTCGAGCAGGGCCCGTTCGACGAGCTGTACGTCCAGCCCGCGGCCCACGACGGCGGACTGTCGCTGGGCGCCGCCCTCCATGTGTGGAACGCCGTCCTCGGCAAGGAGCGCGGCGAGGAGATGCGCCACGCCTACTGGGGCCCCTCCTTCACCGAGGCGGAGATCGAGAAGGAACTCGCCGCCCGCGACGGCCTGGTCGTGGAGCGCCCCGAGGACTTCGAGGTGCGGGTGGCCCAACTGCTCGCCGAGGGCCAGGTGATCGGCCTGTTCCAGGGCGGCATGGAGCTGGGCCCCCGGGCGCTCGGCAACCGCAGCATCATCGGCGACCCCCGCAGCCGCTCCATGCGCGACGACCTCAACCACAAGGTCAAGCACCGCGAGTACTTCCGCCCGCTGGCGCCCAGCGTGCTCAGCGAGGCCGTACCCGAGTGGTTCGAGATCGGGAAGGAGACCAGCGCCGGCGACTTCATGCTGATGGCCTACCCGGCCAAGGCCGACAAGCACGACCGGATGGGTGCCGTGCTGCACGTCGACAACACCTGCCGCATCCAGGCCGTCCGCGCCGACGTCAACCCGCGCTTCCACCGCATCATCAGCGAGTTCGAAGCGCTGACGGGCGTTCCCATGGTGCTGAACACCTCGTTCAACGACCAGGAGCCCATCATCTGCTCCCCGGCCGACGCCCTGGCCACCTTCCTGGGGACCGAGATCGACCACCTGGCCATCGGCCCCTTCCTGGTCCGCAAGGACGGTAAGGGGGCGTGAGGCCGCACATCGCGCGCATCCAGGAGGCGGTGCGCCGCATGGTCGAGGACCGGGGCCCGTACTGGGCGCCCGTCCCGGCCGATGTGTACCTCGGCGACCGGGTCGCCGCCCTGCGGACGGCCGGTGGCGATGCCGCCGGCCGGTCCGCCGCGGGGCGGCACCTCGCCGAGGTGGTGGTCGCGGCCACGGCCCTCGCCAACAGCTACGGCATCTCCCTCCAGGGCGCCTTCCACGAGGCGTTGTGCCCCGCCGATCTGACCGAGCCGTCGCTGTGGTCCGCGGCTCCGCTGCCGCTGCCGGAGGTGGCGGACCGGCTCGACGCCGCCCTGGAGGCGGTGCGCCGGACCATGGCCTTCCACCGCTCCGACGCCCGGCAGGGCAGCGACCCGGACCTGGAGCCCCTGCACCGGCTGCTGCCCCCGCTGCTGCGGGCCGCAATCGCGGGCTTCGCCTCGTACGAGGAACTGGGCGGACAGCTGGTGCGGCTGCTGGAGAGCACCCGGACCGGCGAACCGGCGCCCGTGGAGGCCGAGTTCGACCCGTCCCGGGCGGAGTCGGTGCGGATCATCCGCCCCGTCCAGCGGGAGACCTTCTGCCCGTTCGCCGCGAAGTCGGTGCTGTGGGGACCGCCGTCCTACGACGAGGAGTCCTCGTTCGAGGACAACATGCGGGCGTCCCTGCCCGCCGTGCGGCGCTTCCTGCGGATACTCGACCGGGACGTCCTCGACGGATTCGTCTATGCCTTTCCCACCCGGGTATTCGGCGACACGTTCGAGGACCTGACGCGGGTTTTCCGGGATTTCGTCGAGTTCCTGCACCGGAATCTCACCGAGGCGGCGCCCGCGGGTCTCGACCCGGCAATCGCGACCCGGCCCGAGTGGTACTTCGTGCTTGACGGAGAGGAATGCTTCGTCAGCGTGTTCGCGCCGTGCTATCCGCATGACCATTCGCGGTACATGAATGGCGTCGAGGATCATTTCCTCTTCATGCTCCAGCCCGAGGCGGCCATTCTGCGGGTGCTGACGAAAGACGACTACCACCCGCGTTCGGAGGGGATACGCCAGCGCTTCCGGGACGGTTTCCAGCGCTACCCCCTGGCGGACCTGGAGATCGACCGGTTCCTGCTGCCGCTGCGGGCGGACGACCCCCCGGTGCGGTGGTACGAGCTGCCCGCGCGCCTCTGACACCTCCGGCGACCGCGGTACGGCGGAGGGGGCGGCCGGGACCCGGCCACCCCCTCCGCACCGCCGTGCCCGCGCTCAGCTCAGCTCAGCAGCAGCTTCCCGATCCGCCGCGAGGCGATGTACAGCCCGCCCGCCGCCAGTACGGCGAGGAACCCGGCGTGGCCGATCATGGTCGGGTCCAGGACCCCCACGGACAGCCCCCGGGCCAGCTCGATGCCGTGGTACAGCGGCGACAGCTCCACCAGCCAGCGCAGCGACGCCGGATACACCGACATCGGGTAGAAGGTCGTGGAGAACAGGAACATCGGCATCACCACGGCATGGATGTAGTCGAACTGCGAGGACGACCTCAGCAGCGTCGCGCACACCATGCCGATCGCCGCGAACGCGGTCGCGATCAGCAGCGCCGTGGGGATCAGCAGCAGCGCCCACGGGGAGGTGGCCAGCCCCATCGCGGCCATCACCCCGAGGAACGCCGTCGCGTAGAGCCCGCTGCGCAGCACCGCCCAGGAGATCTCCCCGATCGCCACGTCGAGCGTGCCCATGGGGGTGGCCAGCACCGCGTCGTAGAGCCGGTCGAAGCGCAGCTTGTAGAAGATGCTCAGCGTCTCGTAGACCGCGCCGTTCATCGCGGAGGCCACCAGGAGCGCCGGGGCGACGAACGCCACATAGCTCATGGGGCGGCCGTCCGGGCCGGTCACCTCGCCGATCAGCGAGCTGAAGCCGACCCGGAACGCCAGCAGGTAGAACAGCGGCTCGAACACCCCGGACACCAGCACCAGCCAGGCCCGGGAGTACAGCAGCACACTGCGCTCGACGAGCCGGAAGGACAGCCCGGAGTAGGTGCTGGAGGGCAGGATCCGCAGCAGCGGGCCGCCGCGTCCGCCCCGCCCGTCGGGGGCCGGGCGAATACCGGGGGTACCGGCCGCCGGGGTCGGGATGGCGGTGGTCGGCTCGGTCATGTCAGATCACCAGCCTGCGGTAGAAGCTCCGGCGGCCGAGCAGCGCGCCGGTGACCAGCATGGCCAGCAGGAACAGCGTGTGCCCCAGGGTCGGCCAGAGTGCCGGGTGGCCGAGGGTGACCGAGCGGACCAGCTCGTTGCCGTGCCAGATCGGGGAGATCCAGACCAGGGGCAGGCACGCCCGGGGCAGCCGGTCGACCGGGAAGAAGGTGCCGGCGAAGAGCGTCATCGGCAGCACCACGAACCGGTTGAGGGCGACAAAGGCGTGCCCCTCCCCGCGGGTGACGGCCGCGAAGGCCATGACCGGCGCGGCACAGGCCGTCCCGGCGAACACCGCCAGCGGCAGCGCCAGCAGCACCCCGGGTCCGGTCCAGGCCCCGAAGAGGGCGGCGGCCAGGCCGTAGAGGACCGCGGAGATCGCAAGGCGCAGGACGATCCACAGCAGTTGCGCCCCGTACAGCTGCTGGGGCGTGATGGGGGTCGCGACGACCGCGACGTAGTCCTGCTTCCACTTGAAGCCGGACAGGATCGGGTGGCCCGCCTCGTTCACCGCGGTCGCGACGATGCCGCTGACCAGCAGGGTCGGCGCGATGTACTGGAGATAGCTGTGGCCGCAGAGGAAGGAGCCGTCCTTGACCTGGGAGCCGAGGCCGAGGCCCATCGCGCTGAGGAACAGGAGCGGCTGGAGACCGGAGGAGTACAGGTTGGCGCGCCAGTAGCGCCGGTACCAGGACCACTGGACCTCCAGGCGCAGCGCCATGGCCCGCCAGGGGCCGACCACGGTGCCGGTCGCCGGGGCGGCCGGGGCAAGGGTCTGCTGGGGGGTGTCGGTGGCCATCTCAGTCCACCAGGGTCCGGCCGGTCAGCCGCAGGAAGACGTCCTCCAGGCTGGAGCGGCGCACCAGGCTGGACAGCGGGTGCACATCGCGCTCGGCGACCCGGGCCGCCGTCGCGTCGGCGTTCTTGGTGTAGAGCAGCAGCCGGTCGGGCAGCACCTCCACCCGCTCGGCGAGGTCCTCCACGGCGGACACGAACCCGGTCTGGGTGCCGGGGTGGAAGCGCAGCTCCAGCACCTCCCGGGTGGAGTACTGCTCGATCAGCGCGGCGGGGGAGCCCTCCGCGACGATCCGGCCCCCGTCCATCACCACCAGCCGGTCGCACAGCTGCTCGGCCTCGTCCATGTAGTGCGTGGTGAGGATGAGCGTCACACCGCTCTGCTTCAGCCGGAACAGCCGCTCCCACAGCAGATGGCGGGCCTGCGGGTCCAGTCCGGTGGTCGGCTCGTCGAGGAGCAGCACCTCGGGGTCGTTGACCAGGCCCCGGGCGATGGCCAGCCGCCGCTTCATACCGCCGGACAGCGGCTGCACCTCGTCGTCGGCGCGGTCGGAGAGCCGGGCGAACTCCATCAGCTCCACGGCCTTCTCGCGCACATGCGTCCGGGACAGCCCGAAGTACCGGCCGTAGGTCTGGAGGTTCTGCCGGACGGTCAGCTCCATGTCCAGGTTGTCGGTCTGCGGGACGGTGCCGATCCGGGCCCGGACCGCCGGACCGTGCGTCTCCGGGTCCATGCCGAGCACCCGCAGGGAGCCCCCGGTGCGGGGCGAGGTGCAGGCGATCATGCGCATGGTGGAGGATTTGCCCGCCCCGTTCGGACCGAGCAGGCCGAATGCCTCCCCGCGGGCCACCTCGAAATCGATGCCGCGCACCGCCTCGAACGAGCCGAACTGCTTTTTCAGGCCTCTGGCCGAAACGACCGCGGTATCGCCGGTATCCTCGAAGCCCGCCCCGGTCCTGCTCACAAGCCCACCTCCCCCATCTTTCATTGGCCGTTCGGAATCCTATGAGGCCGGAGGAGCGGCCCGCAAGATTCTCCACCCCTGAGAACGGCCTCCGTGGACAGTACTTGACATTCCGTCACATCTGCTGCGGGGAAGTCGCGGCCGAGCCTTGCCGCACCTTCGGGCCGGTGTTAGCGTGACCACCGTGAATGCAATGGACCAGCACAACTCCGCCGTGGATACGGGATATTTCGTCGAGGTGTCCATTCCGGGAATGGAACTCTGGCCGGAGTTGCGAAACCGCGCCCGAAGTCTCCGTGAGCACGGCGTCCGCGTCCTCTTCCTCTGCGCCGCCGAGTTCGCCTCGGTCTACGAGGAGTGCGCCGACGAAGTGGCCGTCTGCGCCGACGTCTTCTCCGAGGACGCCGTGGTGGAGGCGCTGAGTCCCTACCGCGGCAGGCTCGACCGGTTCTCGATCATCAACGACAAGATCTGGCCCGTGCAGTTGGGCGCCGCACGCCGCCTCGGCATGGACTTCCCCGGCTTCGAGGGGCAGCTGAACTGCCGTATCAAGCCCCGGCTGCGCGAGGTGCTGGGCGGCACGCTGCCGCTGCGCACCGAGGTGTTCAAGGCCGCGGACCTGACCCCCGAGAGCGCCGCCGCGGTGGTCGAGCGGCTCGGCGTGCCTTTTGTGATCAAGCCGGTCTGGGGCACCGCGAGCGCCTTCGTGGAGATCGTGCAGGACCCGGAGCGCGCCTACGACGAGCTGGCCGAGACCTTCGAGAGTCTGCGCGAGGGCCATCCGCACGACCGCTTCGACGACGGGACCCGGGTGTGGGACCCGCGGAGCGAGGTGCTGCTCGAATCGTTCATCGGCGAGGGCCGCGAGCTGTCGTTCGAGGCATTCATGCAGAGCGGCCGGCTGGTGTCGCTGCTGATCCAGGAGAAGCTGCTCTGGGCCCAGGAGGGCGGCTTCCGGCTGGAGACGGCCAATGTCTGCCCGACGCCGTTCGTGTCGGCCGAGGAGGAGGAGCGCATCCGCGTGATCCTCCAGGACGCGCTGCGCAAGCTCGGGGTGGACGACACCTTCGTCCACATCGAGCTGAAGTGGGACGGCGAGCAGGTCTCGATCATCGAGGTGAACCCGCGGATCGGCGGCGGCAGCGTGGCCAAGACCCTGATGGCCTGGCTCGATGTCGACGTCCGGGACATGGGGCGCAAGCTCCAGATGGGCGAGCCGCTGCCGCACACGTACCCGCGCGCCAAGGAGGGCTTCCTGCTCGGGGTCTTCGTCAACGCCGAGGAGTCCGGGATCTTCAAGGAGTTCACCGGTCTCGACTGGGTGCACGCCCAGCCGGAGTTCGATTTCGAGCAGATGTATCTGGAGCCGGGGCAGCGGGTGCCGGGGCGCAACGAGTCCAAGGCCACCCGTGAGGGCTGGATGTACACCTACGACGCCTTCTACCACTGCACGGACGTCGAGCGGATCCAGGAGCTGCACGAGGAGACCCGGAAGCGCGTCAAACTGGCGTTCGAATAGAGCGCAGGGGTAGAGCGCGGGGGTAGGCGCAGGGCAGGGCCGGGCTCCCGGCCGTCCCGCGGCACGGATCCGAGGGCCATCGTCGAGTGAGAGACTGGTGGCCCGAAGACCGTTCCGACCGCGGGGTCGGCCAGAAAGGAGCCCGGTCGTGTCCAGTGCGCGGACCATTCGCCAGTTCGAGCAGCGTATGGCCGAGGTCCTCCGGATCCGACCGGCCGAGGTCAAGGAGGTCTTCCGGGGCGCCCGTCCCACCTCGATCCGCGTCAACCGGCTGCTCGACGAGGAGACCTACCAGGACACGCTGCGGACCGTCCGGGAGAAGGCGCCCAAGGCCTTCCCGGTCGACTGGTGCGAGCACACCTTCCTCTGGCCGGAGAACGACGGCTTCGAGGACATCCTCGCCATGGCCCACCAGGGCCGGGTCTACCTCCAGAACGCCTCCAGCCTCATCCCGCCCGTCGCGCTGGCGCCCCGCCCGGGCGACGATCTGCTGGACGTGGCCGCGGCCCCCGGCGGCAAGGCCTTCCATCTCGCCGCGCGGGTCGGCAACGACTGCCGGCTGTGGCTCAACGACGGCGCCGCCCCCCGTGCCCGCAAGATGGGGGAGCTGGCCGAGGTGTACGGGGTGCGCTACGCGGAGCTGACCACGCACCCCGCGCAGTACATCGACAAGTCGGTGCCCGCCGAGTCCTTCGACCGCATCCTGCTGGACGTCCAGTGCTCCGGCGAGGGGCGTGTCGACCTGCGTCGCCCCGCCTCCCTGAAGTTCTGGTCCGAGGAGCGCATCGAGAAGTACAAGTTCCTCCAGACCAAGATGATCACGGCCGCCTACAAGCTGCTGCGGCCCGGCGGGGTCATGGTGTACTCCACCTGCACCCTCAGCCCCGAGGAGAACGAGTTCCCGGTCAGCAAGAACCTGGAGCGGCACAAGGACCTCACCGTGGAGCCCCTGGACTTCTCCGAGCCCTCCTTCCTGCCCGGCGTCACCTCCTGGCGGGGCATGAAGTTCGACGAGCGCCTCAAGAACGCCGTCCGGGTGGCGCCCACCGAGACCTTCGAGGGCTTCTTCGTCGCCCGCCTCGCCAAGGCGCCGGCCGGGAACGCGTAGCCACCGGGCCCGTGCGGGCCCCCGCTCCCGGACCGGCGGCCCGCACTCAGTCCGCCAACGGCACGGTGTCCGCGGCCACCTTCCGCTCGGCGAGGTCCAGCGCGCGGCCCGTGCCCTGCTCGTCGTCGGCCACCGCGATCAGCGCCGCGAGCCGCGGAATCGGCTGCTTCGGCGGCAGCAGCAGCCGCGTCCCGGGCGGGGCCAGCACCGCGGTGTGCACGATGCCGGGCACCGCGGCGGCCTCGTCGAGACCGACCTCCCGCACCTCGCAGTCCCGCGCGGGATAGACGAAGCGCACCTCCGCCGTACGGCCCGGCCCCTCCCCGGCCGCCCCGGGAATCCGGGGCGCCCGGCCGCTCGCGATCTCCGCGGCGGCCCGCACCAGGTCCACCCCGGTGGCCATCCGGCTGATCAGAGGGATCAGATCACCGCCGAGCCGCGCGTTCAGCTCCACCAGCCGGGGCCCGGCCGGGGTGAGCCGGACCTCCGCGTGGGTGACACCGAAGTCGACCCCGAGCACCCGGTGCGCGGCCTCCACCAGCTCCACCGCCTCCGGCGGCAGCGACTGCGGGGTCACCGCCGTCACCAGATGGCCGACCTCCTCGAAGTACGGCGCGAAACCGAGCCGTTTGCGCGCCACATGCACACACCGGACCTCGCCGTCGAAGACAACGCTGTCCACACTGATCTCGGGGCCGTCCAGATACTCCTCGACGAGGATGCCCTCCCCGGCGGGCAGCGTGGCGTACGCCGCCCCGGACGCCAGCTCGAACGCCGCCCGGACCGCCGCCTCGTCCCCGGCCCGCACCACCCCGATGCTCCCGGCCAGCGAGCGCGGCTTCACCACCACCGGAAGGCCGAACTCCGCGGCCGTGCGCGCCGCCTCGTCCGCGGACCGCACCAGCCGGTGCCGGGGCGAGGGCAGCCCCGCCCCGGCCATCAGCGACCGCGTCAGATACTTGTCCCGGCACCGGGCCACCGCGGCGGGCGACATATGCGTCAGCCCCAGCTTCGCGGCTGCCTCGGCGGTGGCCTCAAGGACCAGTTCGTCCCAGGTGAAGACGGCGTTCTGCCCGTCCGGACCGGCCAGTTCGGACACCGCGGCGGCGATCGCGCCCGGGTCCGTGCAGTCGGCCACCCGGTGATCCGCCAGATATCGGGACTGCCAGCTGGGAGGCGACGGCAGCACCGCCGTCACCTCGTACTCCGCGACGAGCGAGGCGAAGGAGTACTCCCGGTAGGGCTGTCCTCCGCTTCCCACGACCGTCAGCCGCGGCCTGAGTCCTGTCACAGCGTGTCTCCCCTCGGTGGTGCCGTGCGGTGGTGCCGGTGCGGTGGGGGAGCGGCCTCGGCGCCGTGCGGCGGCGCTCACGGGTGTACGGCGGCGCCGAGGAGCACCCGGCCGTCCTCCCCCCGTACGTGATCGACACGGGTCCCACGATCCACCAAGAACGCCACCGACGCCACGGCCGCAGGTGAGAGCCACCCCGCCGGGGTCCCGACGTCCCGCAACACCGTTCCGTCGCCGAGGAGTTCGGGGCGGCCGGGGTAGGCGGTCAGCCGTGCCCCGCCGGTCCGGCGGCTCACCCCGATGTCCGTGGGCGGCACCCGCAGCCCGTCCCCGGTGGCCTTGAGAACGGCCTCCTTGTACGTCCACCACCGCACCAGCATTCCGGGCCGCGCCTCCTCGGGCGCCGCACCCACCTCCGCCCGCTCCTCCGGCCGCAGCGCCCGTTCGAGCGCCAACCGCCGCCGCGTGGGCGGCCCGCCGGACGGCGCCTCCGCCGCGTCCGGACCGGCCTCCGCGTCCAGACCGACCACCGCGCCCCTGCTCACCGCGACGGCGACGGCCTCTCCCGCGTACGACACCGAGACATGCAGCGGCCCCTGCCCCTCGATCCGGGGACGGCCGTGCGGCAGGGCGCAGTCGGGGCACTCCCGCACCACCGGCACATCCCGCGCGGCACACCCCAGCTCCCGCGCGACGGCCAGCCGCAGCAGCGCCGCGGACACGCTGAAGCGGCGCCGGTCCGCCGCCCGCGCGTACCGTTCGCGGCGCACCGCCTCGGCGGGCCCCAGCAGGGCATCCAGCTCCGGCCGGTGGTCACCGGACCCGGCCCACCACACCCGGCAGGCCACGGCAGCGGTCATCCGACCCGCTGCGCGGCGGCGTCCAGCGCGGTCCGCACATCCCGTACGACCTCGGTGAGCAGCGGAGCGGGGTCGGCGACGAAGTAGAAGTGGCCCCCGTCGAACAGCCGGGTGCCGAGAAAGGCGGCGGACTGCCCCGCCCACGCGGCCAGTTGCTCCGTCGGTACGGCGGAGTCCTCCCGTGCGCCGAACACCGAGAGCGGCACCCGCAGCTCCCGCCCCGCGGCCGAGCGCCAGGTCTCCACCAGCCGCAGATCGGCCCGGATCAGCGGGCTGAAGATCCCCCACAGGGCCGGATTCTCCAGCAGCTGCGCGGGGGTTCCGCCCAGAGCGGCGACATGGCGGCGCAGCCCCTCGTCGTCGAGGGTGTGCCGGACGGCGGTGAGCGGGGTGCCGGGCGCCCGGCAGGCGGAGACACCGACCCAGACGGGCGGCACCCGCCCCTCCGCGACCAGCCTCCGGGTCAGCTCATAGGCGACGATGCCGCCCATGCTGTGCCCGAAGAAGGCGTAGGGGACCTCCGGTTCGTCCGGCACGACGTCGAGGAAGTGCGCGAGCAGGGCGTCGAGATCGTCGATCGGCCGCTGCCCCATGAGGGTCCCGTGCCCGGGCGCGTCGAGCGCCCGCAGCTCCCACCCGTCCGGAAGCAGCCGCCGCCAGGGCTGGAACACACTGCTCGACCCCCCGGCATGATGAAATCCGAACAGCCGGACCTCGCCGGTGCCACGCGCCACGGTGCCGCTCAAGGTGTTCCTTCCGCCCTCGTCCAGTGCCCCGCCGCCGCCGGAACCGACAACGCCGTCCTCCGCAAAATACGTCAACGGAGCCCCGGACGCGGTGAGTTGCGTCACGGTCGCAGGAACGAACGGCGCCCCCTCCGCGCACCACCCCTCAGTCCCCTCAGTCCACCACCCGCAGCAGCAGCACCGCCCGGGCGGGCACCGTCGTCGTGGTGCCCGCGCGGTGCAGGGTTCCCGGCGGGCGGGCCTGGTCCTCCCGGGAGGTGTCCACGACCAGTTCGTAGCGGTCCGCCCAGGGCGCTCCCGGCAGCACGAAGTCCACCGGCCCCTGCCCCGCGTGCAGGACCGCGAGGAAGCTGTCGTCCACGACCGGCGCCCCCCGCCCGTCCCGGCCCGGTATGTCGCGGCCCGAGAGATACAGGCCGAGGGTGGCCGCGGGCGCGTACCAGTCGCCTTCCGTCATCTCCTCCCCGCGCGCCGTGAACCACGCCAGGTCCCGCAGCCCGTCCGCCGAATGGGCCCGCCCGGAGAAGAACGCCCGGCGGCGCAGCACCGGGTGGCGGTGGCGCAGCGCGATCAGCCGCGCGGCCAGTTCGAACAGCTCCCGCCACTCCGGGTCGTCCTTCAGGCTCCAGTCCACCCAGCCCAGCTCGTTGTCCTGGCAGTAGGCGTTGTTGTTGCCGTGCTGGGTGCGGCCCATCTCGTCGCCCGCCACCAGCATCGGCACCCCCGTCGACAGCAGCAGGGTGGTGAGCAGGTTCCGCAGCTGCCGTCGGCGCAGCGCCCGTACCCGCCCGTCCTCCGTCCCGCCCTCGGCGCCGCAGTTCCAGGACCGGTTGTCGTCGGAGCCGTCCCGGTTGTCCTCGCCGTTGGCCTCGTTGTGCTTGCGCCCGTAGGACACCAGGTCGCGCAGGGTGAAACCGTCGTGCGCGGTCACGAAGTTGACCGAGGCGTACGGGCGGCGGCCGCCCCAGGCGTAGAGGTCGCTGGAGCCCGACAGCCGGTAGCCGAGGTCGCGCACGTCCGGCAGCGCACCGCGCCAGAAGTCCCGTACGGCATTGCGGTAGTGGTCGTTCCACTCCGTCCACAGCGGGGGGAACGCGCCGACCTGGTAGCCGCCCGCGCCCACGTCCCAGGGTTCCGCGATCAACTTCACCCGGCGCAGCACCGGGTCCTGGGCGATCACCGCCAGAAACGGGGAGAGCATGTCCACGTCGTGCATGGACCGCGCCAGCGCCGCCGCCAGATCGAAGCGGAAGCCGTCCACCCCCATCTCCGTCACCCAGTACCTGAGGGAGTCGGTGATCAGCCGCAGCACCTGCGGCTGCACCACATGCAGGGTGTTGCCGCAGCCGGTGTAGTCCGCGTAGCCGCGCCCCCCGGCCCCGAGCCGGTAGTAGCCGCGGTTGTCGATGCCCTTCAGGGACAGGGTCGGACCCCGCTCGCCCGCCTCCGCCGTGTGGTTGTAGACCACGTCGAGGAGCACCTCGATCCCGGCCGCGTGCAGCGCCCGCACCATCCGCTTGAACTCGCCGACCTGCTGGCCGGTGGTGCCGGTGGAGGCGTAGGCCGCGTGCGGGGCGAAGTAGCCGATCGAGTTGTAGCCCCAGTAGTTCGTCAGGCCCCGCCGCAGCAGATGGTCCTCGTGGGCGAACTGGTGCACGGGCAGCAGCTCCACCGCGGTCACCCCGAGCCGCACCAGATGCTCGATCGCCGCCGGGTGCGCCAGACCCGCGTAGGTGCCGCGCAGTTCGGGCGGGATGCCCGGGTGCAGCCGGGTGAAGCCGCGGACGTGCAGCTCGTAGATCACCGAGTCCGCCCAGGGGGTCTTCGGGCGGCGGTCGTCCGACCAGTCGTCGTCATCGTGCACCACCACGCCCTTGGGCACGTACGGAGCCGAGTCCCGGTCGTCGCGCACGGTGTCCGCGACCCGCTGGTCCGGCCAGTCCCGCACATGCCCGTACACCTCCGGCGGCAGCGTGAAGTCCCCGTCCACCGCCCGCGCGTACGGGTCCAGGAGCAGCTTCGCCGGATTCCAGCGCGCCCCCGTCCACGGGTCCCAGCGGCCGTGCACCCGGAAGCCGTATCGCTGCCCGGGCAGCACACCGGGCACAAAGCCGTGCCAGATCTCATGGGTCAGCTCGGTGAGCGCGACCCGCGTCTCACGGCTCTGGGCCCCCCGCCCGTCGAACAGGCACAGCTCCACCCCCTCCGCACCCCCCGCCCACAGCGCGAAGTTGGTGCCCGCGGCCCCGTCCGGGCCCGTGCGGAAGCGCGCCCCGAGGGGGGTGGGCGCACCCGGCCACACCGGCACGGACGGCACCCGGCGGCGCCTGCCGTTGAGCACGGCGGCCGGGCGTGCGGACCGTTCCCCGTCCGCCCGCTCCTTCTGCACTGCCTCCTGCTCGGCTGCGCTCGACACGTTCGGCCTCCCGCGGCTCGTCGGGGCGACACGGGGGAAAGGGCGCGCGGCAACCCGCCCTTTCCCGGCCTCCACGCCCCTGCGGCCCACGGGCGCGGCCTCCCGTCGCGTCGTCCTCCCCACTGTTCTGCCCAGAGCGTGGCTCGCACTCACGTTTCCCCGGGGGACCTGGGTCGTTGGGCCCGGCGTGATGCACGTACAGACGCACGCGCGGCGCGCCGGAGCCGCCCTGGCTGCCGCTCTGACCTGGGCGGTCCTGCTGACCGGCTGCACCTCCCACGGATTCGACGAGATGCTCGGCAAGCCGCCCGGGCCCCGGGACCTGATCCGGGTCTCACCCGACGACGGCAGCCGGGCCGTGGGCGCCGGACGGCGGCTGCGGGTGCGGGTGTCCGACGGCCGCCTGGAGTCGGTGACCGTCGTCAGGTCCCAGGACGCGCAGGACTCCCCGGTCCGGGGCCACCTTTCCGCCGACGGCCGGGTCTGGCAGCCCGACGACGACCGCCTCTCCCTAGCCGCCCGCTACACCGTCGACGCGGTGGCCCACGACGGCCGCGGCCGCCGCTCCGCCCGGCACGCCGCCTTCACCACCTTCGTGCCCGGCCACCGGTTCATCGGGTACGTGACCCCCGAGAACCGCTCGGTCGTGGGCACCGGGATGATCGTGTCCCTCCAGTTCAACCGGCGGATCGAGGACCGGGCCGCGGTCGAGCGCGCGATCCGGGTGACCGCGCGGCCCGCGGTGCAGATCCGTCCGCACTGGTTCGGCGGGGACCGCCTCGACTTCCGGCCCCGGGCGTACTGGCGGCCCGGCACCAGGGTCACCGTCGCCCTGCGGCTGCGGGACGTGGAGGGCGCGCCCGGCGTCTACGGCCTCCAGTACAAGACGTTCTCCTTCACCGTCGGCCGCAGTCAGGTCTCGCTGGTCGACGCGGCCGCGCACACCATGCAGGTCCGGCGCGACGGGAAGCTGATCGCCACCCTGCCGATCACCGCGGGCGCGCCCCGCACCACCACCTACAACGGCAGGATGGTGGTGATGGAGATGCTGGAGGTCACCCGGATGAACGGCGAGACCGTCGGCTTCGGCGGCGAGTACGACATCCCCGACGTCCCGCACGCCCTGCGGCTGACCGACTCCGGCACCTTCGTGCACGGCAACTACTGGGCGCCGAACGCCCCCGGGCACACCAATGTCAGCCATGGCTGTGTGGGCCTCAGGGACGTCAAGGGCGGCGGCCCGGACACCCCCGCGGGCTGGTTCTTCGACCGCAGTCTCATCGGCGACGTGGTCGAGGTGGTGCACAGCGACGACCGGACGGTCGCTCCCGACAACGGCCTCGGCGGCTGGAACATGAGCTGGGCCCGGTGGACGGCGGGCAGCGCGGTGCGGTAGCCCCCCTCGCAGATCGCGGGGGTTCGCGGGGGTGTGCGCCCGGCTGCCCCCGATGCCCCCGCGCGCGCCCGAAGTTGGGACTGAACGGTGACCATCGCGGGGAGTCATCAGGGCGGGCCGTGTGATTGATTTGCGCCAGGCGCGCGCGGGGCACGGGCAGGCCCGGGTCCGGGACGCGGCGACTTTCGGGGTGTGCGGGCCCGGCCGGGCCGTGCGAGGGGAGAACGAACGTGAACGGGCGACCGATATCGGGGGCGTCGGTTGGAGCGCGGGCGGCGGGGGCGCGGCGGGGCCGTACGGGCCTGACGGCTCTGGCGTCCCTTGTCTGCGGGACCCTCCTGCTGACCGCCACCGCGTGCGGCGGGGGAGGGACGTCGGGGCCGGGGACCGGCGGCGGCAAGGGCGCGGGCGCGGGCAAGCCGTCGGCGGCCGTCGTGACCATAGCCCCCGGGAACGGCGCCAGGGCCGTGGACACCGCGGGCGCCCTGCGGGTGACGTCCGTGCAGGGCCGGCTGACCGAGGTCCGGGTCGAGGACGGCAAGGGCCGCGCGGTCGCCGGGGCGATATCCGGCGCGGGCACCTCCTGGACGCCCGCCGCCCCGCTGGCCACCGCCACGACCTACCGGGTGCACGCCGTCGCGAAGGACTCCGCGGGCCGTGCCGCCACCCGGGACTCCTCCTTCACCACCCTCACCCCGAAGAGCACCTTCGTCGGCGTCTACCAGCCCGACGACGGCACCACCGTCGGTGTCGGCATGCCCTTCTCGGTCCGCTTCTCCCGCGGCATCACCCACCCCGCGGACGTCGAGAAGGCCATCGCCGTCACGACTCGGCCGGCCGTCGAGGTCCGCGGCCACTGGTTCGGCAACGACCGCCTCGACTTCCGCCCCGAGCACTACTGGAAGCCGGGCACCGAGGTCACCGTGAAACTCGCCCTGGACGGCGTCGAGGGCCGCCCCGGCGTCTACGGCAAGCAGACCAGGACCGTGCGTTTCACCATCGGCCGCAGCCAGGTCTCCACCGTCGACGCCAAGACCCACACCATGACCGTCCGGCGGGACGGCAAGGTGGTCAGGACCCTTGGCATCACCACCGGCAAGCCGGGCTACGACACCTGGAACGGCCAGATGGTCATCAGCGAGCGCCTGGCGGTGACCCGGATGAACGGCGAGACCGTCGGCTACGGCGGCGAGTACGACATCAAGGACGTCCCGCACGCCCAGCGCCTGACCGACTCCGGCACCTTCATCCACGGCAACTACTGGGGCGGCGACGCCTTCGGCAACTACAACGCGAGCCACGGCTGCGTCGGACTGCGCGATGTGCGCGGCGGCTCCGACCCGTCCGCACCGGCCGCCTGGTTCTACGACCACTCGATGACCGGTGACGTGGTCGTGGTGAAGAACTCCCACGAGCGGACGGTCGATCCCGGCAACGGGCTCAACGGCTGGAACCTGCCCTGGGCCGACTGGAGCAAGTAGCCCCCGGGGCCCTCGCCGAGGCGGGCCCGGTGCACCGCGGTGAGCGGGAGCGCCGGGCCCGCCCGCGTGAGCGGCCGTTAGCCTGGCGGGCATGACTGTGCATCTCGAAGTAGCCGAGGGCGTGGGCACCCTGCGTCTTGACCGGCCGCCGATGAACGCGCTGAACGTCGCCACCCAGGACCGGATCAGGGAACTCGCCGAGGAGGCCGGGCGCCGCGAGGACGTGCGCGCCGTGGTCCTGTACGGCGGGGAGAAGGTGTTCGCGGCGGGCGCGGACATCAAGGAGATGCAGGACCTGGACCACGCGGACATGGTGCTGCGGGCCCGCGCCCTCCAGGACTGCTTCACCGCCGTGGCCCGCATCCCCAAGCCGGTCGTCGCCGCCGTCACCGGTTATGCCCTGGGCGGCGGCTGCGAGCTGGCGCTCTGCGCGGACTACCGGATCGCCGCCGAGGACGCGAAGCTGGGGCAGCCGGAGATCCTGCTCGGCCTGATCCCGGGAGCGGGCGGCACCCAGCGGCTGGCGCGGCTGGTCGGCCCGTCCAGGGCCAAGGACCTCATCTTCACCGGGCGGATGGTGAAGGCCGGGGAGGCGCTGTCGCTCGGCCTGGTCGACCGGGTGGTGCCCGCCGGGCAGGTGTACGCCGAGGCGCACGGCTGGGCCGCCCGGCTCGCCCAGGGCCCGGCGATCGCGCTGCGCGCCGCGAAGGAGTCCGTCGACGCGGGTCTCGACGCGGGGATCGAGACCGGTCTCGCGGTGGAACGCAGCTGGTTCGCGAGCCTGTTCGCGACGGAGGACCGCGAGCGCGGCATGCGCAGCTTCGTGGAGGAGGGCCCCGGCAAGGCGAAGTTCGTCTGAGCGGCCGGGCGCATCCCGCCCAAGTGGCGCCCGTCCACACGAAGTTGACCGGCATCCCACCTGGACATCCACCGGAAGGGCGGATTATGACAGCCTTAAGGCAACCTTAAGGCTGTCCCGTCACCCATCAGTGGTGCCCGCCCACAACAGGAACGTTCCCGCAGCTCAGTCCGGGTGTACCCGGGTCCCGTATGCGCTTGGCATATGTCAACCGGACGACGGGGACCGGGTGGCCCCCGGTGCCGCGTTCCCCCGTAACGCCTCCCGGCGGCCTCACGGGCGGTCATGATGGCCTCATGGCGGGGCTGGAGGGTATGGAACATCCGCGGCGGCAGGCGAGCGCGACCGCGGCACGCTGGTCGCCTGCGATCGAGGACGAACAGGCGTTCAAAGCACTGGAGTTGTACGGCAACCCCGCCGAGGCGGAGGTCCTGCTGCCGTCCCGCCCGGAATCCGCGGCCCGCGCGCGCCGCCTCGCCCAGATCGTGATCCTGCGCCACTGGGGGCTCTCCCCGCGGATGGCCGAGGACACGGTGCTGCTCGTCTCCGAGCTGGTGGGCAACGCCGTGCAGCACACCGGGGCGCGGTCCTTCGGGTTACGGATGCACCGGCGCCGGGGCTGGGTCCGGGTCGAGGTCCGCGACCCCTCCCGGGGGCTGCCCTGCCTGCTTCCGGTGCAGGACCTGGACATCAGCGGCCGGGGCCTCTTCCTCGTCGACCGGCTCGCCGACCGCTGGGGGGTCGATCTGCTGCCGCGCGGCAAGACGACCTGGTTCGAGATGCGAGCCGCCGACCGCTGACCGCGCCCCCTCGACGGGGCCGTGCCCTTCCGGCGGGTCCCGCTCCCTCGGCGGGGCCACGCGGTCCGTACAGCGGGACCGCGCGGGCCGTACGGCGGGATCGCATGGCGCGTACGGCGGAAGCCCCGGCCGTCCGGCGGCCGGGGCCTCCTGCGGTGGCACGGCACGGATTTGGGGTGTGGGCCGCGCCACCCGCGACGAACCGGTGCCCGGGTCAATGGGTGGCTGTCACAGGGTCGACTATCGCAGACGGGGAGGGCGGTCCCGCAACGGGTTTTCGGCGGGCGAGCCGCGCCCGGGCGGAACACCTGGGCGGTTTCGTCCGATCATGTGCCGGTGCGACCCACCCGTCCGCCAAGCGGGGCAATCGCCGCTTTGGGCACGGTCTGGCCCTTAAATGGGGAGAGTGATCACGCCCGTTCCTCCCCCTCCGCCGGACCCGGCGGACCCCGCACGCCCGTTGCCCGGCCGCCGCGCCGCGCTGCGTGCGGGCGCGGGGCTCGCCTTCGGCGCCCTGACCGCCGCCTGCGCCCCGGGCCCCACCGCCGTCCACCCGTCGTTCTCCGTCACCGCCGCCGCGGGCAGCCCCTCGTCCGGGGACACCATCCGGGGGCCCGCGCCGCGCGCCTTCCCGGGTCAGCCCGGCCAGATCTCGAACGGCCCGCGCGACCGCCCCCGGGTGGCGCTCACCTTCCACGGACAGGGCGACCCCGGCACCGCCGCGGCGATCCTCGACACCGCCGAGCACGCGAAGGCGAAGATCACGGTGCTGGTGGTGGGCACCTGGCTGGACGAACACCCCGGGATGGCCCGCCGGATCCTGCGGGGCGGTCACGACCTCGGCAACCACACCGAGCACCATCTGACCATCAACAGCATGTCCGAGGCCGACGCCCGGGCCGAGATCCAGGAGTGCGCGGACCGGCTGCGGCGCCTCACCGGGTCCATCGGCACCTGGTTCCGCCCCTCCCGCGCCCCACGGGCGAGCCCGCTCGTGGAACGGCTGGCCCATGAGATCGGCTACCCGCACGTCCTGTCGTACGACGTCGACTCGCTCGACTACACCTCCCCGGGCGCCCCGGCCGTCACCCGCAAGGTCACCGACGAGATCCGCAAGGGATCGGTGGTGAGCATGCACTTCGGCTACGCGGACACGGTCGTCGCCCTGCCCGACATCCTCCATGAACTCGACCGCCGCGGCCTCGCCGCGGTGACCACCACGGAGCTGCTGAGCTGATGCACCTCTCGCCCGTCACGCGCGTACTGATCGCCGGCGCCGCCCTTGCCGCGCTCGCCGGCTGCACCGGCGGATCCTCCCACAAGGACGAGGCCCTCGCCTCCAAGGTCCCCGTCGACCGGTCCCGGCAGCAGAGCGCCGTACGGGTCCTGCCGGGCATGCCGCCGGTGCTCGAACCGAACGACATCTACTCCGCCGACCGGCCGGGACGGCTCTCGGAGACGGTCAAGGACTTCCCGTCCCGGGTCTACGTCCCCAACACCAACTCCGACACCGTGACCGTCATCGACCCGGCGACGTACAAGGTCATCGACACCTTCCGGGTCGGCCGCCAGCCCCAGCACGTGGTGCCGTCCTGGGATCTGAAGACCCTCTGGGTCAACAACGACCTGGGCAACTCCCTCACCCCCATCGACCCGAAGACCGGCAAGCCCGGCAAGTCCGTCGCCGTGCACGACCCGTACAACCTGTACTTCACCCCGGACGGCAAGTACGCGATCGTGATGGCCTCCATGGACCGCCAGCTGGTGTTCCGTGACGCGCACACCATGAAGGTGGTCAAGACCGTCCCGGTGAGCTGCTACGGCGTCAATCACGCGGACTTCTCGGTGGACGGCCGCTACTTCATCGTCTCCTGCGAGTTCAGCGGTGAGCTGCTCAAGGTCGACACCGCCAAGATGGAGGTGATCGGCCAGCAGAAGCTGGCGTTCCGCGGGGCCATGCCGCAGGACGTCAAGATCTCCCCGGACGGAAGGAAGTTCTACATCGCCGACATGGTGGCCGACGGACTGTGGATCCTCGACGGCGACACCTTTGCCAAGCCGACCTTCCTCGCCACCGGCAAGGGCGCGCACGGACTCTACGTCAGCCGCGACTCCCGCGAGATGTACGTCTCCAACCGCGGCGAGGGCACCATCTCCGTCTTCGACTTCCCCAAGAACAAGCTGACCGCCAAGTGGCGGCTGCCCGGCGGCGGCAGCCCCGACATGGGCGGGGTCTCCACGGACGGCACGGTGCTGTGGCTGTCCGGCCGGTACAACTCCGTGGTCTACGCCATCGACACCCGCACCGGGAAGCAGCTGGCCCGGATCAAGGTGGGCAGCGGCCCGCACGGCCTCGCCGTCTTCCCCCAGCCGGGCCGCTACTCGCTGGGGCACACGGGCGTCTACCGCTGACGCTCCGGGCCGCCGCCCCTGGCCGCCCGGACGGCCGCGGCACGGGAAGCGCGTCCGGACCGTTAATCTGACCTCCGTCAGTAGGACGGCCGTACGGCGGCAAAGGCACCAAGAAGGGGCGGATCGGTGGCGGACATCGAGGAAGCACGCAAGCAGTTCGAGCGGATCGATGCGGACGGTGACGGTTTCATCACCGCCGCCGAGTTCAAGTCGGCCCTGGCCCAGGGAGGCGACTGGAACGTCACCGACACGGTGGCCGAGGCCGTGATCAGGTCCCGTGACCTCAACGGCGACAAGGTCCTGTCGTTCGACGAGTTCTGGACGTACCTGAGCAAGTGAGGTGTCCGGGCGCGCGGAGCGCCCACATCGCGTACGAAGGCGTCCGCCCTCCTCGGAGGCGGGCGCCTTCGCGCTGTCGCGGGCGCCGACGGGAGCCCGCGGCCGGAGGGAGCCACGGGAACCACCCGTCCGGCCCCGGGCAGGAATAGCCCGGCCCCCGTGGAGGTTGCCGTTGCCCAAGGATGTATGCACGAGCATCTACCCCTGAAGGGCGAGGCGAGTCATGAAGATCGGCATCATCGGCGCGGGCAACATCGGCGGCAATCTCACCCGGCGGCTCACCGCACTCGGGCACGACGTCTCCGTGGCCAACTCCCGCGGTCCGCACACCCTCACCGCGCTGGCCGAGGAGACGGGTGCGACACCCGTACCGGTCGGGGAGGCGGCCCGCGGCGCCGAGGTCGTGGTGGTCACGGTCCCGCTGAAGGCCGTACCGGAGCTGCCCCAGGGCCTGCTGGACGGCGCGGCCGAGGGCGTCGCGGTGATCGACACCGGCAACTACTACCCCAGGGAGCGCGACGGCAGGATCCCCGGGATCGAGGACGAGGGCCTCACCGAGAGCCGCTGGACCGAACGGCACCTCGGCCACCCCGTGATCAAGGCGTTCAACGGCACCTACGCCCAGGACATCCTGGACCGCGGCCGCCCGGCGGGCGACCCCGGGCGGATGGCGCTCCCGGTCGCGGGTGACGACGAGGCGGCGAAGCGCACCGTACGGGCCCTGATCGACGAACTGGGCTTCGACACGGTCGACTCGGGCGGCATCGACGACTCCTGGCGCCAGCAGCCCGCCACCCCGGTCTACGGCCTCCAGGCGGGCGCCGACGCCGTCACCAAGGCCCTGGCGCAGGCATCGCCGGAGCGCACCCCGGAGTTCCGCGGCTAAGGGCCTCTCGTGTGGATCGGGCCGGGCTCGCGGGCCCTGGCACCGCGCCCTGATCCGGCCCGATCCAAACGAAAGACCCTGGCGACGACGCCGACGGTGGTACGGCCCCGGCGGCCGCTCGCACGTGAGTGGCCGCCGGGTCGGGGGCGCGGTCAGGAACCCGCGGCCCACTGCTTGAGGGCGGTCTTGGTGGTGAAGTTGGCGACGTCCTTGTCCACCGGGTCCGAGGTGTACTGGTGGAAGCGCCACGCCGCCTGGATGCGGGGCTTGCCCGCCGTCACATAGTCGGCGATCCACAGGCCGTCCCCGGCGTAGGACGTGGTGTCGACGTTGAGCCAGAAGGCGCGGTTGGTGTACAGGACGACGCGGTTGGCCGGCCTCAGGCTCTTCACCTGGCGGATGAAGCTGTCCTTCTCGGCGTTGCTCGCACGGGTGCCGTCGCCGGTGGTCTCCCAGTCCACGGCCAGTATGTCGCCCGCCTGTTCCGGCGCCTTACTGACGAAGTACTGGGCCTGGGCCGCGAGATCGCCGGGCCACAGGAAGTGGTAGAAACCGACCACGCAACCGGCATCGCGGGCGGTCTTGGTCTGGGCGGTGAGCTTGGGGTTCACATACGAATGCCCCTCCGTCGCCTTGATGAAGACGAAGGAGAGGCCACTCGTGTCGTAGGCGGAGGACTGGTAGGCGCTGACATCTATTCCTTGCAGCATGGGGGGCTCCCTGAAGTACTCGTGGGGGACAGGGATCGCTGCGTGGTTCTCCCTGATACAGGTGCTATGCCCGCTCTGCGAGGATGTCAGCCTCGAACAACCGTCGATCAGCCTCGAACAGTCACCGAACCGAGAACGGAAGGTGACTTCGTCGACCAGTCGGAGGTGATCACACTGGCGTGGTGCGCCGCCAACAGTGCGAGCCGCGCCGCGACTTCGGCGTCCGTAGGGCTGGTGGACGAGATCGCCGGGGCGACGCCCGCCGCGTCCGTCATGATGAGGAAGTAGTGATTGGTGTCGTACCAGGCCGTGTCGTAGCCGTTGTTGAGATAGGCCGCCGCGTCCCCGTCGAAGAACACGAACCAGGGGCGGATCGAGGCGTCGTAGCGGCTGGTGCGCGGATCCCCGTTCGCCGCGCCGAGCACGGCAGGGAAGGCCTCGGCCGCACCGATCCTGCCCGCCGCGTACAGATCGCGCAGATGGTCGCCGTACTCCTCGTCGGTCCAGTAGTGGTCGAACGGGTTGGCCTGCTCCACCGTGCCGGGGATCAGCTCGAAGAGGAACTTGCCCCGCAGGGAGTCGCGGGAGGGCCAGGCGTTGGCCTTCGACGCCGCGTCCAGCGAGGAGTACGTCCCGCCCAGCAGGTCGGCGGGCCGGTAGACGCTGCTGCCGAGCTTCTGCGACACCAGGGTGTCGAACTCGTCCGGACCCATGCCCCCCTTGTCGTTGAAGCCGACCTTCATCTCGACCTTGAACACGATCGGGGGGTGGTCGGGGTGGAGCTGGTTCCAGGCCGCGATGTTGTCCAGGCAGCTGCCGAGATCCTGGTTGCGGCTCTTGCTGTACAGGTCGCCCGGGGTCTTGGCGGCCTCGCAGTTGTTGTCGTTGCCGAGCGGGTTGCTGTGGCTGACCCGCCACCGGTGGGTCAGGCTGTCCACGTAGACGTCCAGTTCGAGGAGCGAGGCACCGGAGTCCAACGCCTGGGCGAAGTAGGTGTACTTGGCCTTGTCGTACGCGTTGTGGGTGCCGATCGCCGTCGTCCCGGACAGCGCGGGCGACGCTGCTTCGGCGTGCGCAGGTACCACCGCCAGCAGGGCGGCGGCACCCACGAGCGCCGCCAGCCGTCTCACTGTGCGCATATCCCAACTCCCTCTTGTCGGCACCGAGTTGGCGGCAGCGTAGAGGGAAGGGGTTACCGCGGGGTAGCCCCGGGGGCAACATCAGTCGCGGCCCGTCGGCCCCCGGCGCCACACCGGGCCCCCGTTGTGCACAGCACCGCTGCCCGCCCGCAGGGCGCCCGCGCGCCGGGACCCCGGGCGCGCCCCTTCGGTGGCCTGCGGCGCAGGGGGTGTCCAGATGCTGTACAGGCCGACCCTGTTCCAGTAAAGCCGCAGCTCAATGGCCATCTCCCGCTCCTGTACCGCCCTTTCGGCCCGCGGTGCGAGTCGTCAGATCTCCCTCTGATCCCCGGGCGGCGGCCATCTCGCGTTCATGGGGCGGACGCCGAAGGACGGCTTCCTGTGAGCGAAGTTATCTAGACAACTTTGCTCACCCGGTGCCGTCACCGCGGCCCCGGGGCGGAGAGGACCCAACACCGTGTCATCCCTCTCACAGGCCGCCGCGTCCGGGAGCAGCATCGCGCTGGGCTCCACGACGCCCCCGCAGCGCGGCGACAGACTGGCCTTCACCTGGGCGACCGACGCCCCCGACCCCAAGAACTGGATCGGCGTCTACCCCGCCGACCGGCAGCCCGCCACCGGCAGCAGCTCCCTGGTGTGGAGCTATGTGCCCGGCACCACCGGGCAGACCACCCTGGACACCTCCGGCCTCGGCGGCGGCCCCTACATCGCCTATCTGCTGGCCAAGGACGGCTACACCGTGCTCGCCAGGACCGAGCCGTTCAGCTTCGCGGGCGCCCCCGTCGCCGACTCCCTCACCCTGACCGGCGCCGCCCCGCACGAGGGGGACAGGCTCTCCTTCCACTGGACGACGAACACACCCGACGCCAAGAACTGGATCGGCCTCTACGACGGCGACCGGCAGCCCGGCCACGGCTCCGCCCTCGCCTGGCAGTACACCCCCGCCGCCACCGGCGACATCACCCTGGACACCGCGGGCCTCACCGGCGGCCCGTACACCGCCTATCTGCTGGCCAAGGACGGCTACGGCATCCTCGCCAGGACACAGCCGCTCAGCTTCGCGGTGCGCCCGGTGATCCCCCGCCCGCACGCCGCCGTGGACGCCCTCACCACCGCACCGCAGACCCCGGGCACGGAGGTCGCGGTGCCGTTGGGCGGCCTGTGGATCCGGCCCGAGGGCAACGCCGCGGGCAGCGCGTCCTTCACCCGCGCCGGGGGCGACTCCTGGCTGTCGGTGACCGCGGACGGCACCGTGTCCGGTACGGTCCCGCACCTCGCGCCCCGGCGCCCCGGCCGGATCACGGTCGCCGTCACCGACAGCGCCACCGGCACCGACACCGTCACCGTCCAGGTGCCCGTCCGGTCCGCCCGGGACCGGCTGCGGCTGAAGACCGCTTCCCTGAACCTCTGGGACGCGGGCGCCCACACGGACGGCTTCCTGGAGAAGCAGCTGCGGCTCGTGCTCACCCAGGGCCTGGACGTGGTGGCGCTCCAGGAGTGCGGCGACCACGGGGCCGAGAACCTCGCCGCGGCGCTCGGCTGGGACGCCCATCAGGCCGACGGCCTCGGCATCGTCAGCCGTTACCCGCTCAGCGACACCGTCGCGCCCGCCGCGGCGCTCCCGGCCGCCGCGGCGACCCTGCACCTGCCCGGCGGCCGCACGGTGCGGATCTGGACGGTCCAGCTGGACGAGGCCGACTACGGCCCCTACGCGGTGCTGGCCGGACGGACGCCCGCACAGGCCGAGGCGGCCGAGCGGGGGACCAGGCGCTACGCGCAGACGCAGGCGCTGGTGGCCGCCCTGCGACCGGACCTCGCCTCCCGCACGCCCCTGGTGCTGGCGGGCGGACTCGCCTCGCCCTCCCACCTCGACTGGACGAACCGCACGGCCGCCGCGCACGGGGGAGTGGGCCGGGTCCGCTGGCCGGTCACCGAGGCCCTGGAGAAGGCGGGCCTGGTCGACGCCTACCGTGCCGCCCACCCCAGTCCGGCGAAGACGCCCGGCATCACCTGGTCCCCCGTCAGGCCGCGGCACGACGGCGGCGGCGCGGAACCCCAGGACCGGATCGACCAGGTGCAGTACGCGGGACGGCTGAAGGTGCTGGAGGCCCACAGCCTGTGCACCGGCTGGCCCCGCCCGGTGCCGGACACCGCCGCCAACGGCTGGCCCTCCGACCACGCGGCCGCCGTCGTCACCTTCTCCCTGGCCGCCCGCGGCTGACCCCGGGACCTGCGAGCCCTCCGCATGAGCCCCCGAACGACCCGAAGGACCTCCTCCCATGACTGAGATCAGCCGCCGCGCCTTCATCGGCACCACCGCGGCCGGAGCCGCCGCCGTCGCGGCCGGACTCCCGGGCACCGCCCAGGCCGCGGCCCCGGGCTCCCGGCACGGAAGCCTCGCCGACGTCAAGCACGTCGTCATCCTGATGCAGGAGAACCGCAGCTTCGACCACTACTTCGGCACCCTGCGCGGGGTCCGCGGCTTCGCCGACCGGCAGGCCAGTGTCCTGTCCGACGGGGACCCGGTGTTCCACCAGCCCGACCGGAGCCGCGAGGAGGGCCATCTGCTGCCCTTCCGCATGGACACCACGAAGTACAACGCGCAGAACGCGGGCGGCCTCCCGCACGACTGGGACACTGGCCACACCGCCGTCAACGGCGGCGCGATGGACAAGTGGGTCGCCGCCAAGGGCGAGCGCACCATGGGCTACTTCACCCGCGAGGACATCCCCTACCAGTACGCCCTGGCCGACGCCTTCACCCTGTGCGACGGCTACTTCTGCTCCCTGAACGGCCCCACCGACCCCAACCGCCTCTATCTGTGGACGGGCACCTCCGGCCCCGGCACCGACGGCACCACCGGCCCCTGGACCGACAACACCCCCGTCACGGACAACCCGGTTGCCGACTGGACCACCTACGCCGAACGCCTCGAACAGGCGGGCGTCACCTGGCGCGTCTACCACAATCCCGACGGCTCCGACGACCGCAACGGCGACTACGACGACAACGCGCTGTCGTACTTCAAGCAGTTCCACGCGTTTCCCAAGGACGACCCGCGCTATGTCAACGCCATGACGAAGTGGGACCTGACGGCGTTCGACCAGCACTGCAAGGACGGCACCCTGCCCACGGTCTCCTGGCTGGTGGCGCCGTACCTCTTCTGCGAACACCCGGCGGCGAGCCCCGACTACGGCGCCCACTGGGTCAACACCGCGCTCCAGTCGCTGTTCTCCAACCCGGACGTGTGGAAGCACACCGTCTTCCTCCTCATGTACGACGAGAACGACGGCTACTTCGACCATGTCATCCCGCCGTTCCCGGAGCCCGGCACCAAGGACGAGTTCGCGGACGGCAAGCCCATCGGCCTCGGCAGCCGCGTCCCGCTCTGGGTCGTGTCGCCCTGGTCCCGCGGCGGATGGGCCAACTCCCAGGTCTTCGACCACACGTCGGTGCTGCGCTTCCTCGAACGGGTCACCGGGGTGCACGAGCCCAACATCTCCGACTGGCGGCGCACCGTCTGCGGCGACCTCACCAGTTGCTTCGACTTCACCAGGCCCGACTACAGCATCCCCGCCCTGCCCGACACGGTCGCCCTGATGGCCAAGGCGGACGCGGGCAACTCCCTGCCCGCGGTGAGGATCCCCGACCAGCAGTCCATGCCCGGCCAGGAACCGGGACACCGGCCGCACCGCGCGCTGCCGTATCTGCCCTGGGCCGAGGTGGCCGTCGACCGCTCCACCGGCAAGGTCACCTGCACCCTGACCAACCACGGCAGCGTCGGCTACCACTTCACCGTGCTGCCGAACACCGCCCTGCCCTTCACCGGCACCCCGTTCACGGTCCCCCCGCGCTCCTCCCGCACCTACGTCTGGGACGCCACGGCCACCGACGGCCGCTACGACTTCTCCGTCCACGGCGCCGACGGCTTCGTCCGCCGCTTCTCCGGCACGATCGTCCGCGCGGACCAGACCGATGTCGCGGTCCCCTCGGCCACGGCGACCCCGCGCCACTCCGCCCTGGACATAGAACTCCGCAACACGGGCGGCACCGAGGTCTCCTTCACCCTCACCCCGAACGACTTCGGCGGCCGCGAACAGACCGTCCAGGTCGAGCCCCACACCCGCACCCACCTGACCTGGCCCACCGACGAGGGACGCTACGACCTCACCCTCACCGCCTCCACCGGCACCCGCTTCATCCAGCGCTACGCAGGCACGATCCACCCGGTCTGACCCACCCCCCGGGGACCGGCCGCGCCACGGCCGGTCCCCGGGCATTTCAGGTCCCCCGCATTCAGGGTTAACCCTCAATTCCCCCTGTCCTTCCGCCCATTCCCCGGCCGAACGCTGTTGACAGGCGCTCCGCGTTGCGTAGTAGACTCCCGCACAACAAACTCAACTGTCAGTTGAGAAGATTCAACTGTGAAAGACCGACGGAAATTACGGCCGACGGGAAGTCAGATGAATCATCCATTCCTCGAGGTTCTGAGGAGTTTCAGCAGAAGCGAAGCGCTGGTTTTCTGCGGGTCCGCCCACTCCTATGCAGACCTGTGTGAAGCGGTCGATTTCTGGACCGGAGAATTCGATCGCCAGGATGTGTTCCCCGGGCAAGTGATCTGCATGGAAGCGGCCTACACCCCCGCGTCATGTGCCGCTCTCCTCGCGCTGATGACGCGCCGGGCGATCGTCGTACCGCTCGCTCCCCTGCCGACCGCGAAACGGGCCGAATTCCTCGACCTGGCGCAGGTCGAGAAGGTCGTCGGCACGGGCCCCGACGGCACCCCCGTGATCACACCGACCGGGATCGCGGCCTCCCATCCGCTGTACGAGCGGCTCAGGCGGACGGCGAATGGGGGGCTCGTACTCTTCAGCTCGGGTACCACGGGGCGCAGCAAGGCCTCCGTGCTCGATCTCTCCAAGGTGCTGGGGCGCTACGGCGCCCCCAGGCGGGGCAAGTCGAAGCGCACGATGTGCTTCCTCACGCTCGACCACATCGGCGGAATCAACACGTTCCTGCACACCCTGAGCCAGGGCGGAACGCTCATCACCATTCCCGAGCGGACTCCTGAAGCAGTGTTCTCCGCCATTGAGCGGGATTCGGTGAACGTACTGCCGACATCGCCGACCTTCCTCAACCTGGCGCTGATTTCCCGCGCCCACGAGAGGTATTCGACCCGATCGCTCGAACTCATCACATACGGCACGGAGCCCATGCCGGCGCACACATTGCGGCGCCTTCAACACGCCTTGCCGCATGTCCGGCTCAAGCAGACATACGGGCTGTCCGAACTGGGCATCGTGCCCACCCGGTCGCGCAGCGATGATTCCCTGTGGCTGGAACTCGGAAAATCCGGGTTCGACTACAAGGTCATCGACGACGTGCTCTGGATACGTTCCGACATGGCCATGCTCGGGTACCTCAACGCATCGGCCGACTTCGACGAGGACGGCTATTTCAACACCCAGGACATCGTCCAAGTGGACGGAGACTATCTGCGCATCCTCAGCCGGAAATCTGAACTGATCAACATCGGCGGGGAAAAGGTGTATCCGGGCGAGGTGGAAAGTGTCCTGCTGGAGATGGACAACATCGCCGAGGCCACGGTGTGCGGTCTGCCGAGCCCGGTGACGGGAATGGTCGTGAAGGCCACCGTCCGGCTGGTCGAGGAGGAGGACCCCGCACAGCTCTCGGCTCGCGTACGGGAACACTGCCGCAGCCGTCTGGAGCCGTACAAGGTGCCGCTCTCCGTGGTGGTCTCGGCCGAGCACCAGTACTCGGACCGCTTCAAGAAGATCAGGGCTCCCCGGTGAACGGGGCCGCCGAGGGACGCCCGGTCGCCCTGGTCAGCGGTGGCAGCCGCGGGCTCGGCCGACTGCTGGTCGAACGTCTGCTCGCCGACGGGTGGCGGGTAGCCACGTTCAGCCGTGACCCCGCTGCCGACCGGGACGCGGACGCCGACCACGGCCGCGACACGGACCGTCTGCTGCGTGGCCGCGCCGATCTGACCGACGCCCACTCGCTGCGGGCGTTCGCCGCCGAGGCGCAGCACAGGTTCGGCCGCCTGGACCTCCTGGTCAACAACGCGGGCCAACTCCATGAGGGCCTTCTCCTCACCACCCCGCTTACCAAGATCACGGAGTTGATCGCGGTCAATCTGACGGCTTCCGTCGTCCTTGCCCAGTGCTGCGCGAAGCCGATGGTCCGGCAGGGTGGCGGAGCCATCGTCAACGTGTCGTCGATCAACGCGATCAGGGGCTTCCGCGGGGTGTCGGTGTACGCCGCGGCGAAGGCCGGTGTCGACGGCTTCATGCGGAGCCTGGCCCGCGAGCTGGGCTCGTTCAACATCCGGGTCAACTCCGTGGTCCCGGGTTTCTTCGACAGCGGCATGACGTCGCACGTGCCCGAGCAGCAGCGTGAACGCATCGAGGGGCGGACCCCGTTGGGACGCCTCGGCACCGCGCGGGAGGTCGCCGACGCCGTCCTCTTCCTCGCCTCCCCCGAAGCCCGGTTCATCACCGGCCAGTCCATCGTCGTCGACGGAGGGATCACATGCTGAAGACCACCGACGTCCGCACCCTTGTGCACCAGCTCGTCACCGGCATCCTGCGCGAGGAGGCGCCGGACCTCCCGGAACCGACCGGCCAGGAGGAGCTGGCCGCCCTGGGCCTGACCTCCCTCATGCTGGCCCGGCTGGTCATCGAACTCGAGGCGGCCACCGGGGCGGATCCCTTCTCGGAGGACGTGGTGCTCTCCGATGTCAGGTACCTCGACGACCTGGCGGGCGTGTACGAGCGCGCTCTGGCCGCTCGCCGCGTATGACGCAGCGGGAGAACGAGATGTCCGAGCCGCCGGGGCAGACCCTGGTCGTCGTCGGTGACCGCTTCGAGGAGTTCCTGCGCACCCCGGGCACCATGGCGGCCTCCGCCCTGCGGGAATATCTGGCGGCGGGCGGGACCGGTGGCCTCGACCTGGTGGCGGGGCAGGGGCTGTCCGCGGAACTGCTGGCAGAGATGGACCAGCACTGGCCGACCGCGACGCCCGCTCCACTGGAGCTGACCCACAAGCGGCGGATGAGGAACGTGATGGTCGGCGAACCGGAGCGGTCCGGGGACCACTACGAGGTTCCGCTCGTGCTCGACGAGCGGTGCGAGACCCTGGAGGACCACCTGACGGGCCGCCATGTCCCCGCGGTGGCGCTGACCGAGGCAGCCCGGCAGGCCTGGACAGCGGTCACCGAGAGGTTTTTTCCCACCGGTCTCGACCCTGCCAGATTCGTGGTCGACACCTTCCGCGCGTCGTTCCACGGGTTTGTGTTCCCGCTGCCCGCGACGCTCGTCTACGAGGTGCTGGAGCACGAGCCGAGCGCCGTGCAGCACCGCTTCCACTCCATGGTCCGCGTGCGCCAGTCGGGCGCCGTCGCGGCCGAGATCGAGGCCCGCTTCCGCGTCGTGGCCGAACGGCTCGCCGACAAACAGGAAGCCATGGCGGCGCGCCAGGCGACGGCCGACTGCCTGCGCGCCCGAGCAGTGCCACCCGCCATCCCTCACTCAATCGAACAAGGAGTCAGCCACCCGTGAGCGCCACCGGAAACATCGGAAACTTCACAACCGTGGACACGGCCCCGGACAGCCGCTGGTTCATCGACTTCATGGACATCGCCAACGGCCTCCCCGAGTACCGCGCCATGAAGGACGAACTGGCCTCCGTCATGGGCGACCTGAGCGGCAAGACTGTGCTGGAAGTCGGCTGCGGCACCGGGGACGACGCCAGGGAGGTCGCCGGCCTGGTCGGCGCGCAGGGCAAGGTCGTGGCGACGGACCTGAGCACCGCCATGCTGGACGAGGCGCGTCGCCGCAGTGCCGGATCGACCCTGCCCGTCGAGTTCCGGGTCGCGGACCTGAGCGGTCTCGACTTCCCCGCCAACTCCTTCGACGCGGCCCGCGCGAAGCTCGTCCTGATGCACTGCGAGGACATCGAGACAGCGATCGACGAACTGATCAGGGTGGTCCGGCCCGGCGGCAGGATCGCCGTCTTCGACTACGACTTCGACACCACCATCGTCGACCACCCGGACACCGAGGCCACCCGCCGGGCCATGCGCTGCTTCTCCGACGGCCACCGCAACAAGTGGAGCGGCCGTCAGCTGTTCCGCCGGATGCGGGTCCGGGGCCTCAGGGACGTGACGGTCACGCCGCTCACCGTGGTCATGCCGTTCGACTTCTTCCGCACACTCGCTGCCGGCCGGCTCAGGAGCGCCCAGGAGAGCGGGCAGCTCGAACTGTCGCCCGAGCAACTGGAACAGTGGTGGCGGCCGCTCCTGCGGGCCGCGGACGAGGGGATGTTCTTCGCCTCGTTCACCGGATTCGCCGTCGGAGCGACCAAGCCGTGACGAACGCGCGGTCGGGTACGGGGACCTACGCGTTCTTCGACGTCGACGACACGCTCGTACGGCTGAAGACAATGTTCAGCTTCCAGTACTACTACTACACGCACACCGGCCTGCTCCCCTCTGTTCTGGGGCGGTGGCGTGCGGAGAAGTACGAGGCGGGCCGACGGCTCCACCTCGCGCGGGGCCGCCCCAGGGAGTTCATCAACCGGACGTATTACGAGACCTTCCGGGGCAGGCGCCCCGAGCAGGTGGCCGCGCTCGCCCGGCGCTGGTACGAGGAGGCGCGCCACCGGGACGGCGGACTGTATCTGCCCGGAGGGCTGCGCGCGCTGCGGGAGCGCCAGGCGGCCGGGCAGGAGGTGGTCTTCGTGTCCGGCTCGATGGTGGACATCCTGCGGCCGATCGCCGAGGAGCTGGGTGTGTCCAGGATGCTGGCGACCCGGCTGGTGGTGAGGGACGGCCGCTACACCGGCGGGATCGTGCCACCCCAGACCATCGGCCGCGGCAAGGCGGAGGCGGTCCGGTCGTTCCTCGACGCCTCGGGTGCGTCCGCCGCCGCCTGCTGGGCGTACGGCGACGACCGGTCCGACCTGCCGATGCTGGCCGAGGTCGGCCACCCCGTGTTCGTCTCCGACCAGCCGGAGATCGCGGAACTCGCCGACGCGCACGGCTGTCGGCTGATCCGCCCCTAGGGAGCCGTGAAACCCCCGCACCTCTTGCACCGCCTGGCCGAGGAAGGAGCCCATGAAGACCCCCAGGTCCGACACGGACACACTCGAGGACGAGGAACCACTGCTCCAGGACGCCTGTCTGGTGGACGGCGAGTGGCGCGGTGCCGACGACGGACGGACCTTCGCGGTCACCGATCCGGCGACCGGTGAGGTGATCGCCTCGGTGCCTCTCATGTCCACCGGCGAGACGGAAGCGGCCATCCGCGCGGCCGAGGCGGCACTGCCCGCCTGGCGTGCCCGCACCGCGAAGGAGCGTGCCGCGGTCCTCTCGCGCTGGGCCGCGCTGCTCCTGGAGCACCGCGAACGGCTGGCCCGGATCCTCACCCGTGAGCAGGGCAAACCGCTGGCCGAGGCGCGCGGCGAGATCGCGTACACCGCGTCCTTTCTCACCTTCTTCGCCGCCGAGGCGGAGCGGGTGCGCGGGGAGGTGATCCCGGCTTCGACCCGGGAGAGCAGGATCGTGGTGCTGCGGCAGCCGATCGGAGTCGTCGGGTGCGTCACGCCCTGGAACTTCCCGGCGGCGATGATCACCCGCAAGGCGGCACCGGCTCTCGCGGCCGGCTGCACCGCGGTCGTCAAGCCCGCCGAACAGACTCCGCTGTCGGCACTGGCCATCGCGGAGCTCGGCCGGCAGGCCGGGATACCGCCCGGTGTCCTCAACGTCATCACCGGGGACGCGCCCTCCATTGGCCGGGCCCTGTGCGAGAGTCCGGCCGTGCGGCTGCTGTCGTTCACCGGATCCACCGAGGTGGGCAGACTTCTCGCGGCCCAGTGCGCGCCCACGGTGAAGAAGCTGTCCCTCGAACTGGGCGGCAACGCCCCCTTCCTGGTCTTCCCGGACGCGGATCCCGAGGCCGCGGTGGAGGCGGCGGTGCTCTCGAAGTTCCGGCACAGCGGACAGACCTGTGTGTGCACCAATCGGTTTCTGGTCCACGACGACCTGTACCCGGAGTTCACCGAGCGGTTCGCCGAGCGCGTGGGCAGGCTCACGGTCGGCAGCGGTGATGAGCCCGGTGTGGACGTGGGGCCGCTCATCGACGCGGACGGACTGGCGAAGGCGGCGGACCATGTGGCCGACGCCGTGGCCCAGGGTGCGGAGGTGATGGTCGGGGGCGGTCCACACCGGGCCGGGGGGACGTTTTTCGAGCCGACCGTGCTACGCGGGGTCACTCCGGCCATGCGGGTCATGCGCGAGGAGACCTTCGGGCCGGTGGCCGCGGTGGCGTCGTTCCATACCGAGCGGGAGGCCGTGGACCTGGCCAACGACAGCCGTTCGGGGCTGGCGGCCTACGTCTTCACCCGGGACCTGGCCAGGGCCTGGCGGGTCACCGAGGCGCTGGAGGTGGGCATGGTCGGGCTCAACACCGGTTTCCTGTCCGTGGAGACGGCGCCGTTCGGTGGAGTGAAGGAGTCGGGCCTGGGCCGGGAGGGATCCCACCACGGCATCGAGGAGTTCCTGGAGCTGAAGTTCTGGCACATCGGGGGCCTCAGCTCTCCTGGTGCAGCAGCAACTTCCTGAGGAGCAGGACCAGTTGGGCCTGTTCGGCGTCCGAGAGGGGGTCGACCAGGCCCGCCCCGGCCTGCGCGTGGACGACAACGGCCTTGCCCGCCACCGCGAGGCCTTGCCCGGTCAGCGCGGCCAGCAGTGAGCGGCGGTCGTCGGGGTCGAGCCTGCGGGAGACGAATCCGCGCTTCTCGAGCCGGGTGAGGCGCTTGGTGAGGCCGCCGGAGGAGATGAGCAGCGAGCGGTTCAGCGCTGCCGGGGCCAGTTCGTGCGGCGGCCCGCTGCGCAGCAGTGTGGCGAGCACGTCGAACTCGCCGGGATCGAGGTCGAACTCCTCCAGCACCTCGGCGAGGCGCTGTTCGAGGTTGCGCGCCACCCGCGTGATCCGCTTGCCCACGGCCATGGAGGCGAGTGGAAGTTCGTACGGCGATTGCTGCCACTGTCGGAGCAGCACATCGATGGCGTCGTCACGGTCCACGCTCCCCAGGCTAACAGCTGCCTTCCCGGCAAGTACCTTCCTGGTAAATTGCTTCTCAGAAAGATATAAGCTAGCGTGCTAACTATGCGAGCTTCCCGTGCAGACACCCCCCCGGACACAGAGCGGTTAGCACCCCCTCCTCCCGCACGGCGGGACGGCGGTCGCGGCACTCTGGTGGTCGGCTTCATCACCCTGCTCATCGTGGGAACCGATCTGTTCGTGGTGTCCCCCCTGTTGCCGGCCATCGCACGGCACTTCGACGTCTCACCGGGCGCCGCGGGCAGCGCCGTCACCGTCTTCTCGGTCGTCTACGTCCTGGGAGCACCCGTCTTCGGCTCCCTCGCCGACCGGATCGGACGCCGCAAGGTGCTGGCCGCAGGTCTCGTCGGCTTCGCGCTGGCGAACGTCCTGACCGGGGTTGCGCCCTCCTTTGCGGTGCTCCTGCTGGCCCGGGTGCTGGCCGGACTGACGGCAGCCGCCGTGAGCCCCTCGGTCTACGCACTGGTGGGTGCAGCGGCCCCTGCCCACAAACGGGGTGTGTGGATGTCCACCGCCGTGGCGGGTTTTCTGATCTCCCTGACCACCGGCGCACCGAGCGGCACCGCCCTGGCCGCAGTGTGGGGCTGGCGCGCCGTCTTTGTGATCCTCGCCCTCCCGGCAGCGGTCCTCGCTGCTGTCAACCTGGCCGTGTGGCCCGACACGCCGAAGCCGGCTGCCGGAGCGGCCCCCGCTGCCGCCGCCCTCGGACTGTTCACCCGGGCCAGGGCGGTCACGGTCACCGGACTGTGGGCCTTCGCCGTCTACGCCCTCTACACCTACCTCGGCACCGGGCTGCGCCAGGAGGCCAAGCTCTCGACGGGCCTCGTGGCCCTGGCGCTGATCGTCTTCGGCGCCGGCGCCGTCGCCGGCAGCTTCGGCGGCGGCAGGCTGGCGGACCGGTACGGGGCGAGGCGTGTCGCCACCACCAGTCTCGCTCTGGTCGCCGTGATGATGCTCCTGCTCGACCTGGCGGTGCGCGCCCCGGTACCGCTCCTGATGGGCGCGCTCTTCCTCTTCGCCCTCTGCGCCTACCCCTGTCTCCCCTCGTACCAGGCTCACCTGGTGGCGTCCTACCCGCGGCACAGCGGTTCGCTCCTGGCGTGGAACAGCAGCTCCATGTATCTGGGAACGGCGCTCGGAGCGGCGGCGGGCAGTGCGCTGCTGTCCACGACGGGCTTTCGCTCCATCCCCCTCGTCTGCGCGGCGGTGGCACTCCTCGGAGCCTTCTTCTGCGCCTACTGGGCCATCTCCCGCGATCCGGAGTAAGGGTCAGCCCTGATGTACCGAGGCTGCGTGGGGGTTAGCCTCACCCTTCCGCTCACTCGTCAGCAAAGGTGATTCCGATGCTCTGGGCCGTCCATTGTCTTGACGCCGACGACGTTCTGGAGATCAGGCAGGAGGCCAGGGCGGAGCATTCGGCCGGGCTCCGCTCGGGAATCGTGGAACCCGTCTTCTACGGAATGCTCACGTCCGACGACGGCGACCGTCCCGTCGGCAGCCTGATCCTGATGCGCGCCGAGGACCGGGAGACGGTCGAACGGTACGTCGCACAGGACCCGTTCATGGTCAAGGGGGTGTGGCGCCAGGTCACCGTGACCGCCTTCGCCGAGTCGAGCAACTCACCGGCCCAGCTCACCGATACCTCGTCATGACAGAGGAGCCCCGTCGATGACCAAGCCCCTTCCGCCCCGGTTCAGCGACAGTGACCTGACGTCCGCGCTGAACTCCCTGCGGGACGTCCTCGGCCAGAAGTGGGTACTCGCCGAGGAATCCGAACTCGCCCCGTACCGGGACCCGTTCCCCATCGTCGAAGCCGGTCACTTCAGCCCGTCGGCCGCGGTGCTTCCGCACACCGTGGAAGAGGTGCAGGCGATTGTCCGGACCGCCACCTCGCTCGGCCTCCCGCTGTCACCGATCTCCACGGGGAAGAACCTCGGATTCGGCGGCGCGGCACCTCGGCTGCCCGGCGCGGTGGTGGTCGACCTCCGGCGGATGAACCGCATTCTGGACGTCAGCGAGACGTTCGGCTACGCACTCGTGGAGCCGGGCGTCACCTATTTCGACCTGTACGAACACCTGGAGAAGCACGGCAGCCGGCTGATGCTCGACGTGCCCGACCTCGCGTGGGGCAGCATCGTCGGCAACACGCTGGAACGCGGGGTGGGCTACACCCCGTACGGGGACCACTTGTCCGTCCAATGCGGTATGGAGGTGGTGCTCGCCGACGGGGACGTGGTCAGGACCGGCATGGGCGCGCTCCCGGGCAGCAACACCTGGCAACTTTTCAAGTACGGCTACGGGCCGCAGTTCGACCCCATGTTCACCCAGTCGAACTTCGGAATCGTGACGAAGATCGGTGTGTGGCTGATGCCCAGGCCCGCGGGCTATCAGGCGTACATGATCACGCTGCCCAGGGAGGAGGACCTCGGCCCCTTCGTCGACGCGCTGCGCCCGCTCCGCCTCGACGGCACCATCACGCATGTGCCGACGCTGCGCAGCCTGCTCCTGGACGCCGCGGCTGTGGGGCCCCGCTCCGCGTTCCACCCGGGCCCGGGCCCGGTCCCCGACAGCGTGGCCCGGCGGATCGCGGACGATCTCGGCATCGGGCGCTGGAACTACTACGGGGCCCTGTACGGCCCGGACGCCGTACGCGCCGCCACCTGGTCCGTGATCCGGGACGCCTTCTCCGGTATCCCGGGCGCCGGTTTCCACTTCGCGGGGGAGCATCCGAGCCCGGTGCTCGCCACCCGGGCGAAGATCATGGCGGGCCTGCCCAACCTGGAGACGTACGACATCCTCCAGTGGCACGACAATGGCGGCCACATCGATTTCGCCCCCGTCTCGCCGGCCACCGGTGAGGACGCGATGCGCCAGTACGAACTGGCCCGCGACCGATGTCGCGAAGCGGGCAAGGACTACATGGGCAACTTCATCGTCGGGCGACGCGAGATGCACCACATCTGCATGCTGATGTTCGACACCGCCCTCCCCGAAGACCGTCTGACGACCCTGGAGTTGTGCCGGACCCTCATCAAGGAGGCGGCGGATCTCGGCTATGGCGAGTACCGCGTGCACCCGGCGCTGATGGACGACATCGCCGCCACCTTCAGCTACAACGACGGCGCCCTGCTGCGCCTGAGCGAGAAGATCAAGGACGCGCTCGACCCGGCGGGCGTCCTCGCTCCCGGCAAACAGGGGATATGGCCGCGTCACCTGCGCGACGGCGGGTGGTGAGGCCGCCGGAATGAGAGCAGTCGTGCAAGTCGCCCAGGCGAACGAATGTTTCCAGCCTGTGTGACCGGGACGCCTTGTTGGCGCAGACGCCCTTTGGCAGCATTGCACTCTTCGAAAGGGCATGTGCGCGCGGTCGTCACGGAAACCGGGGGACTGGCGAGGTGCGTCAGGGGCGCGGGTTGTCGTCGGAGCATCCGCCCGGCCAGTCGGGCCGAGCGGGTTCCCCGAGGGCATGCCGTCCCCCGCAACGGCGTTTCGTCGATCTGTCGCGCGTGTCTCATGAGGGAGCGCACGCTCGATGAAATTCGTGGCCAGGGCAGGGCAGTCGGCAGATGCGCGGGCGATCAGGCAGTTGCTGCGCACGTGCGAGACGCGGTTCACCAACTGGGAGGTACCGGCACCCTTCACCATCACCGGACTTGTCGAACACCTCAGTCGTACGCGCAACCGGCCGATCCACCTGATCCCGACCGAACTGGGTGCCGACCGGCCGTCCGGGATCTGGCTGGCACTTCCGGCCCTGGACGTCGTGATCCACGAGTCGCAGACCAGCCGCACCCATCAGGAACACATCATCGCCCACGAGCTCGCCCACATCCTGTGCGAGCACACCCGGGAGATGCCCCTGGGCAGGGACACCCGCCGCCGCCCGGGTCTTCCCGGATCTCGACCCCCGGCTCGTCCAGCAGATGCTGCACAGGACCACCTACACCGACGGCGACGAACGGGAGGCGGAGGTGATGGCCTCGGTGATCCTCTGCCGCATGAACTCCCGCCTGCCGCAGGGACCGTCCGCCCCCGACCCCGCGTCGCAGGGCATCCTGCACCGGCTCGAGCAGCTGTTCTCCATCGGCGGCGGGAGCGCCGAGTGACCAACGCGCTGCACCTGGCGTGCCTGGTGGTCGGCGCCACGATTTTCCTGTGCAAGGTGTGGGTGCTGCCGTTCAGAGCACGCGACACCGCCGCTGTTGTCTTCTGCGTCTACGTCGGTCTGTCCGCCGCGAGCTACCTCTTCCTGCTGCCGCCGGTGTACGTGGTGATCGACCGGTGGACCGGTCTCAGCAACAGCGCGGGAATGGCTTCGGGTGTGAGCGTGCTCGGCCTCACCATCGCCCAGCAGTACCTGCTGGTGCACTGGACGTACCCGACGAACACGGCGCGACGCCGGTTCCGGCGCCGACTCGCTCTCGGACTCGTCATGATCGCCACCTATGTGGTGACCTTCTTCGCGTTCGCTCCCCGCCAGGAGCGGTTCCAGGACTTCTACCTCGCCTACGCCCACCGCCTCTTCCAAGCACCGTATCTGGTCCTCTACACGCTGGCCTGCCTGGTCGGCCAGGCCGATGTCGTGCGGCACTGCTGGAGCTACGCCGCGATCTCCCACCGCACCTGGCTGCGCCGGGGCATGGTGACCACCGCCGTCGGAGGGGCGCTGATCCTCTGCTACGCGGTGCTGCGCGTCACCGACCTCGCCGCGGGCCCCCTCGGCTACGACCTGCGGGGGATGGAGCCGACCGTGTGGCTGTGCGGGGACATCGGTTCGATGCTCTCGCTGATCGGCTGGGTGCTGCCCACGGTGGGTGAGCGGCTGTCCTCGGCCGCCCGTTGGGTGCGGGCCTATCGGACGCACGGGCATCTCTACCCGCTGTGGCGGGCCCTCCAGGACGAGGTCCCGGATGTCGCGCTCGACCCGCCGCCGTCCAGGCTCGCCGACCGGCTGCGCCTGCGGCGCATCGACTTCTGGCTGCACCGCAGGGTCATCGAGATCCACGACGCCCGTCGTGCCCTGCATGCGGCGTCGGCGGGTGACGACCGCGCGGCGCCCCCCTGCATGGGCCGGGGAAGGTCCGCGCTGCTCGCCGTGCTGCACCGGGCGGACCTGCGGACCGGGTTCGTGCCGGTGTCGCAGGACCGGGACTTCGACGAGGAGGTCGAGTGGCTGACCGGGCTGGCGAAGGAGTTCCACACCCAGCTGAAGACCGCACCGTGAAGCGCGGTCAGGACATGGGCAGCCCCGTGGGCACCTCCCGCCGTGCCGTCAGGTCGTACACGGAGCGCTGGTGGCGCGACCGCCCGCACCGCACCGCCGCCGCCCGGTCGGACACGATGCGCACCAGGCTCAGCACGACGCGTCGCGCGGCGCGGTCGTACCAGGCACCGAGCATCAGCTCCGGATCCCGGGTGAGCGCGGCGGCGTGGTCCAGCAGGTATGTGCGCAGAGCCTGGGGGCCGTCGCCGTCGAAGAAGGCGGCCGCCGGTTCCACGCGCGCGGTGGAGCGCCCGGTCGCCACGGCGTATCCCGTGGTGGGGGCCGATCCCCGACGCGGGTCGACGGTGAACCCGCCTGTTCGCACCACCTGTTGGACCAGAGTCACGATCCGCGCCTCCACGGCGGGGAAGCCTTCGGACGCGGCCCGTCCGCCCCCGGGCATGTCACCCCCTGCCGTCGCCGCGACGACGGTGAGGGCGCAGCTCAGGCCGAGAACGCGCAGCACGTTCCGGCGCCGCGTCACGCGGCGGGACGGTGGCCGTGGTACGTGACCGCGGCCATGACCCTGCGGTGTTCATAGGGGCTCTGCTCCAGTCCGAGCTTGCAGAACAGACTCCGCAGATGTGCCTCGACCGTCTTGGGTCGCAGGCGCAGTTCCCGTTCGATCGCCAGGTTGGACCTGCCGTCGGCGACGAGTTCGAGGACCTGCTGCTCCCTGGTGGTGAGGCTGCCGAGTAACGTCTCCGTAGGCGTCTGGACGGTCATGTGCCCTCCTCGCTCTGCTTCAACTGGCAGTTGAGAGATGAAAACCAGTAGACGATTTGGGAGTACCGCCCGCAAGGGCGCCTCCCCTATTGTGATGCCCACCACAGGCAGGTCGGGCCGAGTAGTCCGGTGCCTTCCCTGGCACACGTCGCTCACCACGGAGAGTGGGAATGGCTGCGGAGAAGAACGAATCGCTGCTCGCCGAGCGTCTGGACCGCCTCTTCCGGTCGAGTCGCCCTGAGGGGCGTCCGTGGACCAACGACGAGGTGGCCGCCCGGCTCAAGCAGGCGAACCCCAAACTCCGGGTCAGTGGCGCCTATCTGTCGGCCCTGCGCAACGGGAAGCGGGAGCGCCCGTCCCCCGAACTGCTGGCGGCGCTGGCCCGCTTCTTCGGAGTGAAGTCCGCGTACTTCTTCGACCAGGGTTCCGCGGACCAGGCCCTCAACCAGCTCGCCATGCTGGACGAGTTGCACCAGGCCGGAGTGCGCTCCATCGCCCTGCGCGCGGCGGGGCTCCCGCCCGAGAGTCTGACCGCGGTGATGTCGGTGCTGGACGAGATAAGAAAACTCCAGGGTCTGCCACCCGTCGAGGAGTAGCGCAGACGACGCCGGGCGAGGCCGGGGCCCGGTCATCGTCTCCGGGCGGGAGCCGACGGCGCCGGGTAGGATCCCGGGGCTCAATTGTTTGGTGCGGGCCAAGGACTTCCACGGGCTTGGAGGACGCATGCCGCAGGCGCGGATCCGGGAACCGCTTCTCCGCAGAGAAGGCCGCCTGGACTCTCCTGCGGGCGGCGGCAGGCGGTGGCGGTAACGGTGTTCGACATATCCCGGTTGTCCCGCTGGTGGTCCGACCGCAGGAGGTTCAGGAGGCTGCACCGTACGGCCGAAGAACTCCTCGACCGCCTGGACCTGCCCACCGGAAGCGGCATCTCCACGCTCATCGACCAGCAGAGCCGTCGGCGCGACCGCCTCATTCACGTCATGCCCATGGTGCTCGGCGCGGACGAGCCGTGCGGAATATGGCTGGCCACGGACACCGTCGACATCATCGTCGTCGAGGCCGACACCACGCCGTTCCACCAGGACCACATCATCGCGCACGAGCTGGCGCACATGCTGTGTGCCCACTCCGACCCGCTGAAGCCCGAACCGGAGAGCATGGCCCTGCTCTTCCCCCACCTCGACGTCCAGCGTGTGATCGAGATACTGGGCCGTACCGCCTACTCCACCGAGGACGAGCAAGCGGCCGAAATGGTCGGCTCGTTGATACTGGAGCGGGTCACCCGCCCTCCGATGGAGTTCACCTGGGCAGTGCCCTCCGGCGACGCGGCCACCGTCGCACGGATCGCCCAGTCGCTGAGGCCAACGGAATGAACGATGTGAAGGGTGTGGTCTTTCCCCTCTGCACCGCGATATGTCTGCTGGTTCTGCTCTACAAGGTGCGGGCCATACGCACCCATTCCGGCGACCCGGCGCTTTCGGCCCTGCTCATCGCCTTCTCCTGCAAGGGGGCGTCCTTCGCGCTGTCCACCCCGGCCGTGTCGGCGGCCGTCGACGCCCGTACCGGGATTCCCAATCTGGGCGCGCTCGGTATCCACCTCTTCGGCGGAGTGGCGTCCAGCGCGGCCATCCTCATCGCGATCGCCCACTGGGTGCATCCGCCTGCCGAGGCACGCCGCAAGGCCGTCGGACGGCTGGTCATCAGCGGGCTGTGCGCCGCCGTCATGGTGACGATGTGGTGCGTCGCCGGTTCGAAGGGCGGCGGGCGGGACACCCACTATCTGCTCGAAGAGGCGCGCCGGCCGCCGGTCGCCGTCTACCTGCTGGTGTACGTGAGCGCCTTCGGCTCCGGAATGGTCGAGATCATCCGGCTGTGCCAACGCTTCCGCCGCGTGGCGGGGCGCCAGTGGCTGTCCCGGGGGCTGTACTGCACCGGGATCGGCGCAGCCGCGTATCTCGTCTACTGCATCCATCGCCTGTCCGCGGTGCTCGCCGAACAGTTCGGCCTCGATCCGCTGAACTGGGAGCTGATCACACCTCTGGCCAACGGCATCGGGATTTCCTTCCTCGCGGTGGGGCTGACCATGCCCTCGTGGGGGCCGGCCGCCTCGGAGTGGCACCGCAGGATGCGTAATTTCGTCAACTACCAGCGGCTGTACGGGCTGTGGCGCGCCGTGACCGAGGCGTATCCGCACGTCGTCCTGGAGCCCCGGCGCTCCGCCCCGCTCGCCCGCCTCCTGCCGGGCAACATCAGCTACCGCCTCTACCGCGAGGTCGTCGAGATCCAGGACGGACTCCTCGCCCTGCGGCCCTACATGGACCCGGAGATCAGCGCGCGCGCCGGTCGGCGTGCCCGGCAGGCGGGCCTGTCGGGGGAGGCCCTCCAGGCGGAGGCGCAGGCCGCGGTGGTGCGTCAGGCCCTGCGCGCCAAGCGCGAGGGCTGCGCGCCGAAGGCCGGAGAGAGGCCGTCCGCCGTGGAGCCGTACGTGAGCAGGAGCGGCGACTACGGCGCGGAAGTCGCCCGGCTGCTGAGCGTGGCCCGGGCTTATGCGAACCTCCCCTCCCACAGAAGGAGTTCCCGGTGAAATACCGCACGCTCGGCACGCACGGACCGCGGGTGTCATCCGTGGGGCTCGGCTGCATGGGCATGTCCGTCGCCTACGGCGTCCCGGACACCGCCGAGTCCGAACGCACCCTGGACCGCGCCCTCGATCTCGGGGTCGACTTCCTCGACACGGCGGACGCGTACGGGCGCGGCGCCAACGAGGAACTCCTGGGCGCCTGGCTGCGGCGCCGGGCCTCCGAGCGCAGCCGCGTGGTGCTGGCCACGAAGTTCGGGCTGCGCCACGACCCGGAGTCGGGCCGCGTGGACGGGGTGGACACCTCGGCGGAGTACGTACGGACCGCCTGCCATGCCTCGCTGCGCCGCCTCGGCGTGGATCACATCGACCTCTACTGCATGCACCGCCGCGACCCCGAGACGCCCATCGAGGAGACGGTCGGTGCGATGGCCGGACTGGTGGAAGCGGGGGACATCCGGTACCTCGCCCTGAGCGAGGTCGGCGCCGACACCCTGCGCCGGGCCCACGCCGTCCACCCCATCAGCGCGGTCCAGCTGGAGTACTCGCTCTTCACCAGGGACGTGGTGGAGGGCGACATGCTGGACACCTGCCGGGAGCTCGGCATCTCGGTGGTGGCGTACTCGCCGCTCGGGCGCGCCATGCTCACCGGGAGCATCACGTCGGTGGACGAGTTGAGCAGCGGGGACAACCGCAGGCGCTGGCCCCGGTTCGCCGCCGAGAACCTCGGGCACAACCTGACGCTGGTGGAGGCCGTGCACCGGGCCGCCGACGAGATCGGCTGCACACCCGCGCAGGCGGCCCTCGCCTGGCTGCTGGCGCAGGGCGACGACATCGTCCCCATCCCCGGTACCAAGAAGCGGCGCTACCTGGAGGAGAACGCGGCGGCCTGCGACGTGACCCTGACCAAGGAACACCGTGAGCTGCTGCGGAACGCGGTACCGGACGGCGCGGTGGCCGGCGGCCGCTACCCGGAACAGGCCATGTCCCGCCTCGGCCACTGACCCCCACTGGCCGGGTCGCCAGTCATGGGGCAGTTGGCACTCAGTAGCGGAAGTTCGCCTTGTTGCCTCGGATCTGAATAGTGATCGATTTCGGTAAGCGACAGGACTCCGAGAGATGCCTCCCCGTCTCTCGGTCCCCAAAATGCGTCTCGGTCCCGCAGTACTCCACTGGTGGAATCCATGATGGAAGGCGCCATCGAGTAGCGCCTTCCGTCATGATGAACTCCTTCAGGGAGTACTGATCCGAAGAGTAGCCACATCTCCATTAATGGAGAGATAGTACCGATCGACTGTGCTTCCGCTTTCCGCATCCTCCAAGACGAGCTGAAGGGCGCGAATCCGTTTCAGCGCCTGCGCGGTTCGGAGGCCATCCTTGTCCGGGCGGGGAACCGCCGACAGCTCATCGAAGTACGGCTTGATGGATGACCAAGCAGCCGAGGGTTCGACGCGGCAGATGAAGAACGGCTGGTCGGATCTCAGATAGTGCAAGGTGCATACGACTTCTCCGTCCTGGAGTAGTCTCCAGCCTGCTGCTATCACCGAACTCCCCTCTCAGTATCCTCGTAGTTCACGGATATCTCTCGCTATTTCCTCTTGGCTTGTACCGGCAGGCCAGGATTTGACTATAGCGTCGGGGTTGATTGAGTCCTTCACCAGGAACTCTGAGTCCCGTCGCGCGTCCTCTGCCGGGTACAGTCCCATATCAGTGATGTGTTGTGGAGTCGGCAGGTTTGCCGCAGCATCGTGGGTGATGCCGGTGAGCGCATCGCGATTGATGGCTACGTACCCCCACGATCCGTTTTGAGGATACTGAGCTGTGGGCGTTCCGTACCTTCCGTACATCACCTTCTCGTTGCCGGTCAGTGAGATCCACGGTGACTCTGCCCGGCCCCAGCCTGCGACGTGTTCCCACGGCTCGATGTTGGGATTGGCCCCAGGCCGGGCAATGTATGTGGCTGTCTCTCCCTCACCCAGCGTCCGGAAGAGAAGCCTAAGGGCATTGGGATCGGTGTGCGCCGAGACGATGACGGACGGCATGAAGAGCCGGTTGCTCTTCAGCCAGTTGAGGGCTGGTTCGAAGAGGCTGCTGGCGGCTCCCCCCGCGGCGCCGAACAGGAGGTCGCCGGGGGTGGTGGGCTGGCAATGGAGTTGGTTGCTGGCCCAGGTGAAGCCTGCTCCGACGGCTGCGTTGACCGAGGCCGAGGCGGCGAATGCGCGGGCTCCGGTGAGTTCGAAGGCGTCTGCGACGGCGTTGCCTGCGCCGGGCATGAGGAGGCCGGCTGCGGCGCCGGTGATGGCTCCTTCACCGCTGGCGACGGCGAGGCCGCCCCAGGTGAAGCCGCTGTGGCGGTGTTGCCAGGAGTAGGCGCCGCCTTCGATGACGGCGCCAAGTGCTGCGCCGATGCCTGCGCTGACGCACTCGGGGCACTGTCCTGAGGGGTCGGATTGGTTGGCGGGGTCGTCGTTGGCGTAGGCGTAGGCGCTGGAGGTCGGGTTTGCCGGGTCGGCGATGACGGGGTCGGTGGTGGCGAAGCGGGTGGTGGTGGGGTCGTAACTGCGGGCGCGGAGGGCGAGTCGGCCGCTGAGGTAGGGGTCGGTGTACTGGCCGGTGAAGCCGAAGGGGCTGGTCTGCCCGGTGCCGGTGGTGGTGGCCCGGCCCCAGGCGGTGTAGCTGCTGGTGGAGGTTGTCGCTCCGGTGGCGTCCAGGACGGAGCGGATGGAGTCCTGGCGGTCGTGCAGGAGGGAATAGGTACTGGTCGTGTTGTGGAGGGTCTCGGGAGCGCCGGTCGGGTTGTAGGTGTAGTCGGCGATCAGCGCGCCGGAGGCGTTGGTGTCGGTCGCGATCTGCGGGAGCGGGTTGTTGACGTCCCAGCGTGTGGTGCGGTCGAGGGTGCCGTCCTTCTTGGTGGTGGTGCGGTTGCCGTCGGCGTCGTAGGTGAAGGCGTAGGTGTTGGAGCCGAGGGTTGCCGAGGCGATGCGGCTCAGGGCGTCGTAGGTGTAGCTGCCGCTCGTGTCCTTGGTGAGGTTGCCGTCGGCGTCGTAGGTGTCGGTGACGGTGCTCTTGCCGGTGGCGGCGATGGTGGTGAGTTCGTTCGCGGCGTCGTAGGCGGTGGTGGTGGTGCTGCTGCCGGTGGTGGCGGTGGTGAGGTTGCCGGCTTTGTCGTAGGCGTAGGTGCTGCCGGTGGTGCCGCCCAGGCATGAGGTGCTGGTGGTTGCATCGGTGCAGGTGCGGGTCAGGCGGCCTGCGGGATCGTAGTTGTATCGGTTGGCCAGGCCCGTGGTCGGTGTGTCCGCGGTGAGTCGGCCGTCGGGGTCGCGGGTGAGCTGGCGGACGCCGGTGCCGTCGGAGACGGTGGCGAGCCGCCCGGCCCGGTCATACGTGCGGGCTTCCGTGACTGCGGTGGTGGTGGGCAGCTTGGTGGAGGTGAGGTTGCCGGCCTCGTCGTAGCCGTAGGTGATGGCTTTGCCGCCGGTGGTCTGCCCGGTCAGACGTGCGTCGGCGTCGTAGGTGTAGCTGGTGGCGTAGCTGTCGGGGTAGGTACGGCTTTTGACGGTGCCGTCGTTGTTGTAGGTGTAGGTGAAGGGGTTGGTGGCGCCAGGCGAGGTGATGGTTAGGGGCCGGTTGTCGGCGTCGTAGGTCAGGGTGCGGGTGCCGGTGCCGTCGGCGAGGGTGGCGATGCGGCCTGCCGCGTCAAAGGTGTAGGCGACGGCGGGCGTGCCGTCGGAGAAGGTCACCCCTGTGGGCAGGTCGCGGCCGTTGTAGGCGGTGGTGATGGTCTTGCCGCGCGCGTTGGTGACGATGGTCCGGTTGCCGTCGGCGTCGTAGGCGTAGGACGTGGACCGCTTGAGCGGGTCGGTGACCTTGGTCAGGCGTCCGTTGCTGTCGTAGGCGTAGGTGGTGGTGTGCTGGTTGCCGTCCACGCGTGAGGTCATGTCGCCCACGGCGTCGTAACCGAGTGTGGTGGTACTGCTGTCGGGCGTGGATACGGTCGTCAGGCGGTTCAGACTGTCGTAGGCGTAGGTGGTCTTCTTGCCACGCCCGTCGGTGGCTGCCGTGAGGTTGCCGACCGCGTCGTAGGTGCGGGTCGCGTTGTTGCCCAGCGGGTCCTTCTGGCTGATGGCGTTGCCAGCCGCGTCGTAGGAGGTGTGCCAGGTGTACTGGGTCGGGTCAGCGCCGGAGGCGTTGCCGCGGGGCTCGACGGTGTCGCTGAGGCGGCCGTCGGCGTCATAGGCGTAGGTGGTCTTATCGCCCAGCGGTGAGGTTTCCGCTGCGAGTCGGCCGTCGGCGTCGTAGCTGTAGGTGGTGGTGTGGCTCGCTGCGTCCTTGACGGTGGCGAGCTGGTTGTCAGCGTTGTAGGTGCTGGTCGTCGTCCGGTTCAGGGCGTCGGTCACCCGCAGGACGTCGCCCACCCCGTCATAGGAGTACTGCGTGACGTGGCTGAGCGGGTCGGTGACGGAGGCTGGCCGGTTCTCGGCGTTGTAGGAAGTGGTGGTGGTGTTACCCGCGGGGTCGGTGACCGAGGTCTGGTTGCCTGCCGCGTCGTAGCCGTACGTCCAGGTGTACTGGGAGGCAGTGGCCCCCTGGGCGTTGCCTCGCGGCGTGGTCATCGACGCCGTGCGGCCAGCCTTGTCGTAGGTGTAAGTGGTGGTACCGCCGGTTGCGTCAGTCGCGGATATCAGGCGGCCCATGGCGTCGTAGGACTGCCGGGTGGAGCTTCCGGCCGGATCGGCGACGCTGGTGACGCGGTTGGCCGCGTCGTACCCGTAGGAGGTCACCTTTCCCGCCGCGTCGGTCAGCGAGGTGAGGTTCCCGGCATCATCGTAACTACGCTTGGTAGTACGCCCGTTCGCATCGGTGACGGTGAGCAGTCGGTCGGCGTCGTCGTAGGTGTAGCCGGTGGTGTAGTCGGACGCCTTCGCGCCGGAAGCGTTACCCCGTGGGTCGGTGCTGCTGACCAGTCGGCCCGAAGCGTCGAAGGCCTGTGTGGCCGTGGCGCCGCTCGGCGTCGTGACGGAGGTCAGGTCACCGGCCGTGTCGTGGCCGTAGGTGGCGGCGTTCTTCAGCGGATCCGTTCCCGACGAGATCCGGCCTGCCGAGTCGTAGGTGTAGGACGTCGTGTTGCCGAGCGCGTCCTTGACCGAGGCCAGAAGGTTGCCGGTCGTGTAGGTGTAGAAGGTGGCGTGCGCGTTGGCGTCCGTGACCTTGGTCAGGTTACTGCTGGTGTCGTAGCTGTACTGCCATGTGTTCCCGGATGCCGACGTCTGCGACTTCAGCAGACCGCTGCTGTCGTAGCTGTACGAGGTGGCGTGGCCCAGCGGGTCGGAGATCCTGCTGACGTTTCCCGAGCCGTCATAGTTGTTGAAGGTGCGGTTGCCGAACGGGTCATACTGGACGAGCAGGTAGTTGTGCGCGTAGATGTCCGTCCACACCCCGCCGTCCGGGGCCGTCGTGTCGGTCTCACCGGACTTGTACGTGAACGCGGTGCTGTTCCCCAGAGCGTCCTGCTGCGAGCTGACCCGGCCCTGGGTGTCGTAGGTGTTGCGTACCGGGAAGTGCCCGTCGGCGTCCTGTACGGAGTTGAGGCGGCCTTGAGTGTCGTAGCCGTAGGCGACTTGCTTACCGTCCGTCCCGGTAACGCTCGTCAGACGGCCGCCTGTGTAGCCGTAGTCGACGTGCCTGCCGTCAGCCAGCTTCGCCTCAGACAGCAGACTGCCGCTGTAGGTCAGCGTCGACGTTCGCCCGGCAGAGTCAGTCGCCGACGCGGCGTGACCGCCCGTGTAGCCGTAGGTGACGCCCTGCCCGGAGCGGTTCTTCACCGACGCCAGATGGCCGCCAGCATCGAAACTCAGCGTCCGTTTGTCCGGCGTGGACAGCGTGTACGTGCCATCAGACCGGGACGCCAGCACCGACCGCGTGGTCATGGGAGCGGTGAACGATCCATCCGGCGCTTTGGTGTACGGGTATGTCGCACCCGTCTCGGATGTGTAGGTGACGTTCCCGCTGGCATCCACGGCCAGGTGGGCATCCCACGGCACCGACCACCCCGCCCCCAGCGAACCGGAAGCGGTGTTGTCCGAGCTGTAACGGCGCGAAAGATCCAGACCCCCACCGACAGAAGGCTGCTGCATATCGGTGTACGTACCGGAGAACGCCCCCGTCGCGGTGTTCACAGACGCCCCACGCTGCGCCTGCGGCTGCGCGAAGGCGGTGCTCGACGATGAGCAGTCCGAGGCGCAGCCATATGTCTGCGACTCGGGAATGTCCGATGCCAGATACATGGGGGTGTCGACGCCGCCTGTGCCGCCATCACTCTCGTCCACCACAGTGGCCCGGGGCATCACGAAGAAGTTGGTCCAATAATCGGAAACATTGGCGCACAAGACCGGATCGACGACCGCGCTGAAGCTCACGACCTGCTCATGGCCTGGGTTGAGCGCAGCCCAAGCACCCGAGGAAGCCGTGACCGTCTGGCCCAGGTCATAGGTTTTCTGGTTCGTGCCGCATTGAACGATCCAGGTCACCTTGACCTGATGCCGCACGTCAACAAGACGCGCGTGCCCGGGTAGAGGCCTTGTTGGCCTGCGCCACCCCCTCAGACACAGTCAGCCGGGCGGCCTTGGTGCCCCGATATGGTGCACTGTAACGCTCGTTCATCACCTGCCTATGGCGCTGCGCCAGCGTCATAGGTCTTTGCTCGTGTGCCTGCCTTGAGCCATGGGCGTCGGGCACAGCAGGAGGCATGGCCTGCACCTGAGGTGCGACTGCTGGAAGTGCCGTCGCAGCTCCCGTGAACAACATCGACCAGGCGACGACGAACCCGACAATAAGCCTCACGCGCGTTTCTAAACCGGTCACTTTGCCTTCCCTAACTGCAACATGAAGCTCAAGGTGATCACTTAGTAGCGGATTGTGATCATATGGAGCGTGTCATGTATATGCCCCGGAGTGGCGAGCCGTTGACTGGAACCCGCCCTGGGGCGACCGGAAAGGACCCTCGACGCGGCAGTCAGCGTCTGGTGCTTCGGGGGCGCCATGCGCTCCCGCTCGAGATTCGCAAATTGGCGGTGGTCGGGACCGGCGACGCGAACGTCTCTGCGGCGTGCTCCGCGGGGGTGGAGTATCGGGTCCTCAGCGCTATCTGATGGATCACCTGCCGGAGGGCATCCCAACGACGTCTCAGGGGCTGCCAGGGAACGGGAAAGGGACTGCGCGTCAAGCGGCCGACCGGGCATGTCCGCGGTCGCAGATCGATGCGAAGAAGAACCTCGTTGACTGGCGTCATCCGTGGCAAGGCAAGTGCCATCGACGCATCTGATCTCTGGAGTTCACGGGGCCGCTTCGCGGGCGGATCTGTGAGCGGTGCGCGAGCGGACGGTCAAGCAGCGGATGATGCGACTCGAATCGCGCGTCACAAAGCAGGGCACGACGCTTGCGGCGGCATGGCTGGCTTCGGGTGCCGCGCCCCGCTTCGAGATGGGGACGCGACAGGGACGTCCCAGGGACTTTCACGTCTGTCTCAGGGAGATCCCGGGGACTTTCTCGTCAGAGGAGCAAGGAAGGCCCCGACAGCGCTGAAAGACATGAAGGCGCTGGGCAGGGCCCATCCGGGTCAGCACTCGATGATGTTCACCGCGAGCCCGCCCCGGGCCGTCTCCTTGTACTTGACGGACATGTCCGCGCCGGTCTCCTTCATCGTCTTGATGACCTTGTCGAGGGAGACCTTGTGGGAGCCGTCGCCGCGCATGGCCATGCGGGCCGCCGTGACGGCCTTGACCGCTGCCATGCCGTTGCGTTCGATGCACGGGATCTGGACCAGGCCGCCGACCGGGTCGCAGGTCAGGCCGAGGTTGTGCTCCATGCCGATCTCGGCCGCGTTCTCGACCTGCTCGGGGGTGCCGCCGAGGACCTCCGCCAGGGCGCCCGCGGCCATCGAGCAGGCCGAGCCGACCTCGCCCTGGCAGCCGACCTCGGCGCCGGAGATGGAGGCGTTCTCCTTGAAGAGCATGCCGATCGCGCCCGCGGCGAGCAGGAAGCGGACCACTCCGTCCTCGTCGGCGCCGGGCACGAAGTTGATGTAGTAGTGCAGCACCGCCGGGATGATGCCCGCGGCGCCGTTTGTCGGGGCGGTGACCACGCGGCCGCCCGCGGCGTTCTCCTCGTTCACGGCCATCGCGTAGAGCGTGATCCACTCCATGGCGCGGGCCAGCGGGTCGCCCTCGGCGCGGAGCTGGCGCGCGGTGACGGCCGCGCGGCGGCGCACCTTCAGGCCGCCGGGCAGGATGCCCTCCTTGGCCAGGCCGCGGCCCACGCACGCCTGCATGACCCGCCAGATCTCCAGCAGGCCCGCGCGGATCTCCTCCTCCGTGCGCCAGGCCCGCTCGTTCTCCAGCATCAGGGAGGAGATCGACAGACCGGTCTCCCGGGTGAGGCGCAGCAGCTCGTCGCCGGTGCGGAAGGGGTACTTCAGTACGGTGTCGTCGAGCTTGATGCGGTCCGCGCCGACCGCGTCCTCGTCCACGACGAAGCCGCCGCCCACGGAGTAGTACGTCTTGCTGAGCAGCTCGGCGCCCGAGGCGTCGTACGCCCACAGGGTCATGCCGTTCGCGTGGTAGGGGAGCGCCTTGCGGCGGTGCAGTACCAGGTCGTCGTCGAAGGAGAACGCGATCTCGTGCTCGTCGAGCAGCCGGAGGCGCCCGGTGGTCCTGATGTCCTCCACCCGCCGGTCGGCGTTCTCGACGTCGACGGTGCGGGGCGAGGAGCCTTCGAGGCCGAGCAGCACCGCCTTGGGCGTGCCATGGCCGTGTCCGGTGGCGCCGAGGGAGCCGTAGAGCTCGGTGCGCACGGTGGCGGCCGACTCCAGCAGGCCCTCGTTGCGCAGCCGCAGGGCGAACATGCGTGCAGCGCGCATCGGGCCGACCGTATGGGAGCTGGACGGGCCGATGCCGATCGAGAACAGGTCGAAGACCGATATGGCCACGGGGTACTCCTCAATACGGGGGTGGTGCTGGGCCCGGCCGGGCACCGCGCCTCCTACCAGTGTGCGCGGTGCCGGCCGGAAGGTGACTTACGGGGTGAGACCCGGGTAGAGCGGGTGCTTGTCGGCGAGGGCCTTCACCCGGGACTTCAGCGCCTCGGCGTCGTAGGACGGCTTGAGCGCCTCGGCGATGACGTCCGCGACCTCGGCGAAGTCCTCGGCGGTGAAACCGCGGGTCGCCAGGGCGGGGGTGCCGATCCTGAGGCCCGAGGTGACCATCGGGGGGCGCGGGTCGTTCGGGATCGCGTTGCGGTTGACCGTGATGCCGACCTCGTGGAGGCGGTCCTCGGCCTGCTGGCCGTCCAGCGCGGAGTTCCGCAGGTCGACCAGGACCAGGTGGACGTCGGTGCCGCCGGACAGGACGTCCACGCCCACGGCCCGGACGTCGTCCCCGGCCAGGCGCTCGGCCAGGATGCGGGCGCCGTCCAGGGTGCGCTGCTGGCGCTCCTTGAAGTCCTCGCTCGCCGCGATCTTGAAGGCGACCGCCTTGGCGGCGACCACATGCTCCAGGGGACCGCCCTGCTGGCCGGGGAAGACCGCGGAGTTGATCTTCTTGGCCAGCTCGGCCGTCGAGAGGATCACACCGCCGCGGGGGCCGCCCAGCGTCTTGTGGGTGGTGGTGGTGACGACATGGGCGTGCGGGACCGGGTTCGGGTGCAGGCCCGCCGCGACCAGACCGGCGAAGTGCGCCATGTCGACCATGAGGTAGGCGCCGACCTCGTCCGCGATCCGGCGGAAGGCGGCGAAGTCCAGCTGCCGGGGGTACGCCGACCAGCCCGCGACGATCAGCTTGGGCCGGTTCTCCTTGGCGAGGCGCTCGACCTCGTCCATGTCCACGACACCGCCGTCGCCCACGTGGTACGCGACCACGTTGTAGAGCTTGCCGGAGAAGTTGATCTTCATGCCGTGGGTCAGGTGCCCGCCGTGGGCCAGGTTCAGGCCCATGATCGTGTCACCGGGCTTGAGCAGCGCGAACATCGCGGCCGCGTTGGCCTGCGCGCCCGAGTGGGGCTGCACATTGGCGTGCTCGGCGCCGAAGAGCTCCTTGACGCGGTCGATGGCGATCTGCTCGACCACGTCGACGTGCTCGCAGCCGCCGTAGTAGCGGCGGCCCGGGTAGCCCTCGGCGTACTTGTTGGTGAGGACCGAGCCCTGCGCCTCCATGACCGCGACCGGGGCGAAGTTCTCCGAGGCGATCATCTCGAGGGTGGACTGCTGGCGGTGCAGCTCGGCGCCGAGGGCGGCGGCGACGTCCGGGTCCAGCTCGTTCAGGGGCGTGTTCAGAAGTGACATGGTTGCCTTCCTCAGCTGCCGGAGAACTCGGTGTACTCGTCCGCGGTGAGCAGGTCGGCGGGCTCCTCCGACAGGCGCACCCGGAACAGCCAGCCGTCCTCGAAGGGCGCGGAGTTCACCAGCGACGGGTCGTTCACCACGTCCTCGTTGACCTCGGTGACCTCGCCGGAGACCGGGGAGTAGAGGTCGCTGACCGACTTGGTCGACTCCAGCTCGCCGCAGGTCTCGCCCGCGCTCACCGTCTCACCGACCTCCGGGAGCTGCACGTAGACGACATCGCCGAGCGCGTTGGCCGCGTGCTCCGTGATGCCGATCGTCGAGACGCCGTCCTCGGCGCCCGACAGCCACTCGTGCTCCTTGCTGTAACGCAGCTGCTGGGGGTTGCTCATGGCCTGAATTCTCCTGTACGCGCGGGAGTGGTGGTGAAGGGGGGACTGCTGGGACGTGCGTGAGCGCGCCGGGAGGGCACGGAGCCCCGTCCGGGCGGCCCAGCGTCTACTTCTGGCGCTTGTAGAACGGCAGCGCCACGACCTCGTACGGCTCGTGGCTGCCCCGGATGTCCACCGCGACACCGGCGGTGCCGGGCGCGGAGTGCGCGGCGTCCACGTACGCCATCGCGATCGGACGGCCCAGGGTGGGGGAGGGCGCCCCGGAGGTGACCTCGCCGACCACCTCGCCGCCGACGGTGACGGGGTACCCGGCCCGCGGCACCCGACGCCCCTCGGCGACCAGGCCGACCAGGACCCGCGGCGGGTTCTGCGCCGCCCGCCCGGAGGCCGCGAGGAGCGCCTCGCGCCCCACGAAGTCGCCCTCCTTCTCGAACTTCACCACCCGGCCGAGCCCGGCGTCGAAGGGGGTCAGCGCGGTGGTCAGCTCGTGCCCGTACAGCGGCATGCCCGCCTCCAGGCGGAGCGTGTCCCGGCAGGACAGACCGCAGGGGGTCAGACCGACCGCGGCGCCCGCCTCGGTCAGCGCCCGCCACAGCTTCTCGGCGTGCTCGGGGGCGGTGAACAGCTCGAAGCCGTCCTCGCCGGTGTAGCCGGTACGGGCGATCAGCGCCGGAACGCCCGCGACCGTGCCGGGCAGGCCCGCGTAGTACTTCAGGCCGTCCAGGTCGGCGTCGGTGAGGGACTTCAGGATGCCGGGGGACTCGGGACCCTGGACGGCGATCAGGGCGTAGGCGTCCCGGTCGTCGCGCACCTCGGCGTCGAAACCGCCGGACCGCTCCACCAGCGCGTCCAGGACCACCTGCGCGTTGGAGGCGTTGGCGACGACCATGTACTCCTGCTCGCCGAGCCGGTAGACGATCAGGTCGTCGAGGATGCCGCCGTCGGCCCGGCAGATCATGGTGTAGCGGGCGCGGCCGACACCGACGGAGCCGATGTTGCCGACCAGGGAGTGGTCCAGCAGCCGGGACGCGCCGGGGCCGGACACGGTGATCTCGCCCATGTGGGAGAGGTCGAAGAGACCCGCCCTGGTCCGGACGGCGAGGTGCTCGTCGCGCTCGGAGCCGTACCGCAGGGGCATGTCCCAGCCGGCGAAGTCGGTCATCGTCGCGCCCAGCGAACGATGCAGGGCGTCGAGCGCGGTACGGCGCAGGGGGCTGCTGCTCATCGGTTGTGCTCCCAGGGCGATGGGTCCCCTCGCGCGAGCGGGGCCGGGCGGGGGAGGGGCGGGCGAGGTCGTTCCTCCCCATCTGTCATCGGAACCTGAGAGGTTCGCCATGACCCCGCCGGGCGGGGATGTCACGGCTTGCACCTTGGGTGGGGCCGCCCGGGGCGGCCCGCTTTCCAGATGTGCCTCGCCCGCGCGGTATCGGGGCCTGAGAGATTCAAGGGAGGGACTTGCTCCTTCGGCGCCCGGGGGACGTACGTCGGACGACGTACGGACCGGGACTCTCCCGCGCGGATTCAAGCGGCCGGTATGCAGTTGGCGGGCACATCATTGCACGCCTCGCCCGGGAGCGGCAGGGCCCCGTCCGTTACCGGCCCGTGGCAGAACGGCGACACCGTCACCCCCTGTTCCGCATTACCTTCTCTTTACACTCGATGGGGACGGGACTTCCTGACCCCCAGGGGAGGACGATCACGGTGGACAGGACGACGGCATACGCGACGACTCCGGGCATCGCGACGACTCCGGGCATCGCTGCGACCCCGGGCACCGCGACGCCCCCGGCCATCGCGGCGCCCCGCGGGCCGGGGTCCCCGGCCCGCGGGACCCGCCGGGAGGACGCGCCGACCTCGGGCGCCCGCCGGGCGGAGCGGGTCGACTCCGGGGCCCGCCGGGTGGAGCCGCCGACCTCCGGGACCCGCCAGGCGGAGACGCCGACCTCCGGGACCCGCCATGAGGAACGGACTGCCCCCGGTGCCTGCGTCCGCGATCTGCGCGACCGCGCGGGCTCCGGCCCGCGCGGGCTGACCTTCGGACCGGGCGACGTCGTCGTCATCACCGGACTGCCCGGCAGCGGCAAGTCGACCCTGATGCGCCGTGCCGTGCGGGGCGCCCGGGTCGACTCCCAGGACGTCCGGGCCCGCTGGGACGGGCGCCTGGCGCGCTTCCTCCCCTACGCGGTCTACCGCCCCCTGGTCCGCCTCGCCCACTACGCCGGTCTGCGCCGTGCCCTGCGCGGGCGCACCGGGGTCGTGGTGCACGACTGCGGCGCCCAGGGCTGGGTTCGCTCCTGGCTGGCCCGCGCCGCCCGGCGCCGCGGCGGCGCCCTCCATCTGCTGGTGCTCGACGTCCCCCCGACGGCGGCCCTCGCGGGCCAGCGCGCCCGCGGCCGCGGAGTGACGCGGTACGCGTTCCTCAGGCACCGCCGGGCCACCCGGCGGCTGCTGGGCCGCGTCGAGCGGGGAACGGTCCCGGACGGCTGCGGCTCGGTGGTCCTCCTCGACCGGGCGGCGGCCGACGGACTGCGCCGGATCGCCTTCACGGACCCGGCCGGGAGCGGACCGACCCCGCCGCCCGAGGAGCACGCGCCGCGCACCGGTTAGCCTTGCCCCTCTCAGCAGCGGTTCCTCAGTTCTTCAGCAGGCGGTAGCAGATGGACTTCCCGGCGGACCTTCCCGCGGACTTCCCCGCACAGGCGTACCCGCATCCGCACGGCGGGTGGCCGGGCAACGAGCTGGAGGAGGTGCTCTCCGCCTCGCTCGGCGTCCCCTCGGCCGGCGCCCGGATCGTGGAGGTCCTCGGCCGCAGCTTCCTGTGGGTGCCGCTGCCGAGCGGCGGCGGCCCGCACAGCGGACCGCTCGACCTGCCGACGCTGGAGATCGAGGGCCAGGCGTATGTGCCGGTGTTCAGCTCGGAGGAGCAGTTCCGCCAGGTCGTCGGGGGACACCTGGCGTACACGGTCGCGCCCGCCGTCGAGTTCGCCCGCGGGCTGCCCCCGCAGGTCGGCATCGCGGTCAACCCGGGCGGTGTGGTCGGCATTCCGCTGCCGCCGGAGGCCGTGGCCGAGGTGTGCCGGGTGCTGCGCACCCCGCTGGACGGGCCGGTGGGCGGCGGGCGCGTCCGGCTCTTCGAGCCCGACTGGCAGGACGACCCGGTGGACTTCCTGGCCGCCGCCTCGGCCGAGTTCTCGGCGACCGGGGTGGTGCTCAGCGCGCGCCGCTGCCTGGCCGCGATCGAGACCGCGGACCCGGTGATGTTCATCGGTGTCGAACTCGCCTCCTGGGAGGGCGACATGCGCGCCGTCCCGCTGGACGCGCTCGGCCGGGCGCTCGGCCGGGCGCCGGTGGCGATGCCGGTGAACATGGTGTTCCTGGATGTGGCGCAGGACCCGGTCGGGGACTGGCTGCGGGAGCAGGTCCGGCCCTTCTACCAGCACGGTTACTGAGCCGCCCGGCGCTGCGGCGCGCGCTCCCCGGCCGACGGCGGCGGCCGCGCGCCGGAGTGCTGTCGGTACGGCGCCTTAACCTGGTTTCATGGCCGGGACGGGACGGCCCGCTCCCGGCCGGGAGCGAGCCCGGACCTTCGCGCGGCCGCCGGGGGACGCGCGTCCCGCGGACAGGAGAGAATGGCCCGGGTCGGGCGGTGCGGCCGAAAACCGCGCCCCGCCCGCCGAGGGTCGTCGCCGGGCCACCGCCGGGTGGCCGGGTTACGTCGTGAAGTCGGGTTTCGTCGTGAAGGGGCGGTAGAGGGTGAGCGCGTCGGGCACGGCCGCGGCCGGACAGGTCGAGCAGATGCTGCGCCAGGTGACGCCCGGGCGTTACGACGCCTACGAGGCGCTGCTGCGCGTCCTCGCGACCCCGTCCTCCGGCCAGGTCTGGATGCTGCTCTGGCACGGCCAGGCCGGATCGCCCGACGCCCAGTACGGGAACATGGAGGTGGGCGGCTACGGCTACGTGCCGTGCGTCACCTCCGCCCAGGAGCTCTCGGCCAGCGGCTGGAACCGCTCGTACGAGGTGGTCGACGGCCTCGACGTGGCCCGCACCCTCTACCCGGACCACTACGGCCTGTGGCTGAATCCCCATGCGCCGGGCGGCGGTGTGGGCATCCCCTGGCTGGACCTGCGCCGTATCGCCACCGGGCTGGAGCGCCAGCCCATCGGCCCGCTCAGCCTCGCCGAACCGGCCATCCGGATCCCGGAGTTCTACGCCCTCCTCACGCAGAACGCGCACCGCACGCCCGCCGTGCGCTCCCTGCGCCGGGCCTGGGTGCAGCCCTCCCTCGGCGCCCCGTATCTCGCCATCGGCCTGGACGTCTACGACACCTCGCCGCCCGCCGTGGACTCGGTGCGCGCGATGATGCAGCAGTCCGTCACGGCCGTCCCCGAGGGGCTGCCCGTGTCGACCGTCGCGATGTCCGACGAGTACGACCCGGTCGCGATGTGGCTCCGCGCCCGCGCCCGCCCGTTCTACGACCGCGAGGCCCACGCGGCCCAGGCCCCGATCCAGCCGCCGGTCCAGGCCCCGGCCGCCGGGGGCTACGGCTATCCGCCGGTGCACGGCGCGTACTGACCCCGGCCACGGGCGCACACCGCCCCGGAGGACGCCGCCCCGGAGGACGGCCCGCACCACCCCGGTCACTGGCGCGTACTGACGCCGCTCCGCGCCGAGTTGGGCGCCACCGCGCCCGCTGATGATCAACTCCGGTGCGGAGGGTCCCTCTTCGCGCGTAGACCTGATCGGAAGATCCAAGTCTTGGGCGGTGTGCCCCGGTTGGCGGACGTCCGCACCGCGCTACCCCGCGTCCGGATAACGGAACCCTCCTACCCGTATCACGTTTGCGCATCCATTCACCGCCAAGTCTGGCAACTGATCGCCGAAGCGTTGAAGACTCCCGCTTCAAGGGGTTCCCGCCCCTGTGTACCACGGACTGATCATGCCGCCTTCTGCGGCAAGTGCGGGCCGGTCAACGCCGGTTGAGAGGGGTCCCTGCCAGATGACGGCACCATTGCACGAGCCGACCGCGGAAGCGGCACCGAGTGCTGCCGAGGAAGCGGCCGTAGCCAGTGCTGACGCGAAGGCTGTACAGGGACGTTCCCTGGGCCGGATCGCCTGGGAGCGCCTCAAGCGGGACAAGCTCGCCCTCGCGGGCGGCATCGTCGTGCTGGTCCTGATCCTGATGGCGGTCCTCGCGCCGCTGATCACCAGCCTGGCCGGCCAGGACCCGGACGCCTACCACGAGAACCTGATCGACCCGCTGTTCGGTACGCCCCACGGGTCGCTGGGGGGCATCAGCGGCGACCACCTCCTGGGCGTGGAACCGGTCAACGGGCGCGACATCTTCGCCCGCATCGTCTACGGCGGACAGATCTCGCTCCTCGTGGGCTTCCTGTCCGCGCTGGTCGCCGTGGTCCTCGGTACCGTCCTCGGCATCCTCGCCGGCTTCTTCGGCGGCTGGGTCGACTCGGTCATCAGCCGTGTCATGGACGGTCTGCTCGCCTTCCCGCAGCTGCTGTTCATCATCGCCCTGGTCTCGGTCATGCCGAACCAGATGTTGGGCCTGACCGGCACGGGCGTGCGCATCTTCGTGATGATCCTGGTCATCGGGTTCTTCGGCTGGCCGTACGTGGGACGTGTGGTGCGCGGCCAGACGCTGTCGATGCGCGAACGGGAGTACGTGGAGGCGGCGCGCTCCCTCGGCGCCGGGCGGTTCTACATCCTCTTCAAGGAACTGCTGCCCAACCTCGTCGCGCCGATCATCGTGTACACGACGATGATGATCCCGACCAACATCCTCACCGAGGCGGCACTCAGCTTCCTGGGCGTGGGCGTCAAGCCGCCCACCGCCTCCTGGGGCCAGATGCTCTCGAACGCGATCGACTACTACGACTCGGACCCCATGTACATGGTGGTCCCCGGTGTGGCGATCTTCATCACCGTGCTCGCCTTCAACCTCTTCGGCGACGGCGTGCGCGACGCGCTGGACCCCAAGGGCTCCCGCTGAACTGCCGTACCCCCAGCGTCCCGTGGCACCAGCACGGGGTCTCTCATCTATCCGGAGGATCCGAGATCGTGACTACCCAACGCACCTCAGGGCGGCCGAAGCAGGCCATGGCCGCTGCCGCGGTGGTCGCCGCGCTGCTGACCACGGCGGCGTGCGGCGGCGGTGACAGCGACGGCTCGAAGAACGGCGCGGCCGGCTTCGACGCGGCGAACAACAAGGTCGCCCAGGCCTCGCTGGCCAAGAAGGGCGGCGAGCTGAAGTTCGCCAGCGCCCAGGACGCCGACTCCTGGGACACCACCCGCGGCTACTACGGCATGGCGTGGAACTTCATGCGCTACTACAGCCGCCAGCTGGTCACCTACAAGACCGAGCCGGGCAAGTCGGGCGCCGAGCTCCAGCCCGACCTGGCCACCGACATGGGCAAGGTCTCGGACGGGGGCAAGACCTACACCTTCACCCTGCGGGACGGCCTGACCTGGGAGGACGGCAAGCCGCTCACCGCGCAGGACGTCAAGTACGGCATCGAGCGCTCCTGGGCGCAGGACGTCCTCTCGGGCGGCCCGATCTACCTGAAGAACGTGCTCGACCCGAAGAACACGTACAAGGGCCCCTACAAGGACACCTCCAAGGACCACCTGGGCCTGAAGGCGATCGACACGCCCGACGCGAAGACCCTGGTCTTCCACCTGCCCCAGCCCAACTCGGACTTCCTCCAGATGCTGGCGCTGCCCTCCGCGTCCCCGGTCCGCCCGGACAAGGACACCAAGTCCAAGTACGCGCTGCACCCCTTCTCCTCCGGCCCGTACAAGTTCCAGTCGTACGACCCGGGCAAGGACCTCGTCCTGGTCCGCAACACCAACTGGAAGCAGTCCTCGGACCCGGTCCGCAAGGCGTACCCGGACAAGATCAGCGTCAAGTTCTTCACCAACGCCAACGAGCTGGACCAGCGCCTGATCTCCGGCGACTACGACCTGGACCTCAACCAGACCGGTCTGTCGCCGCAGGGCCGCACCATCGCCCTGAAGCAGCACAAGGGCAACCTGGACAACCCGGTCTCCGGCTACGTGCGTTACGCGGCCTTCCCGCAGAGCGTGAAGCCCTTCGACAACATCCACTGCCGCAACGCCGTGATCTACGGCGCCGACCACGTGTCGCTCCAGACCGCGCGCGGCGGCCCGGTCGCCGGCGGCGACATCGGCACCAACATGCTGCCGCCGTCCGTGCCGGGCGCCGAGGGCCAGAAGTACGACCCGTTCCAGATCGCCGGTGCGAACAAGAACGGCAATGTCGCCAAGGCCAAGGAGGAGCTGAAGGCCTGCGGCAAGCCGAACGGCTTCAGCACCACCATCGCGGTCCGCAACAACAAGCCGGTCGAGGTGAACACCGCCCAGTCGCTCCAGGCGTCGCTGAAGAAGGTCGGCATCAACGTCCAGATCGACCAGTACGACGGCTCGCAGACCGCCGGCATCATCGGCAGCCCCGCCAACGTCCAGAAGAAGGGCTACGGCATCATCATCATGGGCTGGGGCCCGGACTTCCCGTCCGTCCAGGGCTACGGTCTGCCGCTGTGGGACAGCTCGTACATCACGCAGAGCGGTAACAACAACTTCGCCCTGATCAAGGACAAGACGATCGACGGGCTGTTCGACCAGTACACCAAGGCGACCGACCCGACGCAGCAGACCCAGCTCGCCACGGAGATCAACCACAAGGTCATGGAGGGCGGTTACTACCTGCCCTTCACCTTCGAGAAGTTCATCAACTGGCGCTCGAACCGGCTGGCGAACGTCTACACGACCAACGCGTACAGCGGTCAGTACGACTTCGTCAACCTGGGCCTGAAGTCCTCGAAGTAATCCCCGGCACACCCGCCGAACGGCACGAAAGGCAGGTGAAGGCCGGCGCGGCGTGACCGCGGGCCACCGGACATCCTCCGGCGGCCCGCGGTCCGCGGCGGGCCGTACGCTGTGCTCGCTTACCTCATCAGGCGGCTGATCGCCGCCGCAGTGATGCTCGTGGTCATCGTCCTGGTGGTCTTCAGCATCTTCTTCCTCGTCCCCAAGTGGGCGGGCGTGGACATCGCCACGAGCTTCGTGGGCAAGCAGGCGGACCCGGCCGCCGTCGAGGCGGTACGGGAGAAGCTGGGTCTGAGCGACCCGATCTACGCCCAGGTCTGGGAGTTCTTCAAGGGCATCTTCGTGGGCCGCACCTACTCGGGCGGCGGCGACGTCACCCACTGCGCCGCCCCGTGCTTCGGCTACTCCTTCCGCAGCGAGCAGGCCGTCTGGCCGGTGCTCACCGACCGCTTCCCGGTCACCCTGGAACTGGCGCTCGGCGCGGCCGTCCTGTGGCTGGTCTTCGGTGTCGCGGCGGGTGTGCTCTCCGCCCTCAAGCGGGGCAGCCTGTGGGACCGCGGCGCGATGGTCGTGGCCCTCGCGGGTGTCTCCCTGCCCATCTACTTCACCGGCCTGCTCAGCCTGGCGATCTTCGCCTTCGGACTGAACTGGATCAAGGCCGAGTACGTCCCCATCGACCAGAACTTCACGGGCTGGTTCGGCGGCATGATCCTCCCCTGGATCACCCTGGCGTTCCTCTACGCCGCGATGTACGCCCGGATCACCCGTGCCACCATGCTGGAGATCCTGGGCGAGGACTACATCCGCACCGCCCGCGCCAAGGGCCTCAAGGAGCAGGTCGTCATCGGCAAGCACGCCATGCGCTCCACGATGACGCCGATCCTCACCATGCTGGGCATGGACCTCGGCGCCCTCATCGGCGGCGCGGTCCTGACCGAGACCACGTTCAGCCTGCCCGGCCTCGGCCAGAAGGTGCTGGACGCCATCAAGAACCAGGACCTGCCCTTCATCCTGGGCGTCACCCTGATCACCTCGCTCGCGGTGATCCTCGCCAACCTCGTGGTGGACTTCCTGTACGCCGTGATCGACCCCCGAGTGAGGCTCGCATGACCGAACTCAGCAAGACCGGATCGGCGGTGGGCGAGCCCACCAGCGGCTCGCCCGCTCCCACCGCGTTCCTCGAAGTACGCGATCTGAAGGTGCACTTCCCGACCGACGACGGCCTGGTCAAGTCCGTCGACGGACTCAGCTTCCAGCTGGAGAAGGGCAAGACCCTCGGCATCGTGGGCGAGTCGGGCTCCGGCAAGTCGGTCACCTCGCTCGGCATCATGGGCCTGCACACCGCCGGCCAGTACGGCAAGCGCAAGGCCCAGATCTCCGGCGAGATCTGGCTGGAGGGCACGGAACTGCTCTCCGCCGACCCGGACTACGTGCGCAAGCTGCGCGGCCGGCAGATGGCGATGATCTTCCAGGACCCGCTGTCCGCGCTGCACCCGTACTACACGATCGGCCAGCAGATCGTGGAGGCCTACCGGATCCACCACAACGTCGACAAGAAGACCGCCCGCAGGCGCGCGGTCGAGATGCTCGACCGGGTGGGCATCCCGCAGCCGGACAAGCGGGTGGACAGCTACCCGCACGAGTTCTCCGGCGGTATGCGCCAGCGCGCGATGATCGCGATGTCGCTGGTCAACAACCCCGAACTGCTCATCGCGGACGAGCCGACCACCGCCCTGGACGTGACCGTCCAGGCGCAGATCCTCGACCTCATCCGCGATCTCCAGAAGGAGTTCGGCTCCGCGGTCATCGTCATCACCCACGACCTGGGCGTCGTCGCCGAACTGGCCGACGACATCCTGGTGATGTACGGCGGCCGCTGCGTCGAGCGGGGCCCGGCCGAGAAGGTGTTCTACGAGCCCCGCCACCCCTACACCTGGGGCCTGCTCGGCTCGATGCCGCGTCTGGACCGCGAGCAGCAGGAGCGCCTGATCCCGGTCAAGGGCTCCCCGCCCTCCCTGATCAATGTCCCGTCCGGCTGCGCCTTCAACCCGCGCTGCCCGTACGCGGACGTCCCGAAGGACAACGTCACCCGCACCGTCCGGCCGGAGCTGACCGAGGTCGGCGGCCGCCACTGGGCCGCCTGCCACATGCCGCAGGAGCAGCGGGAGCGTATCTGGACCGAAGAGATTGCGCCGAAGCTGTGAGTGAGAACGCAGAGGACAAGGCAGTGAGCATCCCTGCCCAGAGCGACGGCGAGGCGCAGGGCTCCGGCGCGGCCACCCTCACCCGGGACGCCGCGCCCGGCGAGACCCTGCTGAAGGTCACCGGGCTCCAGAAGCACTTCCCCATCCGCAAGGGCCTGCTCCAGCGGCAGGTCGGCGCGGTGCGCGCGGTCGACGGACTGGACTTCGAGGTCAGGTCCGGCGAGACCCTGGGCGTCGTGGGCGAGTCGGGCTGCGGCAAGTCCACGATGGGGCGGCTGATCACCCGGCTGCTGGAACCGACCGCGGGCAGCATCGAGTTCGAGGGCAAGGACATCACGCATCTCGGGGTGAGCGGCATGCGCCCGCTGCGCCGCGATGTCCAGATGATCTTCCAGGATCCGTACTCCTCGCTGAACCCGCGCCACACCATCGGCACCATCGTGGGCGCTCCCTTCCGGCTCCAGGGCGTCACGCCCGAGGGCGGGATCAAGAAGGAAGTGCAGCGGCTGCTGTCGGTCGTGGGTCTCAACCCCGAGCACTACAACCGGTATCCGCACGAGTTCTCCGGCGGTCAGCGCCAGCGCATCGGCATCGCCCGGGCGCTCGCGCTCAACCCCAAGCTCGTCGTGGCCGACGAACCGGTCTCCGCGCTGGACGTGTCGATCCAGGCACAGGTCGTCAACCTGCTGGACGACCTCCAGCAGGAGCTGGGCCTCACCTATGTGATCATCGCCCATGACCTGTCGGTCGTCCGGCATGTTTCGGACCGGATCGCAGTGATGTACCTGGGCAAGATCGTCGAGCTGGCCGACCGGGAATCGCTGTACAAGGCGCCGATGCACCCGTACACCAAGGCGCTGATGTCGGCGGTGCCGATCCCGGACCCCCGGCGCAGGTCGGCGAAGAGCGAGCGCATCCTGCTCAAGGGCGACGTCCCCTCGCCGATCGCGCCGCCGAGCGGCTGCCGCTTCCACACCCGGTGCTGGAAGGCGACGGAGATCTGCCGTACCACCGAGCCGCAGCTCCTGGAGCTGAAGCCCGGCCAGCGCGTGGCCTGCCACCACCCCGAGAACTTCGAGGACCAGGCCCCGCAGGACACCGTGCTGCTGTCCGACGCCAAGGCGGCGGCGGAGCTGGTGCCGGACGCGGTGCTGGAGGAGTCGGCGGAGACGTCGGCCGCGCTGGCCGCGGAGGTCCAGGCGGAGGCAGCGTCATCGGCGGAGGCGACGTCCACGGCGGAGCCAGGAACGGCTGCCGAGGAGCCTGCGGAGGCCACTGCGGAGGAGCCGACGGAGCCCGAGGAGCCGGCGGAGCCTGCGGAGGCCGCCGCCGAGGAGCCGCCGAAGCCCGCCATGCCTGCGAAGGCTGCCACGCCTGCGAAGCCTGCTGCGCCCGCGGAGCCCGAGGAGCCGGCGGAATCGGCCGAATCGGCCGAATCGGCCGAATCGGCGGAGGCCGCCGCCGAGGAGCCGGCGAAGCCCGAGTCCGACGGCCGGAAGTAGCCGTCGGGCAGGCCCGGTTGTGCCCCGGTGACCGGATTCCGGTCGCCGGGGCACAACCGTCCCCGCCCCGTCCCCGCCTCACCCCGTCCCGGGCCGCGGCCCGGGACCGCCGCATGACGGATTGGTAAAGTCATGTACATGCTCGAAGGGGAGGGCGCAGAGTCGGGCGTGTCCGTCTGATCGACAGCACGCTCGAAGGGACGACTCATGGCACTCTCCCGTTCGGCACGCTTAGGAGCCCTCGTCGCGGCGGCGGCCTCCTTCCTCGCCATCGCGGCCTCCTCCGCGCCCGGCCCCGGAGCCGAGGGCATCGGCGACTCCTACTTCCCCCAGCTCGGCAACGGCGGCTTCGACGCCCGCCACTACAACCTCGATGTGGCGTACGACCCGGCCGGCGGCCGTCTCGACGGCCGTACCACCCTCACGGCCCGGGCCACCCAGAACCTCACCTCCTTCGATCTCGACCTCCAGAAGCTGGAGGTCTCGCGGATCGAGGTGAACGGCAGACGGGCCGCGTTCACGCGCAAGGGCGACGAGATCCGGATCACCCCGCGCGGCGTTCTCCCCCGGGGCAGGAACTTCACGGTCGCCGTCACCTACGGCGGGATCCCGCAGCCGCTCAGCGGCCCCATCGTGTTCGGCTCCCAGTACGGCTGGATGAAGACGGACGACGGTGTCTTCGTGGCCTGCGAGCCCAACGCCGCCTCCACCTGGTTCCCCTCCAGCGACCACCCCTCCGACAAGGCCACCTACGACATCCGGATCAAGGCGCCGAAGGGCCTGACCGCCGTGTCCAACGGCAGGCTGGTGTCGACGTACGACCAGGGCGGCCGGACGGTCACCCACTGGCGCGAGTCCCGGCCGATGGCCACCTATCTGGCGACGGCCACCATCGGCAAGTTCGATGTGCGGACCGGACGCACCCCCTCGGGCATCCCGATCTACGTCGCCATCGACCCCGCCCTGGGGAACGCCAACCGCGTCGATGTGTACGCCGTCACCGCCGAGGCCACGGACTACTGGTCCAAGGTCTTCGGGCCGTATCCCTTCGAGGAGACCGGCGCCATCGTCGACAACATGCCGGAGGCCGGGTTCTCGCTGGAGGTCCAGTCCAAGCCCGCGTACTCGGCCGTCCGCTCCGAGACGACCATCGTGCACGAGCTGGCCCACCAGTGGTTCGGCGACTCGGTCTCGGTGGAGCGCTGGAAGGACATCTGGCTCAACGAGGGCTTCGCGACCTACGCCCAGTGGCTGTGGGCCGAGCACAAGGGCACCCGCTCCGCCCACGACTCCTTCGTCGCGGCGTACAACTCCATCCCGGCGGGCAACACCTTCTGGCAGCTGAAGGTGGCCGACCCGCAGCGGGACACCATGTTCGCCGACGCGGTCTACGAGCGTGGCGCGATGACCCTCCAGGCGCTGCGCGAGCGCATCGGCGACCCGGCCTTCTTCCGCCTGCTGCCCGCCTGGACAAAACTCCACCGCTACGGCAACGCCGACACCGCCGACTTCATCCGGCTCGCGGAGAAGATCTCCGGGCAGCAGCTGGACGACCTGTTCCAGCAGTGGTTGTACACGGGGGCGAGGCCGACTCTGTAACCACTCCGTTTTGGAGCCCTTACCTTGCATTGCAAGGTGCACTCACCTGAGTGAGTGAGAATGTCAAGGTGCTCCAGCAATTGTTCAGCCCCTCCGTCCAGCACACGCTGGACCTCGTCGGCATCTTCGTCTTTGCGATATCCGGCGCGCTGCTGGCTGTCCGCAAGAACTTCGACGTGTTCGGCATCGCCGTGCTCGCCGAGGTCACGGCGCTGGGCGGAGGGCTGTTCCGCGACGTGGTCATCGGGGCCGTGCCCCCGGCCGCGTTCACGGACCTGGGGTACTTCCTGACCCCGCTGCTCGCCGCCCTGCTGGTCTTCTTCCTGCATCCGCAGGTGGAGCGCATCCAGGTGGCCGTCAACGTCTTCGACGCCGCGGGCCTCGGCCTGTTCTGCGTCGCCGGGACGACCAAGGCCTACGACTACGGCCTCGGCCTCACCGCGAGCGCCGCCCTCGGCCTCGCCACGGCGGTGGGCGGCGGTGTGCTGCGCGACGTCCTCGCCAACGAGGTGCCGTCCCTGCTGCGCTGGGACCGCGATCTCTACGCGGTCCCGGCGGTCGTCGGCGCCACCATGGTCGCGCTGTGCATCCGCTACGACGCGCTGACCCCGCTGACCACCGGGCTCGCGGTCGTCACCGCTTTCGCGCTCCGGCTGCTGGCGATGCGTTTCCACTGGCGAGCGCCGCGTGCCTGGAACCGTCGGTCGACGGTCGCCGAGGAGTAGTCCCGGCGGTGCCCGTGCCGTTCATCTGCTGGGTGAGCCAGGTGAACACATACGGGATCTGCGGCCGCCACAGCGCCATGCTGTGCCCGCCCGCGCTGCGCGGGATCAGCACCGCGCGCACCACGGTCGGGGGCTTGGCGATCGCCTCCAGCGCGGCGGCCGCCTGGTAGCCGTCACCGAGCTGGCCGGACAGGTAGATGGAGACGTGCGGCGGGGTGGGCCGGCCCTTGAGCAGGAAGTAGGGGTTGTTCTCCCGGCGCAGCTGGGGGGTCTTCGCGGCCAGCGACTTGCGCTCGCCGATCGGGTCGTTGTAGCCGGACAGGCTGATCGCGGCCCGGTAGCGGTCGGGGTGCGCGGTCACCAGCTTGGCGGCGCAGTGGCCGCCCGCCGAGTAACCGGCCGCCGCCCAGCCGTTCGGCGCGGGCTCGGCGCGGAAGTTGTCCGTCACCATCTTCGGCACGTCGATGCTGAGCCAGGTGTCGGCGTTCACGGCGCCGGGGACGTTGGCGCAGCCCGTGTCGACCTTGGCGATCAGGTTGGTGCGCGGCGCCACCAGGATGAAGGGGGCCACCTGCCCGGTGCGCATCAGCGGCAGCAGCTGCTCATGGGCCTTGAGCGAGCCGAACCAGGCCTTGGCCGAGCCCGGGTAGCCGGAGAGCAGCTCCACGACCGGGAACTTCTTGTTCTTGTATGCAGGCTCGTTGTACTGCGGCGGCAGCCAGACGTAGACCTCGGCGTCGACGCCCGACACCTGGCCCTTGAGCTGGGTGACGCGCACCCCGCCGGCCGCGCGCATACCCGGTCCGTCCGCCTGGCTGAAGTCCTGGTGGACCTTGGGCAGGGCCTTGATCTGGATGCCGCCGGTGCCGTCCTTGCCGAGGTCGGCGGCCTGGCTGACATGGTTGCCGGTGCCGAGCAGATCGGACCAGTTGTCGTACAGGCTGTTGGCGTTGTTCACCAGGACGAAGACCAGGGTGACCGCGGTGGCCTGGGCGAACAGCAGCATCACCACCCGGGAGGCGTGGCGCAGCAGCACCGGGCCGCGGATCCGGGACCACAGGGCCAGCGGCAGGATGAGGGCGATCGTCACAAGGACGATCGACGTGAGAAGGAACGGCGTCCCGGTCAGGCTCATCGGCTTGGCGGCACTTCCTGTGAACGGGCAGGCTGGGCTGTTACGTCTTCTCAGAGGGGATCCGGGGGCACTCGGTCACGCACACGTGCGGACACTTACCTGGAAATTGCCAAAACCTCACCTGCGGAGGGTGAGATCCGGACAGGCGTTCTAGGAGCTGTCACGCGTTTGAAACAAGCCAAAGCTACCGCTTAGTAATTACCTGTTGTACCGTTCCCGTATGGCAGAAGCAGCGATCGCACAGGCCGCACCGGCCGCCATCGGCGACAGCGAGTTCGACCGTGACACCGCGGTCGTCCTGCGGGAGCCCGGGGTCTACGACATCGACCTCTCCGCCGGCTGGACGATCCTCGGCGCCGTCAACGGCGGCTATCTGCTCGCCGTCCTCGGCCGCGCCCTGGCCGACGCGCTGCCGCACCCGGACCCCTTCACCGTCTCGGCGCACTACCTCACCGCCTCCCAGCCGGGGCCCGCGGTCGTCCGCGCCGACGTGGTGCGCACCGGCCGCACCCTCTCCACCGGCCAGGCGTCGCTCTTCCAGTACGACGACGAGGGCCGCGAGGTCGAACGCATCCGGGTCCTCGCCTCCTACGGCGACCTGGACTCCCTGCCCGAGGACGTACGGACGACCGCGCGGCCCCCCGCCATCCCGCCCCTGGAGCACTGCTTCGGCCCCGAGGACGGCCCGGGCCCCCTGGCCGGTGACTCCGCGATCACCGACCGGCTGATGATCAAGCTGGATCCGGCCACCCTGGGCTGGGCCCTCGGGGCGCCGTCCGGCAAGGGGGAGATGCGGGCCTGGTTCGGGCTGGCCGACGGCCGCGCCGCGGACCCGCTGTCGCTGCTGCTCGCGGTGGACGCGCTGCCGCCCACCGCCTTCGAGATGGGAATCCTCGGCTGGGTGCCCACCGTCGAACTGACCGTCCATGTGCGGTGCCGTCCGGCGCCGGGACCGCTGCGGGTCTCCATCACCACACGCAACCTCGCGGGCGGCTTCCTGGAGGAGGACGCCGAGGTCTGGGACAGCAGTGACCGCCTGGTCGCCCAGTCCCGCCAGCTCGCCCGGGTACGGCTGGGCTGACACCCCGGGCCGCCGACCCCAGGGTCCGCCGGTCCCGGGTCCGCCGGTCCCGGCCGCGGCCCGTCGGCTTCGAGGTGCTCGGGCCTCCGGGCCGTAGCTCCCCAAGCCCTCAGGTCTCCGAGCCCTCAGGACTTCCAGTGATGGCGGCCGATGCTGATCAGCCGCAGCCGCTGGGCCGCCGTCCTGGCCACCCGGTCCCGCTCCTCGGCGGGGCCCTCCATCGCCTCCAGGAACTGGCACGCCGTCGCCAGCATCTGGTCGACATACAGACCGGCGAGCATCAGCAGATCCTCCTCGCCCCAGCCCGCGGACTCGCGGTGCCCGGCGAGCGCGACGGCCACCTCCTCGGTGAAGCGCGCCAGTTGGGCCCGGATCTCCTCGCGCACCGGCTGGACACCGCCGTGCCGCTCCCGCGCGATGAACCGCACGTGCGCGGGGTACGCGTCGACATGGCGGGCGATCAGGTCGACGGCGCGCGCGATGCGCTCGTCGCTGTCCCCGGCCTGGGCGACCGTGGAGTCGATCATCGGATGGAGGCTGCCGAGCGCCGCCTGCACCAGTTCCACGCCGAGATCGGCCGTCGAGCGGAAGTGCCGGTAGAAGGCGGTCGGGGCGACCCCCACCGCGCGGGTGACCTCGCGCAGGCCGAGGCTGCTCAGGCTCTGCTCCTCCAGCAGCCCGAGTGCCGCGTCCAGCAGGGCCTGCCGGGTCTTCTGCTTCTGGGCCTGCCGGATGCCGAGGGTGTGACTCATACCATGCAGTTAACAACTGTTCTCTGGAATTGAAAAGCCATGAGGGGCGTTAGACTGGGTAGTCAGTGAACGACTGTAACTACAACCGTTCACCGAAACGTAACGAGAGAGGCACACCTCGGAGGGGGATCTCATCCCATGCTGTTCCTCGTCGCCGCACTGCTGCTGCTGGGGACCGTCCTCGGCGTCGTGGCCCAGGTCCCGCTGCCCGTCACGCTCGCGCTCGCGGCCTTCATCGCCGCCTGGCTCGTGATCTTCGCGATCCGCGAACGGCACGGCCGCCGGCGGCAGACATCGGCCCACTGACCGCCGTACGCCCACTGACCGCCGTACGTCATCCGACCGTCGGGAGATGACCGCACCATGAACCTCACCGCGACCCGCACCGAGAGCACCGAGAGCACCCGGACCCCGGTCGACGAGCGTCCCGCCGTCCCGGCTGCCGAGCACCCCGCCGGGAGCAGCCCCGCCGCCCCGGCGCGCCCCACCGGCACCCGCGACGCGGAGGGCATGGCCGTGGCGTCCTTCGTGCTCGGCCTGCTGGGGCTCCTCGTCCTCAATGTCTTCCTCGGGCCCGTCGCCATCGTGCTGGCCTCCCTGGCCCTGTGGCGCGGCACCCGGCGGCGCGGCCGGGCCCTGCTCGGCCTCGGGCTCGGCATCGCGGACCTGGTGGTCCTGGCGACCGTGATGCAGCTGCACCACACGGTGTCCTGGAGCCTGTAGGGGCGCAGGCACCCGGTGGCCGGAAGGGCCCCGGCCGTACCGCCGTACGGGCCCGGCCCGCGCCCCGCCCGGAAAACCACCGGCCATAGAATTGGCCCACCATGGCTTACCTCGATCACGCCGCGACCACCCCGATGCTCCCCGAGGCGGCAGAGGCACTGACCGCCCAGCTCGCCGTCACCGGCAATGCCTCCTCGCTGCACGCATCCGGCCGCCGCGCGAGGAGAACCGTCGAAGAGGCCCGCGAGACCCTCGCGGAAGCCCTCGGCGCCCGCCCCAGCGAGATCGTCTTCACCTCCGGCGGCACCGAGGCCGACAACCTCGCCGTCAAGGGCCTGTACTGGGCCCGCCGCGACACCGACCCGGCCCGCACCCGGGTGCTGGCCAGCCCCGTCGAACACCACGCGGTCCTGGACGCCGTCCACTGGCTCGGCGAGCACGAGGGCGCCACCGTCGAGTACCTGCCCGTCGACTCCCACGGCCGCGTCCGCCCCGAGGCCCTGCGCGAGGCCATCGCCCGCAACCCCGACGACGTCGCCCTGGCCACCGTCATGTGGGCCAACAACGAGATCGGCACCGTCATGCCGGTCCGCGAACTGGCCGACATCGCGGGCGAGTTCGGCATCCCGCTGCATGCCGACGCGGTCCAGGCCTTCGGTCAGGTCCCGGTCGGCTTCGAGGCGTCCGGCCTCGCCGCCATGACCGTCTCCGGCCACAAGATCGGCGGCCCCTACGGCATCGGCGCGCTGGTCCTCGGCCGCGAGTACAGCCCCGTGCCCGTGCTGCACGGCGGCGGCCAGGAACGCCATGTGCGCTCCGGCACCCTCGACGTACCGGCCGTCGCCTCCTTCGCCGTCGCCGGACGGCTCGCCGCCGCACAGCGCGAATGGTTCGCCCGCGAGATCGGCGCCCTGCGCGACGCCCTGATCACCGCGGTGCGCACGGCCGTCCCGGACGCGCTGCTCGGCGGCGACCCGGTGGACCGGCTCCCGGCCAACGCCCACTTCACCTTCCCCGGCTGCGAGGGCGACTCGCTGCTCCTGCTGCTCGACGCGCAGGGCATCGAGTGCTCCACGGGCTCGGCCTGCACCGCCGGGGTGGCCCAGCCCAGCCATGTCCTGCTCGCCACCGGAGCCGCCCCGGACCTCGCCCGGGGCACCCTCCGCTTCTCCCTCGGCCACACCTCCACCCGGGCGGACGTGGACGCGGTCGCCAAGGCGATCGGGCCCGCGGTGGAGCGGGCCCGCAGCGCCGGACTGAGCTGAGCCGCCCGCGACCCGCGGCGGTCCGGCCCGGGCCGCCCGGGCGCGGTCGGTACCGGCCCCGGACACTCGCGAGCCGGGGCCGTCGGACGCCCCGTACTCTTGAAGGGCTATGACTGACATCCCGCAGCGCCCCCTCCGTGTCCTCGCCGCCATGTCCGGCGGAGTCGACTCCGCCGTCGCCGCCGCCCGCGCCGCCGAAGCGGGCCACGACGTGACCGGCGTCCATCTCGCGCTGTCCGCGAACCCGCAGTCCTTCCGCACCGGCGCGCGCGGCTGCTGCACCATCGAGGACTCGCGCGATGCCCGCCGCGCCGCGGACGTCATCGGCATCCCCTTCTACGTGTGGGACCTCGCCGAGCGCTTCCGCGAGGACGTGGTCGAGGACTTCGTCGCCGAGTACGAGGCGGGCCGCACCCCCAACCCGTGCCTGCGCTGCAACGAGAAGATCAAGTTCGCCGCGCTGCTGGACAAGGCGCTCGCGCTCGGCTTCGACGCGGTCTGCACCGGCCACTACGCCAAGGTCGTCACCCTCGACGACGGCACCCGCGAGCTGCACCGCGCCTCCGACATGGCCAAGGACCAGTCCTACGTCCTCGGTGTGCTCGACGAGAAGCAGCTGGCGCACGCGATGTTCCCGCTCGGCGACACCCTCACCACCAAGGACGAGATCCGCGCGGAGGCCGAGCGCCGGGGCCTCGCGGTCGCCAAGAAGCCCGACTCGCACGACATCTGCTTCATCGCGGACGGCGACACCCAGGGCTTCCTGGCCCGGCGGCTCGGCCGGGCCGAGGGCGACATCGTCGACGAGTCCGGCAGCAAGGTGGGCACCCACGAGGGCGCGTACGGCTTCACCATCGGCCAGCGCAAGGGCCTGCGGATCGGGACCCCGGCGCCCGACGGCAAGCCGCGCTACGTCCTCGACATCTCGCCGGTCACCAACACCGTCACGGTGGGCCCCGCGTCCGCCCTGGACGTCACCGCGCTGACCGCGGTCAAGCCCCGCTGGTGCGGCACCGCCCCGGCCGGACCCGGCACCTACACGGCCCAGCTCCGCGCCCACGGCGGCGAGACGGAGGTGACGGCGGAGCTGTCCGACGGCGAGCTGCGGGTCACCTTCACCGAGCCGGTCCGCGGCGTCGCCCCCGGCCAGGCGATCGTCCTCTACGACGACACCCGCGTCGTCGGCTCCGCGACCATCGCCGCCACCACCCGCGCGACGGCGGGCGCCGCGTAACAGGCCCGACGAGCCCCGGGGCCAGCGAGCCCCAGGGCCCAGCGGACCCCAGGGCCCAACAAGCCCCGGAAAAAGGGCCGTTCGGCCCCGGGCGCGCGGGACCGTCGGCGGTGCCCCGCGGCACTCGCGGCGTGATGTCCTGCCAAGGCGCCCCGTCCGGACCCCGGCGGCGGCGCCGACGTCACCCCGGAGCCGACAGGAAGCCGCCGCGATGCCCCGCCCAGCCGTCCCAGCCCCAGCAGCCCGTGCCCTGACCCGGTGCGCCGCCACCGTCCGCGTCCCGGCGGTCACCGCGGCCGTGGTCCCCGTGAACCGGGGTGTCAGGGGCGCCCGGGCGACGGGCGGGGCGGAAGCCCGCCGATGAACGACGACTACCACGCCCTCCTGGCCCGCCGGGAGGCCATGCGGCTGCGCGACCGGCTGCTCTCACCCGCCCCCCGCGGGGGAGGGCCGCGCGGCTCCTCCCCGGCGGTCACGGGGCCCGCCGGGCCCCCGGAGATCACCGGACCCCGCAGCCGTGCCCGCGACGGAGCCGCCGACCAGCGGCTGATCACCCGCGATCTCGCGCACGTCACCCCGTTCGCCGAGTTGATCGAGCACCTCTACGACGCCATGTTCGAACGGCACCCGTATCTGCGGCAGTTGTTCCCGGAGGCAATGGAGTTCCAACGGGCCCATCTGGGACGGGCGTTGTGGTTTCTGGTCCAGCACCTCGACCACCCCGAGGAGCTGACCGCCTTCTGCGTCCGGCTGGGCCGCGACCACCGCAAGCTCGGTGTGCTGCCGGTGCACTACGAGGTGTTCGCCGAGGCCCTCACCGAGGCGCTGCGGCGCTGTTCGCGCGGACGACTGGGCGCCGACGCGGAGGCCGCATGGCTGCGCATGGTGCGGCGCGCCGCGCAGGCCATGGTCGACGGAGCACACGCGGCGCTCGCCGAACCGGCGTCCTGGACCGCTACGGTCACCGCCCACCGGCGGCACCGCCAGGACCTCGCCGTCCTGCGGGTGCGCCCCGCCGAGCCGTTCCCGTGCCGCCCCGGCCAGTACGCCACCCTCCAGTCCCCGCTGCTGCCGCACGCCTGGCGACCGTACTCGGCGGTCGTCCCTCCCACGGCCGACGGCGAACTGGAGTTCCATGTGCGGCGCACCGGACCCGGCGGTGTGAGCGACGCCCTGGTGGCGCGCACCGCCGTCGGTGACACCCTGCGGCTGGGCCCCGCGCAGGGCACCACCACCCTGGACGACCCCCTCACCCGCGATGTGCTGATCGTGGCGGGCGGCACCGGCTGGGCGACCGCGCGGGCCCTCCTGGAGGACCTGGCCGCCCGCCGGGCACCGGGCCGCAGCGCCCAGCTGTTCCTGGGCGCCCGCGACGCCGACGACCTCTACGACGCGGCCGTGCTGGCCCGCTGGGAGAACCGCTGCCCCTGGCTGCGGGTCGTCCGGGTGATCGACGACGGCCCCGGCGCGGCCGCCCGCGCCCCCGTCGTCGAGGCGCTGACCCGCCACGGCCGCTGGGGCGGCCACGACGCCTACCTCAGCGGTCCGCCCGCCCTGGTGACCGCCGCGGCCCGCAGACTGACCGCTCTCGGCCTGCCACCGGAGCGGATCCACCACGACCCGGTCACGGAGACCGTGCCGGTCGCCCTCCCGCCCTGGCAGGCGGGCGCATCGGCATGAGGCCGCCCGGCGGGGGCTACGCCCCGAAGAACTCCGCCAGTACCGGCGCCAGCACCTGGGGCTCCACCATGTGGTCCTGGTCCGGCAGCACGCAGTACGTCCCCCGGGGCACCGCCTCCGCCACCGCCTCGGCCGCCCGGCGCAGCCACTCGGGGCTCGCGCCGCCCGCGACGGACAGCACGGGCACGGTGAGCCGGGCGAGCCGCTCCCGGGGCACGAGCCCACCGCCCAGCACGGCGTCGTCGTGGGCGAGAGTCGGCGCGATCGCCTCCATCGCGGCCCACATCGGCGACCGGCGGGCGTTCGCGATCATCTCCGGGGCCAGGCCGGTGAGCGCGAGGAACAGTTCCACCGCGTCACCGCGCCGCCCCTGCCCGAGCGCCTCGCCGAGCCGGGCGGTGTACTCGGCGCGTTCCCGTACGCCGCCCCCGTGGTCGGCGTACGGCGTCTCGTAGACGGCGACCCCGTGCACCGGCAGCCCGCTCGCCGCCGCCTCCAGGGCGAGCGCGCCCCCGGAGGAGATGCCGTAGAGCCAGGCCTCGCCGCCCGCCGCCGCGATGAGCGCCGCGAGGTCCTCGACCTCGCGGGCCACCGCGTACGGCTCGGTGTCACCGCTCGCCCCGCGCCCCCGGCGGTCGTAGACGACGGTGTCGAAGCGGTCCGAGAGGCGCGCGGCCAGGGGTGCCACCGTGGCGCCCGTGGACATCGCGCCGCTCACCAGGACGACGGCAGGGCCCCGCCCGGTGCGTTCGTAGGCGATGCGGGTGCCGTCGTGCGAGATGGTCTGCTTGTCCATGCCCCGAGACTGCCGCCAGGGCGCGGCGTCCGCCGGTTACGACACCTCCACTTCGTAGAAGCAGAGGTGGTCCTTGATGGCGGCGACGTCCGGCTTGGGGTCCGGGTACGCCCAGACGAGATCGGCCGCGCCCGGCAGCGACCAGTAGGACGCCGTGCCCTTGAAGGGGCAGTGGGTGTGGGTGCCGGACGGCGTCAGCAGATCCAGACGGACGTCCTCGGCGGGGATGTAGTACCGCGGCGGGCAGCCGGTCTCGCGCAGCACCAGGGCCCGGCCGCTGTCCGCCAGGACCTCTCCGTCGTGCACCGCGCGCACCCGGCCGCCGCCCTGCTCGATGGTGATCGTGTGTCCGTTGCTCATACCGGGGAAAGCGCCTGCGGGCCCCCGGTTCTTCCCGCGTACCGTGGGCGCCATGAACATCTGTGTCTTCCTCTCCGCCGCCGACCTGCCCGACCACTACACGCGCCCTGCCCGTGAGCTGGCGGAGCTGATCGGCAAGGGCGGCCACACCCTGGTGTGGGGCGGCTCCGACGTCGGCCTGATGAAGGTGGTCGCCGACGGGGTGCAGGAGGCGGGCGGCAGGCTGGTGGGCGTCTCCGTGCGCTTCCTCGCGGACCGGAGCAGGGCGGGCACCGACGAGATGGTCGTCGCCGAGGACCTCGGCGAGCGCAAGAGGCTGCTGCTGGAGAAGGCCGACGCGGTCGTGATCATGGTCGGCGGCACCGGGACGCTGGACGAGGCGACCGAGATCCTGGAGCTGAAGAAGCACGGGCACACCGACAAGCCGGTGGTCCTGCTGAACACGGCCGGCTTCTACGACGGGCTGAAGGAGCAGTTCCGGCGCATGGACGAGGAGGGCTTCCTGCCCCGCCCGCTCACCGAGCTGGTCTTCTTCGCCGAGGAGCCGGTGGGGGCGCTGGCCTATCTGGAGGAGTCGTTCGGGATCGGCTAGCGCCGGGTGCGAGCATGGCGGACATGGCAACTCATGTGATCACCGGGGCGGGTTCCGGCATCGGCGCGGCCGTGGCCCGCCGACTGCACGCACGGGGCGACTCGCTCGTGCTGCACGCGCGCGACGCGGGCCGGGCGAAGGAACTGGCGGCCGACTACCCGGGGGCGACGACCCTGGTGGGCGACCTTTCCGACCCGGACAAGCTGTCCTGGGCGTTCTCCCACCAGAGCCTGCCGGACCGGGTGGACTCCCTGCTGCACATCGCGGGCGTGGTCGACCTCGGCCCGGTGGGCGAGCTGACCCCCAAGTCCTGGCGCCACCAGCTGAACGTCAATCTGGTGGCCCCCGCCGAACTGACCCGCCACTTCCTGCCCCAGCTGCGCCTGGCCCGCGGCCATGTCGTGTTCGTGAACTCCGGTGCGGGACTGAACGCGCACGCGGACTGGTCGGCGTACGCGGCCTCCAAGCACGGTCTGAAGGCCCTCGCCGACTCCCTGCGCCACGAGGAGCACGCGAACGGCGTCCGGGTCACCTCCGTCTACCCCGGCCGCACCGCGACCCCGATGCAGGCCAAGGTCCATCAGCAGGAGGGCCGGCCCTACGACCCGTCCGGCTGGATCGACCCCGAGTCCGTCGCCACCTCCCTCCTGATGTGCCTGGACCTGCCGAGGGACGCGGAGGTCAACGACCTGACGGTACGACCGGGCACCTGACCCGGGCGCCCCACGGCGGGGCCCGGCCCGGGGACGGCCCGGGCCCGGAAGGGCCTACGCTGCACGGGTGAGTGAAGACAGCCAGTTCAGGTTCGGTGCCGCCACCGGAATCGGGTCCATGCCGGGCGGCGACGCCCGGGAGGCCGCCAAGACCGTCGCCGGAAGCCTTGAGGACTTCCCCTTCCTCGCCGAGCTGCCCGCCCGGGGCCCCGGCGCGGACATGATCGGGCGCACCGCCGGGATGCTCGTCGACCTCTACGTCCGCCTGGAGCCCAGCGGCTGGCGCTTCGGGGACCGGCCCGGCCGGGACACCCGGCGGGCCCGCGCCTGGCTGGGCGAGGACCTGGACGCCCTGGAGGAGTTCACCCAGGGGTACGAAGGACCGCTGAAGGTGCAGGCGGTGGGCCCCTGGACGCTCGCCGCCGCCCTGGAACTGCGCAACGGCGAGGCCGCGCTCTCCGACCCGGGCGCCTGCCGCGACCTCGCGGGCTCCCTGGCGGAGGGGCTGCGACTGCACCTCGACGAGCTGCGGCGCCGGGTGCCGGGCGCGCGGCTCGTGCTCCAGCTCGACGAGCCGTCCCTCACCTCCGTCCTGCGCGGCCAGGTGAAGACCGCCAGCGGCTACCGCACCCACCGGGCCGTCGACCGCCAGGTCGTCGAGGCCACGCTGCGGGACCTTCTCCGGGTGCACACCGACGGCCCGGTCGTCGTGCACTCCTGCGCCCCGGACGTGCCCTTCGCGCTGCTGCGCCGGGCGGGCGCCACCGCCGTCTCCTTCGACGTCTCGCTTCTCACCGAGCGTGACGAGGAGGTGATCGGAGAGGCCGTGGAAGGCGGTACCCGGCTCTTCGCCGGAGTGGTGCCGGGCACCGACGGCCCGTTGTCAGACCCTGCCGGTAGCGTCATGGGGGTCAGGACGCTGTGGCGCAGGCTGGGGCTGCGTCCGGGGCTTCTCGCGCAGGCGGTCACGGTCACTCCGGCGTGCGGGCTCGCGGGCGCCTCCCCGGACTACGCCCGCCGGGCGCTCGCCCACTGCGTCCGGGCGGCGAGATCCCTCGCGGACAACCCAGAGTAACGGGAGGACCACACGGTGGCCGGCGACAAGCAAGCCGAGACGACGGTGCCCGCCGAGGCACGGGAGCAGCACGCGCAGCTCGCCGAGCAGATCGAGGAGCACCGCTTCCGGTACTACGTGAAGGACGCCCCCGTCATCAGTGACGCGGAGTTCGACCGGCTGCTGCGCTCCCTGGAGGCGCTGGAGGAGGAGTACACCGAGCTGCGCACGCCCGACTCGCCGACCCAGAAGGTCGCGGTCGCCTACGAGACGGAGTTCACGGCCGTCGAGCACCGCGAGCGCATGCTCTCCCTCGACAACGCCTTCGACGACGAGGAACTGGCCGCCTGGGCCGAGCGCGTGGCCAAGGAGGTCGGCGCCTCCGCGCACCACTTCCTGTGCGAGCTGAAGGTCGACGGCCTCGCGGTCAACCTCACCTACGAGCACGGCCGCCTCACCCGGGCCGCGACCCGCGGCGACGGCCGCACCGGCGAGGACATCACCCCCAATGTGCGGACCATTGCGGAGATCCCCGACCGCCTCACCGGCGACCGGGTCCCGGACCTGGTGGAGATCCGGGGCGAGGTCTACTTCCCGATGGACAAGTTCGAGGAGCTGAACGCCCGGCTGGTCGAGGGCGGCGACAAGCCCTTCGCCAACCCGCGCAACGCGGCGGCCGGTTCCCTGCGGCAGAAGGACCCGCGGGTCACCGCCACCCGCCCGCTGCACATGGTGGTCCACGGCATCGGCGCCCTGGAAGGCGTGAAGGACGGCCTCCCCCGCCTCTCCGCGGCCTATGAACTGCTGCACTCCTGGGGCCTGCCGACCGCCCGGTACAACAAGGTGGTCGACGGCCTCGACGGGGTACGGGAGTTCATCGCGTACTACGGCGAGCACCGCCACTCGGTGGAGCACGAGATCGACGGCGTCGTGGTCAAGCTGGACGAGATCCCGCTCCAGGGCCGCCTGGGCTCCACCTCCCGCGCCCCCCGCTGGGCGATCGCGTACAAGTACGCGCCGGAGGAGGTCAACACCAAGCTCGTCAACATCCGGGTGGGCGTGGGCCGTACGGGCCGGGTGACGCCCTACGCGCAGGTCGAGCCGGTCACGGTGGCGGGCTCCGAGGTCGAGTTCGCCACCCTGCACAACCAGGACGTGGTCAAGGCCAAGGGCGTGCTCATCGGGGACACGGTGGTGCTGCGCAAGGCCGGTGATGTCATCCCGGAGATCCTCGGGCCGGTCGTCGACCTGCGGGACGGCACCGAGCGGGAGTTCGTGATGCCGTCCGAGTGCCCCGAGTGCGGGACACCGCTGCGGCCCATGAAGGAGGGAGACGTCGACCTCCGCTGCCCGAACGCCCGGGCCTGCCCGGCCCAGCTGCGCGAGCGGCTGTTCTACCTGGCCGGGCGCAAGGCGCTGGACATCGAGCACTTCGGCTATGTGGCCGCCTCCGCCCTCACCAGACCGCTGGAGCCCGCGGAGCCCGTGCTCACCGACGAGGGCGATCTGTTCGACCTCACCATCGACCGGCTGCTGCCCATCAAGGCGTATGTCCTGGACCAGGACAGCGGTCTGCCCAAGCGCGACCCGAAGACCGGCGAGGAGAAGATCGCCACGATCTTCGCCAACCAGCAGGGCGAACCGAGGAAGAACGCGCTCGCGATGCTGGAGAACATCGCCGCGGCCAAGGAGCGCCCGCTCGCCCGTGTGCTGACCGGCCTGTCGATCCGTCATGTCGGACCGGTCGCCGCCGAGGCGCTGGCCCGCGCCTTCCGTTCGGTGGACCGCATCGATCAGGCCACCGAGGAGGAGCTGCGGAACACCGACGGGGTGGGGGAGATCGTCGCGCGCTCCGTCAAGGAGTGGTTCGCCGAGGAGTGGCACCGCGAGATCATCCGCAAGTGGCGGGCCGCGGGAGTCCGTCTGGAGGAGGAGGGTTCCGGCGAGGACGAGGGGCCCCGCCCGCTGGAGGGGCTCACGGTCGTGGTCACCGGCACCCTTGAACGTTTCACCCGGGACGGGGCCAAGGACGCCCTTCAGAGCCGCGGAGCAAAAGTGACCGGTTCTGTTTCCAAGAAGACATCCTTCGTGGTCGTAGGCGAAAACCCGGGATCAAAGTACGACAAGGCCATGCAATTGAAGGTCCCTGTGCTCAACGAGGACGGATTCACGGTCCTGTTGGAGCAGGGTCCGGACGCCGCGGCGGAAGTCGCCCTTCCGACCGGGGAGTAGCGGTTGAAGGCCCCCTGTTCTGCGCATACCAGATGCATAGGGTGGCCGGGTCGCAATCGGGCAACCGTCGGCGACCGCCGCCCGTGAAAGCCTTCTGCGGCCTACTGTTGAGGTGTGCGCCTGCCGTGCCCGGACGCGTGGCGGGTCGTCGGACGCGATGCCGTTGACGGGTCGTCGGGCAGCGGGCCGCGTGGTGTGGGCACCGCCGGCTGTGAGAGGGACGGGAATGGAACCGACCGAGAGCGCCGCCTCGGACTCACGGCAGCGCCTGCGCCGGATGTCCGGCGCCTGGCGGATCTGCCGCCGCACCGCACGGACGGCCCTACGGCGACCTGCGCCCGGGCCGGGCGGGCTCCCGGGTGCGGCGTCCGCCGCGGGCCCCGCCCAGGGCGGAGCACTGCGGGGAAACCTTCCGGCGATCCCCGCCCAGGCCGCCGCTCCCGGCGCCGTTCCGCCGCCCGGCACGGCGCCCTCCGGGCCGCCGGGACCGCAGAGCGCGGCGCGGGGACTGCGGTCCGCACTGCCCGCGGTGGTGGTCGGGGCGGCCGCCGTCGTCCTCGCCTTCGGCTTCTCCCGTGCGTTCGGCGGACAGCACGCGCTCTTCCCGTCCGGCGCGGCGGGCGGGTCCCTGGCCGTGCTGACCGGGATCGTCGTCGGCCATCTGGTCGCGCTCGGCCGGGTCCGCTCCTGGGGCGGCACCGCTTCGGGCGGCGCCCTGACCCTCGCGGTGCTGCTGCTCTACGGCTGGGTGCCCGCGGGCATGGTGAGCCTCACCGTCGTCGCGCTGGTCGGCGTCGCCCGGCTCGGCCAGTGGCGCCAGGGCCTGCTGCACGGCGCGGCCGACCTCCTCGGCATCGGCGCCGGAGCGCTCGCCCTGGGCCTGTGCGGCCGCGTCCCGACCGTGGAGAAGCCCTGGGACCCGGGGAGTTGGACGGCCTCCACCGTGCCGCAGGTCGTCCTCGCCGCCGCCGCGTATCTCGCGGTGACCCGGCTGCTGCTCTGGTACCTCCAGGTGCCGCGCGCCGGAGGGCTGCCCACCGTCGCCCGCTCCGCCGTGGTCAGGCAGGGACTCATCGCCGTGGCCCTGCTCGCCCTCGCCCCCCTGGTCTGCGTCGTCGCCGTGGCCCAGCCGGTCCTGCTGCCGCTGTTCTCGGTCCCGCTCGTCGCGCTGGACTCCACCCTGTGGATCGCCCGGGCCCGCGCCGAGGAGCAGCTGCGCGACCCGCTGACCGGACTGCCCAACCGGCAGTGGCTGCTGGAGCGCACCTGGACGGCGCTCGACGACGCCGAGCGGGTCGGCGCACGGGCCGCCCTGATGCTGATCGACCTCGACCGCTTCCGCTCGGTGAACGACACGCTCGGCCATCTGGCCGGTGACCGGCTGCTGCTCCAGATAGCCGAGCGGCTGCGGCTCGCGCTGCCGCGCGGGGCGGAGGCGGCCCGGCTCGGCGGGGACGAGTTCGCCGTCTTACTTCCCGTCGCGGACTCCACGACGTCCGCGGCACGGGCGGCCCGCAGTCTGGTCGCGGCCCTCGGCTCCCCGCTCGACCTCGACGGTCTCACCCTGGTCCTGGAGGCCAGCGCCGGGGTCGCCGTCTTCCCCGAACACGCGCTGGACGCGGAGGGACTGCTCCAGCGGGCCGATGTCGCGATGTACCAGGCGAAGCGGGACCGCACGGGGGTGGAGGTGTACGAGTCCAAGCGCGACTCCAACACCCCGGACCGGCTCGGACTGCTGGGGGACCTGCGACGGGCGCTGGACGCCCATGAGGTGGAACTGCACTACCAGCCCAAGGTGCGCTTCGACGGGCAGGTCGCGGGCCTGGAGGCGCTCGTGCGGTGGGTGCACCCGGAGCGGGGGAAGGTGCCGCCGGACGAGTTCATCGCGATCGCCGAGTCCTCCGGTCTGATGCCGCACCTGACGGAATACGTGCTGGAGACGGCCCTCGGCCAGGTGGCGCGCTGGCGGGCCCAGGGACTGCGGGTCCCGGTCGCGGTGAACGTCTCGCCCCGCGATGTGCACACCCCCGGCTTCGCGGGCTCGGTGGCCGCGCGGCTGGCACGGCACGGGGTCCCCGCGGGGGCCCTGCAACTGGAGATCACCGAACACGTCCTCCTGGAGGACCCGCAGCGCGCCGCCGACACCCTGGCCGCGCTGGCCGGGCACGGGGTGAAGATGTCCCTCGACGACTTCGGGACGGGCTACTCCTCGCTGGTCCATCTGCGCCGCCTGCCGGTGAGCGAACTGAAGATCGACCGGTCCTTCGTGGCGCGGCTCGCCGTGGACACGGAGGACGCGGAGATCGTGCGCTGCACGGTGGACCTGGCGCACTCCCTGGGTCTGATGGTGGTCGCCGAGGGGGTCGAGGACGACGAGACCTGGGAGCGGCTGCGCGACCTGCGGTGCGACGCGGTCCAGGGCTGGCTGGTCGCGGCCGCCATGCCCCCCGACGAGACCACGGCCTGGCTCCGGGCCCGAGAAGTCCAGGGCTGGCAGCGCCCCCGGGCGGCCCTGCCCGCAGCAGCCACGGACGACTAGACGCCCTACTGCTGGACGCCCGACTGCCGAAACCACGACGCCACGGCTCCCCCCGCCGCCGTAGAACGACCTGGAGCAACGACCGAGAGCGCCGCAGGACGAGCACCCTCGTACAGCCCCCGGCACACGGCCACCCGTCCCGCCCGGCGCGCCCCGGAACAGCGCGGCGGCCGCCCCGGAACACCACAGCAGACGCCCCCGGAACAACCCGGCGGTCACCCCGGAACAACCCGGCAACCGCCCCAAAACAGCGCCCCACGGGCCGCCCGGAGGAGCGCACCGCGAGAGGACCGGACCCCGGTCCGCAGGGGCGTCGGCGACCGCCCCCGCGGTGCTCACGGCAAACCCAGGCGCGGGCACCCGTGCTCGCGCCATAGGATTGGGCCCAAACCGCACGCACTCACCCCAGAGGATCGCTGCATGCCTGGCATCACGCGCGAGGAGGTCGCCCACCTCGCCCGGCTGGCGCGTCTGGAGCTGAAGCCCGAAGAGCTTGACCACTTCGCCGGCCAGCTCGACGACATCATCGGCGCGGTCGCCCGCGTCAGCGAGGTCGCCGACCAAGACGTCCCGCCGACCTCCCACCCGCTGCCGCTGACGAATGTCATGCGCGCGGACGAGGTCCGTCCGTCGCTCACCCCCGAGCAGGCGCTGTCCGGCGCCCCTGCCCAGGAGCAGCAGCGTTTCAAGGTGCCGCAGATCCTGGGGGAGGAGTAGCCCGTCATGACGGACAAGAACAGCATCATCCGCCTCACCGCCGCGCAGACCGCCGAGAAGATCGCTTCCGGTGAGCTGACCGCGGTCGAGGTCACCGAGGCCCACCTGGCCCGGATCGAGGCCGTCGACGAGAAGGTGCACGCCTTCCTGCACGTCGACCGCGACGGCGCACTGGCCCAGGCCCGTGCCGTCGACGCCAAGCGGGAGCGCGGCGAGAAGCTCGGCCCGCTCGCCGGTGTGCCGCTCGCCCTGAAGGACATCTTCACCACCCAGGGCGTGCCCACCACGGTGGGGTCCAAGATCCTCGAGGGCTGGCTCCCGCCCTACGACGCGACCCTGACCAGGAAGCTGAAGGAAGCCGACGTCGTCATCCTCGGCAAGACCAACATGGACGAGTTCGCCATGGGGTCGTCGACGGAGAACAGCGCCTACGGCCCCACCGGCAACCCCTGGGACCTCACCCGTATCCCCGGCGGCTCCGGCGGCGGTTCGAGCGCCGCGCTCGCCTCCTTCCAGGCCCCGCTGGCCATCGGCACCGACACCGGCGGCTCCATCCGCCAGCCCGCGGCCGTCACCGGCACGGTCGGCGTCAAGCCGACCTACGGCGGTGTCTCGCGCTACGGCATGGTCGCCTTCTCCAGCTCCCTGGACCAGGGCGGCCCCTGCGCCCGTACGGTCCTGGACGCCGCCCTGCTGCACGAGGTGATCGGCGGACACGACCCGCTCGACTCCACCTCCGTCGACGCCCCGGTTCCGCCGGTCGTCGAGGCCGCGCGCAACGGCAGCGTGGCGGGCATGCGCGTCGGCGTCGTCAAGCAGTTCCGCGGCGAGGGCTACCAGGCCGGTGTCGTCCAGCGCTTCGACGAGTCCGTGGCGCTGCTCAAGGAGCTGGGCGCGGAGATCGTCGAGCTGGACTGCCCGTCCTTCGACCTGGCGCTGGCCGCGTACTACCTGATCGCCCCGAGCGAGTGCTCCAGCAACCTCGCCCGCTTCGACGGCCTGCGCTACGGCCTGCGCGTCGGCGACGACGGCACGCGCTCCGCCGAGGAGGTCACCTCCCTCACCCGGGAGGCGGGCTTCGGCCCCGAGGTCAAGCGCCGCATCATGCTCGGCACCTACGCCCTCAGCTCGGGCTACTACGACGCGTACTACGGATCGGCGCAGAAGGTCCGTACGCTCATCACCCGCGACTTCGAGAAGTCGTTCGAGCAGGTGGACGTGATCGTGTCCCCGACCACCCCCACCACCGCCTTCCCGATCGGCGAGCGCGCCGACGACCCGATGGCGATGTACCTGGCGGACCTGTGCACCATCCCGACCAACCTGGCCGGGAACGCCGCCATGTCGCTGCCCTGCGGCCTCGCCCCGGAGGACAACCTCCCGGTCGGCCTGCAGATCATCGCCCCGGCCCTGAAGGACGACCGGCTGTACAAGGTCGGCGCCGCCGTCGAGGCCGCCTTCGTGGAAAGGTGGGGGCACCCGCTTCTTGAGGAGGCTCCGTCGCTGTGAGCAAGGCACTGTCCAAGGCCAAGGGCTTCAAGCAGTCCAAGTCCGGTATGTACCTGTCCATGGGCACCACCGCGTTCGGCGCGCTCGGTGTCGCGAAGCAGGCCAAGAAGGCCCGCCACGAGCACGACACCCTGCGTCTGATCGACGCGGCCGTGTCCGCCGCCGCCATCGTCACCGGTCTCGCGATCCTCTACCGCGAGCTGAAGCGGCTGGGCGACGACGACGTCCTGCTGGGCTGAGAGGGAAGTTTCACCGTGACCACCACGACCGACCTGGTGTCGTACGAGGACGCACTGGCGTCGTACGACCCCGTCATGGGCCTTGAGGTCCACGTCGAACTCGGCACCAGGACCAAGATGTTCTGCGGCTGTTCCACGGCGCTCGGCGCCCGGCCGAACACCCAGACCTGCCCCACCTGCCTCGGCATGCCCGGCGCCCTCCCGGTCGTCAACGCGACCGGAGTGGAGTCCGCGATCCGGATCGGCCTCGCGCTGAACTGCGAGATCGCCGAGTGGTGCCGCTTCGCCCGGAAGAACTACTTCTATCCGGACATGCCGAAGAACTTCCAGACCTCCCAGTACGACGAGCCGATCGCCTTCAACGGCTACCTCGACGTGCAGCTGGAGGACGGGGAGACCTTCCGTGTGGACATCGAGCGCGCCCACATGGAGGAGGACACCGGCAAGTCGACGCACGTCGGCGGTGCCACCGGCCGCATCCACGGCGCCGACCACTCGCTCCTGGACTACAACCGCGCCGGCATCCCGCTGATCGAGATCGTCACCAAGCCGATCACCGGCGCGGGCGAGCGCGCCCCCGAGGTGGCGAAGGCGTACGTCCGCGAGCTGCGCGAGCTGATCCGGGCACTGGGCGTCTCCGAGGCCCGGATGGAAATGGGCCAGATGCGCTGCGACGTGAACCTGTCGCTGATGCCCAAGGGCGCCGAGCGGTTCGGCACCCGGTCCGAGACGAAGAACGTGAACTCGCTGCGTTCCGTCGAGCGTGCGGCCCGCTTCGAGATCCAGCGGCACGCCGCGGTGCTCGGCGGGGGCGGCACGATCGTCCAGGAGACCCGGCACTTCCACGAGGACACCGGCTCCACGACCTCCGGCCGCATCAAGGAGGAGGCCGAGGACTACCGGTACTTCCCCGAGCCGGACCTGGTGCCCGTCGCGCCCGCGCGCGCATGGGTCGAGGAACTGCGCGGGACGCTGCCCGAGCTGCCCCTGGTGCGCCGCACCCGGCTGCTCGGGGAGTGGGGCATCTCCGCGACCGACATGCAGTCGATCCTCAACGCGGGTGCCCTGGACCTGATCGTCGCCACCATCGAGGCGGGCGCCGACGCGCCCTCCGCCCGCAAGTGGTGGATGGGCGAGCTGGCCCGCCACGCGAACGAGTCCGGCAAGTCCCTGGACGACGTGTCGATCACCCCGGAGCAGGTCGCCCGCGTCGCGAAGCTGGTCACCGCCGGGGACCTGAACGACAAGCTGGCCCGCCAGGTCATCGAGGGCGTCCTCGCGGGCGAGGGCACCCCGGACGAGGTCGTGGACAAGCGCGGTCTCAAGGTCGTCTCCGACGAGGGTGCGCTGACCACCGCCGTCGAGGAGGCCATCGCCGGGAACCCGGGCGTCGCGGACAAGATCCGCGGCGGCAAGGTGGCCGCGGCCGGCGCCCTGGTCGGCGCGGTCATGAAGGCCACCCGCGGCCAGGCCGACGCGGCCCGCGTCAAGGAGCTGATCCTGGAGAAGCTCGGCGTCAGCGAGGGCTGAGAAGCACCGCACGCACCCGAAAGGGGCGGTATATCGATCCGATATACCGCCCCTTTTGCATTGACGCGCATTGCTGCGCATTGCTGCGCATTGAAGAAAATCTTATGGGGCGACCGGGTTTCCAGGAAATTCCTGTGACGGGGAAACCGGTCCTGTGAGTAAGCCCACGAAAGCGGCAAACGATCTCTTTCTGCTGCCAGAGTGTTGTGGATTGCTCATACGTTCTTTGCGGGCTGTCCAGTTCCATCCGGGGCTGTTCCCGGCCGGAGAACGACGCCGTCACCCCCATTGGAGCGCGTTTCGTGGCAGCCCTCGCCCGCTGGTGTGTACGCCACCGCCTGGCCACCGTACTGCTGTGGCTGATCACCTTCGTCGGTGTCACGGCGGGCGCCACTGTCGCGGGCTCCGCCTACTCCAACCACTACGACGCCCCCGGCACCGAGGCGGGCCACGCCGCCCAGCTGCTCCAGAAGGGCTTCCCCGGACTCGGCGGCGACAACGACAGCATCGTCTGGCACACCGGCCCCGGCGGGGTGCGCGCCGCCGACGTCGAGCAGACGATGACCCGCACCCTGGACCGGATCGAACACCTGCCCGGGGTCGCCTCCGTCACCAACCCCTACGAGGGCAGCCACAGCTCCCAGATCAGCCGGGACGGCCGCACCGCCTACGCCACGGTCACCTTCGACCAGCCGAGCGAGAACATCGGCAAGGGCCAGGCCAAGGCCGTCGTCGACGCCGCCAAGGCCGCCGGGACCGGCGGCCTCCAGGTGGAACTGGGCGGCACCGCCGTCGGCCTCACCCAGCCCAAGGGCGGACACCTCGCGGAGGCCGTCGGTGTGGCCGTCGCCGCCGTGGTCCTGTTCCTCGCCTTCGGCTCCCTCGCCGCCTCCCTGCTGCCCATCGCGACCGCCCTGATCGGCGTCGGCACCGCCTACTCGGGCATCGGCCTGCTGGGCCACGCCATGACCGTCGCCGACTTCGCGCCGATGCTCGGGGTGCTGATCGGACTGGGCGTCGGCATCGACTACGCGCTGTTCATCGTGACCCGGCACCGCCGGATCCTGAAGCGCGGCGGCCCGGTGGAGGAGGCCGCCGTGGGGGCCGTCGCCACCACCGGGCGGGCCGTCGTGTTCGCGGGCGCCACGGTGTGCATCGCACTGCTCGGCATGCTGATCCTCCGGCTCGGCTTCCTCAACGGAGTCGCGTTCGCCGCCTGTCTGACCGTCCTGCTCACCGTCGCGGCCTCCGTGACCCTGCTGCCCGCACTGCTGTCCTACATCGGGCCCCGCGCCCTGAGCAGGCGCGAGCGGCGCAGGCTGGAGGAGCACGGGCCCGAGCCGGAGCTGCCGACCGGGCTCGCCGCCCGCTGGTCCGCGTTCGTCGAACGGCACCCCAAGAAGCTCGGTGCCGTCGCACTGGCCGTGGTGGCCCTGCTGGCCCTGCCCACGCTCTCCCTCCACCTCGGCACCTCGGACCAGGGCAACGACCCGAAGTCGTCGACCACCCGGCAGGCCTACGACCTGCTCGCCGACGGCTTCGGACCCGGCGTCAACGGGCCGCTCACCCTGGTCACCCCCGTCCGCGGCGCCGAGGACAAGCTCGCCCTCGACAACCTGGACACCACCCTCAAGGCCACCCAGGGTGTCGCCTCGGTGACCCCGGTGACCTACAACGGCGGCGGCGACACCGCCTATCTGACCGTCGTACCGCAGTCCGCCCCGCAGTCCCAGCAGACCAGCGACCTGGTGAGCCGACTGCGCGCCGACGTGCTGCCGCGCGCCGAGCGGGGCACCACCCTCGACGTGTCCGTGGGCGGGGTGACCGCCGCCTACGACGACTTCGCGGGCGTGATCGTCGGCAAGCTGCCCCTGTTCGTGGGCGTGGTGATCGGCCTGGGCTCCGTCCTGCTGCTGCTCGCCTTCCGGTCCTTCGGCATCCCGGTCAAGGCCGCCGCGATGAACCTCGCCGCCGTCGCCTCGGCCTTCGGCGTGGTCGTCGCGATCTTCCAGTGGGGCTGGGGGAGCGATCTGCTGGGCCTCGGCCGGGCCGGACCGATCGAGCCCTTCCTTCCCGTGATCATGGTGTCGGTGCTCTTCGGCCTCTCCATGGACTACCAGGTGTTCCTGGTCAGCCGCATGTACGAGGAGTGGCTGGAGACCGGTGACAACCGGCGGGCCGTCCGGGTCGGGCTCGCCGAGACCAGCCGGGTGATCAACTCGGCGGCCGTCATCATGATCTCCGTCTTCCTCGCCTTCGTGGCCGCGGGCGACCGGGTGATCGCCATGTTCGGCATCGGCCTCGCCGCGGCCGTCGCCCTGGACGCGTTCGTCCTGCGCACCCTGCTCGTCCCCGCCCTGATGCATCTGCTCGGCGGCGCCAACTGGTGGCTGCCGCCCTGGCTGGAGCGCCGCCTGCCGCGCCTCTGCATCGAGCCGCCGGAGTGCCGTGCGACGATGCCGGGGCAGCGCGCCGACGCGGACGCGCTGGTGGACGTACTGCTGAAGGAGCGACAGCCGGATGTACGCGATATCCCTCGGTGACGACGGGGCCGAACTGCGGCCCCTGGAGCCCTGGCACGCCGAGGAGTTCCTCGCGCACCTCGAACGCGGCCGCGAGTTCGTGGGCCGCCACATCCCGTTCGGGGCGAACGCCACGGACCCGGCCTCCGCCCGGGCCGTCCTCCAGTCCTACGCCGACAAGCGCGCCGCCGACGCAGGCGGCCTGCACGGGCTGTGGCTGGAGGGGAAGCTGGTCGGCGGGGTGCTGTTCCGGACCTTCGACGCCGCGGGCGGCACGGCCGAGGCAGGCTGCTGGCTGGAGCCCGCCGCGACCGGCCGGGGGATCGTCACCCGTGGCATGCGGGTGCTCATCGATTGGGCGATTGACGAGCGGGGCATCCACCGTGTGGAGTGGTGGGCGTCGTCCGCCAACGAACCGAGCATCCAGGTGGCGCGGCGGCTGGGCATGAGCAGGGACGGCGTCCTGCGGCAGAACTTCCTCTACCGCGGAGTGCGCCAGGACACCGAGGTGTGGTCGGTGCTCGCGCCCGAGTGGCGGGCGGCAAGGGCCCGCCGCGAACATTAAGAGACCTCTCAGACAGCGTCCGTACGGTGCGAGGCATGGGAACGAAGACAGCTGAGGAGACCGGGGCCGGGACCGGCGCCCCGACGACCAACGACGAGGAGAAGGTGGAGGCCATCGAGGGCGAGCAGACGGCCGGCGAGACGGGGGACGAGCGGCCCGAGGAGACCGTGCCGGCGGGCGCGGCCGAGGAGCAGGCGGCCGAGGCGTCGTCGGGGGTCGGCCAGGGAGCGGGCGCGGTCGTCGCGGCCGGGCTCGGCATCGTGTCCCTCACCGGGAGCTGGGTCTCCACGGTCGCCTCCGCGCGGCAGACCCTCGTGGGCCAGCTGCGGACCTCGTCCCAGGCGAGCGTCTCCCAGCAGATCAAGGAGGTCTACGGCAACGCGTGGCACGCCACCGCGCTGTGGGGCGGCCTGTTCGCGCTGGCCGCGCTGATCGTCGGCGTCGTCGTCCTGGCCCGCCCGGCCTTCGGTGCGCCCGGCAAAACGCAGCCCGCGTGGATCAAGTCGGTCGCCTGGGGCGGTGTGGCCCTCGGCCTCATCGGACTGCTCCTGGCCGTCCTCAAGTACACCGACGTCCTGCTGGGCCTGCCCTCCGCGAGCTGAGCCTCTGCCGCACGGCCGTACCGGAGCCCCGGACCTTCCCCCGCGACCTTCGCGGACCAGGAAGGGCCGGGGCTCCCGCGTATGCGCCTACGACACCTCGACCTCCAGGATCCGGTCGTCGCTCCCGGAGGGCCTGCCCCGGCCGTCCGTGTTGCTCGTGGTCAGCCACAGCCGGTCGCCGCCCGCCGCCACCACCGTGCGCAGCCGCCCGTACGCGCCCTGGAGGAATGCCTGCGGGGGCGCGGACGCCTTGACTCCGTCCAGCGGGACGCGCCACAGCCGCTGCCCGCGCAGGCCCGCCGTCCACAACGAACCGGCGGCCCAGGCGAGACCGCTGGGGGAGGCGGCGTCGGTGTGCCACTGGGCGAGCGGATTGCGGAACCGGGGATCGGACGCCGTGCCCTCGACCACCGGCCAGCCGTAGTTGCCGCCCGGCGCGATCGCGTTCAGCTCGTCCCAGGTGTCCTGGCCGAACTCCGCGGCGAACAGCCGCTGCTCCCCGTCCCAGGCCAGGCCCTGCACATTGCGGTGGCCCAGGGAGTAGACCGCCGAGTCCCCGAAGGGGTTGCCGGGGGCGGGTTCGCCGTCCGGGGTCATGCGCAGGATCTTGCCGCCGAGGGACGTCCTGTCCTGTGCCAGGCCCCGGGCGCCGGATTCGCCGGTGCCCGCGTACAGCATGCCGTCCGGGCCGAACGCGATCCGGCCGCCGTTGTGGATCATGCCCTTCGGGATGCCCTTGAAGACCGTGTCCGGGGCGCCCAGCTGCTCCCCGGGCGGCTTGTCCGGGTCGTAGCGCATGCGGACGATGCGGTTGTCGGAGTCGGTCGTCAGATAGGCGTAGACCATGCGGTCCGAGGCATAGCCGGGGGAGAGGGCGATGCCGAGCAGCCCGCCCTCCCCGGCGGCCGCGACCCCGGGCACCCGGCCCAGCTCGGTCCTTCTCCCGGTCTTCCCGTCGATCCGGATGACCGTCCCGTCGTCCCGGGAGGAGACCAGCAGTCCGCCACCGGGCAGCGGGGCCAGTCCCCAGGGCGTCCTGAGATGGTCGGCGACCGTCCGCAGCACCCGGACCGATCCCTTCGCGGGCGGGGTCGGCCCGCTCTGCCGCCCGGGCACGGACACCCCCGGCGAGGCGCCGCCGGACGGCGGGGTCCCGGTGCCGGAGGTGTCACCGCCACCGGCGGAGCACCCGGCCGCCAGCAGCAGCGCGGCCACGGCCGACACGGCCGCCGTGGCCCGGTCGGCCCGACGTCGTCGCACGATGCACCGTCCCTTCGACGCGCTTCCTCCCTGAATACGGCCGCGCGCCGCCCCGGGTTCCCGGCCAGCGGGAAATCCACCGACCGGGGGCCGTGCCCCGCTCAGTCCCACGACCCCCGCGCCCCCGGCAGACCCGCGAGTTCCGCGAGGTCCCCCGGGGTCAGCCGCAGACCCGGCGCACCCGCGTTCTCCCTGACCCAGCGCTCCTGCTTCGCACCCGGCACCGGGACCACCTGCCGCCCCTGCGCCAGCACCCAGGCCAGCGCCACCTGGGCAGGCGTCACCTCCTCGCCGTGGCGGCGCGCCACCCGGCGGAGCCCCGCCACCACCGGCTGGTTGGCTGCCATCATCTCGGCGGTGAAGCGAGGGTGCCGGGCCCGCAGATCGTCCGGCTCGAAGCCCTCGCCCGGTGTCAGCGTCCCGGTCAGAAAGCCGTTGCCGAGCGGCATCGCCGCGAGGAACCCCACCCCGCGCGCCGCGCACCAGGGCAGCAGCGCGTCCAGGGCCTCCGCCGACCACACCGACAGCTCGGCCTCCACCGCGCTCACCGGGAACACCTGCTGCACCCGCTCCAGTTGCCGGATCGTGCCGTCGTGCAGCCGCCCGCCGGTCCGCCGTCCGCCCCGGGCGCCCAGCGCGCACAGCCCCAGCGCCCGCACCTTCCCCGCCCGGACCAGCTCCGCCATGGCACCCCAGGTCTCCTCGACGGGCACCTCCGGATCCGCGCGGTGCAGCTGGTACAGGTCGATCACGTCCGTCTGCAACCGCCGCAGCGAGGCGTCGCAGGCCCGTCGCACATAGCCAGGGCGGCCGTTGGCCACGATGTGCTGCTCGCCCGCCAGCAGACCGACCTTGGTCGACACGAACGCCTCGGGCCGCCGCTCCCTGAGCACCCGGCCCATCAGCAGCTCATTGGTGAACGGCCCGTACATGTCGGCCGTGTCGAGCAGGGACACCCCCAGATCGAGCGCCCGGTGCAGCGTCCGCAGCGACTCCTCGCCCCGCTGCCGCGATCCGGAGTACGCCCAGCTCATCGGCATGCATCCGAGTCCGACGGCCCCCACTTCGAGCGTTGCCGCGCCGATCGTCCTGCGCTCCACCTGGCCGTGCCCTCCCTTTCCTGGCACCCCAAACTAACCAATGCCGCCGGGGACCCGTCGCATAGCCTCCTGACCATGACTGTCGACGTATGGCTTCCGTTCCGCACCGACGAGCTGAAGGACCTGCCCGGGGGCCCGAACTACCTCTTCTGGGACGGCGGGCCCGAGTTCCCCGCCGACCCGGCCAAGTGCGCCTTCTACGTGGTGCCCTATATGAAGGACACCGCGACCGTGGTGCGCCCCCTGGCCCGGATGGCCTCCGTCGAGGTCGTGCAGACGCTCACCGCGGGCATCGACAACGTCGAGCCGGGCCTGCACCTGCTGCCCGCCGGAGTACGCCTGTGCAACGCGCGCGGGGTGCACGACGCCAGCACCGCCGAACTGGCGCTGACGCTGATCCTCTCCTCGCTGCGCGGCATCCCCGACTTCGTCCGGGGACAGGACCGGGAGGAGTGGCGCGCAGGTTTCCGCCCCGCGCTCGCCGACAAGTCCGTACTGATCGTCGGATACGGGGCGGTGGGCGCCGCCATCGAGGACCGGCTCGCTCCGTTTGAGCTCGCGCGGGTGGCGCGCGTCGCGCGCCGCGAGCGTGAATCGGCGCGCGGTCCCGTGCATCCTCTCTCCCGATTGCCGGAACTTCTGCCCGGCGCCGATGTCGTGGTGCTCGCGATGCCCCTCACCGAGGAGTCAAAAGGCCTGGTCGGCAAGGATTTTCTGGCCCGGATGAAGGACGGGGCGCTGCTCGTCAACGTCGCGCGCGGCGGTGTGGTCGACACCGGGGCCCTGCTGGCCGAGCTGGAGACCGGCCGCCTCACCGCCGCCCTCGATGTCACGGACCCCGAACCGCTGCCCCCGGGGCACCCCCTGTGGCATGCGCGGGGCGTACTGATCAGTCCTCACATGGGCGGACCCAGCTCGGCGTTCCGGCCCCGCGCCAACCGTCTGCTGAGCGATCAGCTGAACCGTTTCATGCAGGGGGAACCGCTCGCGAACGTGATCCTGACGACCGGTGCCGAGGAGCCCGCGCGCCGGGGTGGCGGGAGCGGCGGAGGGGAGAAGGGGGAGGGTCCCCGGGTATAGGTTTCCGGCCAGTCCCGCCGCCCGCGCTCCCGCGGTCCGACGGGGCGCACCACCGGCGCACGCGTTGCCCCGTGTTGGCTCCCCATCCGCTTCCAGTACGCTCCGCAGTCCCTCGTACGCAGTACGTACGCACATCCTCGCTGGTCGTCACTGAGCGTAGAGAAGCTATGTCCCTGAGTGACGGGACTGGTGTATCGTCCCGGACAGGGGCAGCGCCGTGCACCATGCGGCGCCGGGGACGGAATTTTCAGACACGCGAGGGGGGCGACGGGCGATGCACGGCCTATGGACGAACCATCCGACGCGGCGGGGTCGCGGACTGCGGCCCTGGCAGGCGGCGACGCACAGACGCGGTCACGGCGGACCCGGTGGAGGCACCGGTCACCCCGGTATCACCGGCCCGGGCGGCCACAGCCTCCGGCACCGGTACCGGGGACCCGGCGCCCGCAAGAGGCAGGCGCAACCGGCACACCGGGAGCAGCGGGACCCGGCGGCCCCCAGGGCCGGGAGCATCCGGTGAGCTCCGCCGGAGCACTGCCGGTCCGCGCTCCGGCCGCAGAAGGCCGGACGCGACTGGTCCCGCAACTGGTCCTGGCCCTGGTGTGCGCGGGATACGCCGTCGGTTCCGCGCTCGACTGGGGCTCCCGGGGCCTCGCGCTCATCATGGGCGACTTCGGGCTGAGCGTCGCGGCGGGCACTGCGGCCGTCTCCTGCTTCGTCTACGCCCGCCGCAGCCGAAGCCGCTTCCGGCCCGCCTGGCTGCTGTTCGCGCTCTCCTCCGCCATGGCCGCGCTGGGCAACGGCGTCTGGGGCTGGTACGAGGTCGTCCTCCACCGCTCCGTCCCGTCGCCCAGCTGCGCCGACTTCTTCTTCCTCTGCTTCGCTCCGCCCGCCATCGTAGGACTGCTCGTGCTCGCCAAAAGGCCCGTCACCAAGGCGGGCTGGGTCTGCCTCGCGCTCGACGCATGGCTCATCGGCGGCTCGCTGCTCACCCTGTCGTGGAGCCTCGCCCTCGCCCAGGCGGCGAAGTTCGACGGGCCGAGCGTGGCGCACACCGCACTGTCGCTCGCCTACCCGCTGCTGGACATCGCGCTGATCAGCATGGTGGTCGCCCTGCACTTCCGGCGCTCGGCGGTCAACCGGTCGGCGGTCAACACCGCCATCGGCGCGCTCGCCCTGACCGTGATGTGCGACGCGCTCTTCACCTCGCCGCTGCTGCACAACAGCTACCACTCGGGCCAACTGCTCGACGCGGGCTGGTTCTCCGGCTCGCTGCTCCTCGCCTACGCACCCTGGGTCGGTGTCGGGCAGCGGCCGCCGCGCGACCCGTACGCACGCGTGGTGCACGAACACATCCCGGGCCGCAGCCGCCCGTATCCGGGCCCGGCGGGCCACCGCACGGCACCGGCGCCCTCGCTCCCGCGGCAGACGGGCCCCGCCTACCTCGGACAGCCGGTCCAGGGCCGGTATCCGGCCGGTGTTCCCCAGGGGCACGACCGCGGATACCCGGCCACCCGGCCGATCTACGGCTCGCTGGCCGCGCTCACGCCCTATCTGGCCGCCGCGGTCTGCACCCTGGGGATCCTCTACAACGTCCTCAACGGCCACAGCGTCGACCGCGTGGTGCTCATCACCGCGGGAGCCGTGGTGCTCGCGCTCGTCGTCCGCCAGGGCATCATGCTGCTCGACAACATCACCCTCACCCAGGAACTGGCGGAGAAGGAGAACCACTTCCGCTCCCTGGTGCAGGGATCCAGCGACGTCATCATGATCGCCGCGCCCAGCGGCATCCTCCGCTATGTCTCCCCGGCCGCCGCGGGTGTCTACGGACGCCCCGCCGAGGACCTGGTCGGCACCGAACTGGCCGCCCTCATCCACCCCGAGGACCTGGGCTGCGTGGTGCACGAGGTGCGGCGCTTCCTCACCGCCAGCCACTTCGAGGAGCCCACCACCCGCATCGAGTGCCGCTTCCGCTCCGGCCACGGCGGCTGGCTCAACGTCGAGTCCACCGTCAACCGCCACGAGGGCGGCCTGATCCTCAACAGCCGGGACGTCACCGAGCGCGTACGGCTCCAGGCGCAGCTCCAGCACAACGCCGAGCACGACCCGCTCACCGACCTGCCCAACCGCGCCCTGTTCACCCGGCGCGTGCAGCAGGCGCTGTCCGGCCGCCGCTCCTCCGACCGCGGCCCGGCCCTGCGCAACACGGCGGTCCTCTTCATCGACCTGGACGGCTTCAAGGCGGTCAACGACACGATCGGGCACCAGGCCGGCGACGAGCTGCTGGTGCAGGCCGCCCGCAGACTCCAGGACTCGGTCCGCCAGGGGGACACCGCCGCCCGTCTGGGCGGGGACGAGTTCGCGGCCCTCATCGTCGGCGACGCCACCCACGACCACGCCGCCCACGAGGGGCACATCCTGGAGCTCGCCGACCGGCTGCGGCTCACCCTCTCGCAGCCGTACGACATCGACGGCAACGATGTCCGGGTGGCCGCGTCCATCGGCGTGGCCTTCGCGGAGCCGGGGCTCGGCGCGGGCGAACTGCTGCGCAACGCCGACCTCGCCATGTACCGGGCCAAAGCGGCGGGCAAGGACCGGGTCGAGCTGTACGGGCCCCAGATGCAGCAGGACGCCGTGCGGAAGACCGAGCTGGCCACCCGGCTGCGGGCCGCGCTGCACGACGGGGAGTTCACCCTGCTGCACCAGCCGGTGGTCTCGCTGGAGGACGGCCGGATCACCTCCGTCAGCGCCCAGGCCCGCTGGCGCTCCTCCCAGGGGGTGCTCTTCACCCCGACGGAGTTTCTGAGGGTCTCCGAAGGCAGCGACAAGGCCGCCGAACTGGGCCGCTGGACACTGGAGCAGGCCGTCGAGCAGGCCGCCGAACGCACCGCCACCGGTCTCGCCGTGCCCGTCGCCGTCCGGATGAGCGCCCGTCGGCTGCTCGACCGCTCCCTGCCCCTCGGCTCGGTCGAGGCCCTGCTCACCCGGCACGGACTGGCCTCGGGCGCGCTGATCATCGAGTTGTCCGACATCGACCCGGGGATCGCCCTGGAGGAGCTGGAGCGCAGGCTCGGCGCACTGCGCCGGATCGGCGTCCGGATCGCCCTGGACGGCCTCGGCAGCGGCTATGCCGCCATGACGGCACTGCGCCGCCTCCCCGTCGACATCCTCAAGCTCGACCGGGGCCTGGTCGAGGGGGTCGTGGAGTCCGCCCGGCTGCACAAGATCACCAGCGGGCTGCTGCGCATCGCCACGGACCTCGGCCTCCAGTCCGTCGCCGACGGCGTGGATCTGCCCGAGCAAGTGGTCGCGCTGCGCGCCATGGGGTGTACACACGGTCAGGGCATGGCATTCTCGGGACCACTGGACGAGTACCGGCTGCGCCGGGCGCTCGGTTCCGGTCAATGTCCCGTGCCGCGCGGCCCGATGGAGCCCGCCCCGGCCTTCGCGGTCGGCGGAGCGGCGCTGTACACAGGCGGTGTGCCTGCGGTTTTCGGTGGTGGCTCGACCCTACGCTCACATAATGAGACTCCCGTCCCACCCACTTGACAGTCATGGCGCCCCGGGGGGAGGGTCAGTGCCATGCGCACCCGAATTCTCGTACTTGGACAGCGCGTCGGCTGAGCTGGGACCCACCGGACATGAACCGGAACACCCAGCGACCACTCCCGGCGCGCTCCCCTCGCTTGCCTTCCGGCACGAGGGGTTTTTTGTTGCACACGCACCTGTCGAACACTGCCCGAACCTCGCAAAAACCCTCAGCATCGAGAAGAGAATGACGATGACCGAGCAGGCCACCGGGGCCCCTCACCCGCAGCCGCGGCCCCGATCCGGAGGACACCAGCTGGCGCCCGAGCACGTCACGGGTGCGCAGTCCCTCATCCGCTCTCTCGAGGAGGTCGGCGCCGACACGGTATTCGGCATTCCCGGCGGTGCGATCCTTCCGGCCTACGACCCGCTGATGGACTCCCGGCGGGTGCGGCACGTGCTGGTGCGGCACGAGCAGGGCGCGGGCCACGCGGCCACGGGCTACGCCCAGGCCACCGGCCGGGTCGGCGTCTGCATGGCGACCTCCGGACCCGGCGCCACCAATCTGGTCACCCCCATCGCGGACGCCCACATGGACTCGGTGCCGCTGGTCGCGATCACCGGCCAGGTCGCCTCCAAGGCGATCGGCACCGACGCCTTCCAGGAGGCGGACATCGTCGGCATCACCATGCCGATCACCAAGCACAACTTCCTGGTGACCAAGGCCGAGGACATCCCCCGGACCATCGCGGAGGCCTTCCACATCGCCTCCACCGGCCGCCCGGGCCCGGTCCTGGTCGACATCGCCAAGGACGCCCTCCAGGCGCGGACCACCTTCAGCTGGCCGCCGGTCACCGACCTGCCCGGCTACCGGCCGGTGACCAAGCCGCACGCCAAGCAGATCCGCGAGGCCGCCAAGCTGATCACCGCCGCCCGCAGGCCCGTCCTCTACGTCGGCGGCGGCGTGCTGAAGGCCAAGGCCACCGCCGAGCTGAAGGTCCTCGCCGAACTCACCGGAGCGCCCGTCACCACCACCCTGATGGCGCTCGGCGCATTCCCCGACAGCCACCCGCTGCACGTGGGAATGCCGGGCATGCACGGTGCGGTCACCGCCGTCACCGCGCTACAGAAGGCCGACCTGATCGTCGCCCTCGGAGCCCGCTTCGACGACCGCGTCACCGGCAAGCTGGACAGCTTCGCGCCGCACGCCAAGATCGTCCACGCCGATATCGACCCGGCCGAGATCGGCAAGAACCGGGCCGCCGACGTGCCGATCGTCGGCGACGCCCGGGAGGTCATCGCCGACCTCGTCCAGGCCGTCCAGAAGGAGTACGCCGACGGCCACCGGGGCGACTACACCGCCTGGTGGAAGGACCTGGACCGCTGGCGCGACACCTATCCGCTGGGCTACGACCTGCCGGAGGACGGCACCCTCTCCCCGCAGCAGGTCATCGAGCGCATCGGCCGGCTCGCCCCGGAGGGCACGATCTTCGCGGCGGGCGTCGGCCAGCACCAGATGTGGGCCGCGCACTTCATCCAGTACGACCGGCCCGCCAGCTGGCTGAACTCCGGCGGCGCGGGAACGATGGGCTATGCCGTCCCGGCCGCGATGGGCGCCAAGGCCGGTGCCCCGGACCGCGCGGTCTGGGCGATCGACGGCGACGGCTGCTTCCAGATGACCAATCAGGAACTGACCACCTGCGCCCTGAACAACATCCCGATCAAGGTCGCCATCATCAACAACGGCGCCCTCGGGATGGTCCGCCAGTGGCAGACCCTCTTCTACAACCAGCGGTACTCCAACACCGTGCTGCACTCCGGGCCGGGCGCCGAGCCCAAGGCCCCGGGCGCGGCCGCGGGCACCCGGGTCCCCGACTTCGTGAAGCTGTCGGAGGCCATGGGCTGTTACGCCATCCGCTGTGAGTCCCCGGACGACCTCGACAAGGTCATCGAAGAGGCGAACTCGGTCAACGACCGGCCCGTGGTCGTCGACTTCATCGTCCACGAGGACGCCATGGTGTGGCCGATGGTCGCCGCAGGCACCTCCAACGACGAGATCATGGCTGCCCGGGACGTCCGCCCCGACTTCGGCGACAACGAAGACGACTGAGAGAGCTGAGTGAGAACCATGTCCAAGCACACCCTCTCGGTCCTCGTCGAGAACACGCCCGGCATCCTCGCCCGGATCGCCGCCCTGTTCTCCCGCCGCGGCTTCAACATCGACTCGCTCGCGGTCGGTGTCACCGAGCACCCCGACATCTCCCGCATCACCATCGTGGTGAATGTCGAGGACCTGCCGCTCGAACAGGTCACCAAGCAGCTCAACAAGCTCGTCAACGTCCTGAAGATCGTCGAACTGGAGCCGTCCCAGGCCGTTCAGCGTGAACTCGTTCTGGTGAAGGTCCGCGCCGACAACGAGACGCGCTCCCAGGTCGTCGAGATCGTCCAGCTGTTCCGCGCCAAGACGGTGGACGTCTCCCCGGAGGCCGTCACCATCGAGGCCACCGGCAGCAACGACAAGCTGTCCGCCATGCTCAAGATGCTGGAACCGTACGGCATCAAGGAGCTGGTCCAGTCCGGCACCATCGCCATCGGCCGCGGCGCCCGTTCGATCACGGACCGCTCGCTGCGCGCCCTGGACCGTACCGCCTAGGCGGCACCGGACCCGTCCCGCACCACCGGACACGGGCGGCCGGCAGGCCGTCGGCCGCCCGTATTCCGAGACCCCGATCCTTTTCCTCTCCCCGCCGTCATACGGTGGGACGCACGATCCGCACCCAAGGAGAGAACCCAAAGTGGCCGAGCTGTTCTACGACGCCGACGCCGACCTGTCCATCATCCAGGGCCGCAAGGTCGCGGTCATCGGCTACGGCAGCCAGGGCCACGCCCACGCGCTGTCGCTGCGCGACTCGGGTGTCGACGTGCGGGTCGGTCTGCACGAGGGCTCGAAGTCCAAGGTCAAGGCCGAGGAGCAGGGCCTGCGCGTGGTGACCCCGGCCGAGGCCGCCGCCGAGGCCGACGTGATCATGATCCTGGTCCCGGACCCGATCCAGGCCCAGGTCTACGAGGAGTCCATCGCCCCCCATCTGAAGGACGGCGACGCGCTCTTCTTCGGCCATGGCTTCAACATCCGCTTCGGCTTCATCAAGCCCCCGGCGGGCACCGACGTCTGCATGGTCGCCCCCAAGGGCCCGGGCCACCTGGTGCGCCGCCAGTACGAGGAGGGCCGCGGTGTGCCCTGTATCGCGGCCGTCGAGCAGGACGCCTCGGGCGACGCGTTCGCGCTGGCGCTGTCGTACGCCAAGGCCATCGGCGGCACCCGCGCCGGTGTCATCAAGACGACCTTCACCGAGGAGACCGAGACGGATCTCTTCGGCGAGCAGGCGGTGCTGTGCGGCGGTACGGCCGCGCTGGTGAAGGCGGGCTTCGAGACCCTCACCGAGGCGGGCTACCAGCCGGAGATCGCCTACTTCGAGTGCCTGCACGAGCTGAAGCTGATCGTCGACCTCATGTACGAGGGCGGTCTGGAGAAGATGCGCTGGTCGATCTCCGAGACCGCCGAGTGGGGCGACTACGTCACCGGCCCCCGGATCATCACGGACGCCACCAAGGCCGAGATGAAGCAGGTCCTCGCCGAGATCCAGGACGGCACCTTCGCCCGCAACTGGATGGACGAGTACCACGGCGGTCTGAAGAAGTACAACGAGTACAAGAAGCAGGACTCCGAGCACCTGCTCGAGACCACCGGCAAGGAGCTGCGCAAGCTCATGAGCTGGGTCGACGAGGAGGCGTAAGCCCCACGGCCGAGGGGGGCCCGAGCACTGCGCTCCGGCCCCCCTCGGCACACCGGCGACGGCGTCCCCCGGGGACGCCGTCCCTCCCGTCCGGCCACGGACGGGTGATCCTTCCGCAGCGGCGCAGAACAACGCGTGTGGCGCCACTACACTGCTGCACAACAATCGCGTTCAGGCCCACAGCGTCGTGCGTCTTCCACGCGGCTAGCACCCCTCCACCGCATGCGGCCGTCGGGACGGCCGTCCGCATTGGATTTGTGAGGACTCACGTGAGCTCGTACCCCAGTCGAAAAGCCACGGTACTCATCGCTGAAGAGCTGTCGCCCGCGACCGTCGACGCACTCGGACCCGACTTCGAGATCCGGCACTGCAACGGCGCGGACCGTACGGAGCTGCTGTCTGCGATCGCCGACGTCGACGCCATCCTGATCCGCTCCGCGACCAAGGTCGACGCCGAGGCCGTCGCCGCCGCGCGGAAGCTGAAGGTCGTCGCGCGGGCCGGCGTCGGCCTGGACAACGTGGACGTGTCCGCCGCCACCAAGGCCGGTGTGATGGTGGTCAACGCCCCCACCTCGAACATCGTGACCGCCGCCGAGCTGGCCTGCGGTCTGATCATCTCCACCGCCCGCAACATCCCGCAGGCGAACGCCGCGCTGAAGAACTCCGAGTGGAAGCGCAGCAAGTACACCGGCGTCGAGCTGGCCGAGAAGACGCTCGGCGTGGTCGGCCTCGGCCGCATCGGCGCCCTGGTCGCCCAGCGGATGTCCGCCTTCGGCATGAAGGTCGTCGCCTACGACCCGTATGTGCAGCCCGCCCGGGCCGCGCAGATGGGCGTCAAGGTGCTGTCCCTGGACGAGCTGCTCGAGGTCTCCGACTTCATCACCGTCCATCTGCCGAAGACCCCCGAGACCCTCGGTCTGATCGGCGACGAGGCGCTGCACAAGGTCAAGCCGAGCGTCCGTGTCGTCAACGCCGCCCGCGGGGGCATCGTCGACGAGGAGGCGCTCTACTCGGCGCTCAAGGAGGGCCGGGTCGCGGGAGCGGGCCTGGACGTGTACACCAAGGAGCCCTGCACGGACTCCCCGCTGTTCGAGCTGGACCAGGTCGTGTGCACCCCGCACCTGGGCGCCTCCACCGACGAGGCGCAGGAGAAGGCGGGCATCGCGGTCGCCAAGTCGGTGCGCCTGGCACTCGCCGGTGAACTGGTGCCGGACGCGGTGAACGTCCAGGGCGGTGTCATCGCCGAGGACGTCAAGCCCGGTCTGCCGCTCGCCGAGAAGCTCGGCCGCATCTTCACCGCGCTCGCGGGCGAGGTCGCCGTCCGGCTCGACGTCGAGGTCTACGGCGAGATCACCCAGCACGATGTGAAGGTGCTCGAACTGTCGGCGCTCAAGGGCGTGTTCGAAGACGTGGTCGCCGAGACGGTCTCGTACGTCAACGCTCCGCTCTTCGCCCAGGAGCGCGGTGTCGAGGTACGTCTGACCACCAGCTCCGAGGCCTCGGACCACCGCAATGTGGTCACCGTGCGCGGCACGCTCGCGGACGGCGAGGAGGTGTCGGTGTCCGGCACGCTGGCCGGTCCGAAGCACCATCAGAAGATCGTGGCGGTGGGCGACTACGACGTGGACCTGGCCCTCGCGGACCACATGGTCGTGGTGCGCTACAGCGACCGTCCGGGTGTGGTCGGCACCCTGGGCCGCATCCTCGGCGAGGCCGGGATCAACATCGCGGGCATGCAGGTCGCCCGTGACATCGCGGGCGGCGAGGCCCTCGCGGTCCTCACGGTCGACGACACGGTGCCGCAGCACGTGCTGACGGAGGTGGCCGAGGAGATCGGCGCGACCTCCGCCCGTTCGGTGAACCTGGTCTGACACCGGCGTCTCCGGTCCCCCCGGAGGCCCTCACCCTGTACGCCTGACGGGCCGGTCCACCGGCCCGTCAGGCGTTTCCGTGCCTCGGCGGCCGATGCCGCGGTTCACAGCCGGTGGCCCTTGAGCGCCATATGGAGCAGCAGGCGGTCCTCGCCGTCGTCCAGGTCGAGACCGGTGAGCTGTTCGACGCGGGAGAGGCGGTAGTAGAGGGTCTGGCGGTGGATGCCCAGTTCCGCCGCGGTGCGGCCCGCCTGGCCCGCGCAGTCGAGGAACACCTCGGCCGTGCGGGCGAGTTCCCGGTGGGGAGGGGCCAGCAGCACCCGTACGGCAGGGTCGTGGGCCGCCTCGGGGGGCAGTGACGTCAGCAGCCGGTAGGGCCCGATCGCCGACCACTGGGCGACCGGCCCGAACCGGGGCTCCGCGAGGGCCGCGCGGGCCGCCGCCGACGCCTCCTGCCAGGCGGTGCCCAGCTCGGCCAGCCCGTGGCGGGCGCCCGCCACCCCGGCCGCCGTCCGCGCCCCGCCCCGGCCGCCCTCCGCCTCCCGCAGCAGCCGCGCGGCCGCCGTGAGCGCCGGGGCCGGAACGTCCGCCGAGCGCAGCCGCACCAGCAGCGCCAGGCTCTGGCCCGCCGTGCCCCAGGGCACCGTGCACAGCGCCGTCGCGGCCGGGACCGTACGCACCGAGGGCGCGTCGTCCGGATCGGCCGAGGGCCAGGGGGCGACGCAGACCATGGTGTGCAGGCCCTCGCCGCGCGCGCCCAGCGCCGTCCGCAGTTCGGCCACCGCCGCCTCCAGCTGCCAGCCGGGCCCGGCGGTCAGCACCGCGCGCAGCTCGCGGGTCAGGTCCGCGCCCGCCTGCACCTCGTCGGAGAGCAGCGCCCCGATACGGGCCGCGACCTCCATCGCGGCGGACAGCTGCGCCTCCGAGGGGCCCGGCTCGTCCGCGAGGAGCCACACATAGCCGAGGACGACACCCCGATGGCGTACCGGCAGGCAGATCCTTCCCCGGTAGACGCCTGCCTCCGGGGTCGGCGGGATGCGCACGGGCGCGGCCGCGCGGGCGATGCCGAAGCCCTCGAACCAGGAGCGCACCGCCGCGGTGGAGCGGCGGGTGAGGATCGAGCGGGTGCGCACCGGGTCGAGGGAGGCCTCGTCGAACTCGCCGTCCCCGCTGTCGTAGGCGGCGAAGGCGATCAGTTCGAAGTCCCGGTTCTCCAGGGTCGCCGGGGCGCCGAGCAGCGCCGAGATCTCGTCGACGAGTTCTTGGTAGTCGCCCCGGCCCGGCTTGAAAACATCCGCCACAGGGGCATTCTCCCGCATTCTCCCGTCCCGCTCATACAGATGTCTGAGATCCAGGGCACGGATGCGTGACAGCTGTCGATGGCCGACGATCAAAGCAATCCATAGGTTTCACGGTGGTTCTCCGTGCCGTACCCGAATGGTCGGGATTCGGCCTCCTGTTGCCCTTGTGGAGGTGCCCCGTGCTGGGTCCCGTGATTCTCGCCGCGTCGCGCAGCGACCGGATGCGTCGGATGATTTCGGCCGCCCCGGTGACGAAGCCGGTCGTCGACCGCTTCATCCCCGGCGAGACCGTCGACCAGATCGTCCCGATCATCGGGGACCTCACCGCCCAGGGCCTCGAAGTCACCATGGACGTCGTCGGTGAGGACATCACCACCCCCGAGCAGGCCGCCGCGGCCCGGGACGCCTATCTGGAGCTGATCGGCCGCCTGAAGGAGCTGGAGCTCGGCCCGAAGGCGGAGATGTCCGTCAAGCTGTCGATGTTCGGCCAGGCTCTGCCCGGCGGCCACGAGCTGGCCCTCGCCAATGTGCGCCCGGTCGTCGAGGCCGCCGCCGCGATCGGCACCACGGTCACCCTGGACGCCGAGGACCACACCACCCTCGACTCGATGTTCGCCATCCACGAGGAGCTGCGGAAGGACTTCCCGGCCACCGGCTGTGTGATCCAGGCCTATCTCTTCCGCACCGAGGCCGACGCCCGGCGGCTCGCCGAGAGCGGCAGCCGGGTGCGTATCGTGAAGGGTGCCTACAAGGAGCCCGCGTCGGTCGCGTACCAGAACAGGCACGAGATCGACAAGGCGTACATCCGCATCCTGAGGACCCTCATGGAGGGCGAGGGATACCCGATGATCGGCTCGCACGACCCGAGGATCATCGCCATCGCACAGGACATCGCCCGGCGCGCCGGGCGCAAGCTGGACGAGTACGAGTTCCAGATGCTGTACGGCATCCGCGGCGAGGAGCATCTGCGGCTGGCCGCCGAGGGGCACCGTATGCGTGTCTACACCGCCTACGGCACGGACTGGTACGGCTACTTCATGCGCCGTCTGGCCGAGAAGCCGGCGAACCTCCGCTTCTTCGCCCGCTCGGTCCTCACCAAGAGCTGACAACCACCCGCTCGCAAAAGGAGTCACGGAACCCATGGACGCTGTCACCCAGGTCCCCACCCCCGTCAACGAGCCGGTGCACGGCTACGCCCCTGGTTCGCCCGAGCGCGCCCGGCTGGAGGCCAAGCTCAAGGAGCTGGCCGACAACCCGATCGACCTGCCGTGCACCATCGGCGGCGAGAAGCGCATGGGCGGCGGCGAGCCGTTCCAGGTCGTGCAGCCGCACAACCACAAGGCGGTCCTCGGCACCCTGCGCCACGCCACCCGCCAGGACGCGCAGGACGCCGTCGACGCGGCCCTCGCCGCCGCCCCCGCCTGGCGCGCGATGTCCTTCGACGACCGCGCCGCGATCATCCTGCGCGCCGCCGAGCTGCTGGCCGGACCCTGGCGCGAGACCATCGCCGCCTCCACCATGCTCGGCCAGTCGAAGACCGCCCAGCAGGCGGAGATCGACAGCCCCTGCGAGCTGGTCGACTTCTGGCGCTTCAACGTCCACTACGCCCGCCAGATCCTGGCCGAGCAGCCCCCGGCGAACTCCCCGGGCGTGTGGAACCGCCTGGACCACCGCCCGCTGGAGGGCTTCGTCTACGCGATCACCCCGTTCAACTTCTCGGCGATCGCGGCCAACCTGCCCACCGCCCCCGCCCTCATGGGCAACGTGGTGGTCTGGAAGCCGTCCCCGACCCAGACCCACGCCGCCGTGCTGCTGATGCAGCTGCTGGAGGAGGCGGGCCTGCCCAAGGGCGTCATCAACCTGGTCACCGGTGACGGCATCGCGGTCTCCGAGGTCGCCCTTGAGCACCGCGACCTCGCGGGCATCCACTTCACCGGTTCGACCAAGACCTTCCAGTACCTGTGGAAGACGGTCGGCACCAACATCGAGAAGTACCGCTCCTACCCGCGCCTGGTCGGCGAGACGGGCGGCAAGGACTTCGTGGTGGCGCACCCGAGCGCCGACCGCGCGGTCCTCAAGACGGCGCTCACCCGCGGTGCCTTCGAGTACCAGGGCCAGAAGTGCTCGGCCACCTCCCGCGCCTACGTCCCGGCCTCGATCTGGAACTCCGGCTTCAAGGAGGAGTTCGCGGCCGAGGTCGACCAGCTGACCATGGGCGATGTCACCGACCTGTCGAACTTCATCGGCGCCGTGATCGACGAGCGTGCCTTCGCCAAGAACAAGGCCGCCATCGACCGCGCCCGGCAGGACCCGGCGTGCACCGTCGTCGCGGGCGGCACCTACGACGACTCGGTCGGCTACTTCGTCCGGCCGACCGTCATCGAGTGCACCGACCCGGAGAACGAGGTCTTCACCACCGAGTACTTCGGCCCGGTCCTCGCGGTGCACGTCTACGACGACGAGAAGTACGACGAGATGCTGACCCAGATGGAGTCGGTCTCCGACTACGCGCTGACGGGCTCGGTCATCTCGGGCGACCGTGCCGCCGCGGCGTACACGATGGACAAGCTGCGCTACGCGGCCGGCAACTTCTACATCAACGACAAGTCGACCGGTGCCGTGGTCGGCCAGCAGCCGTTCGGCGGCGGCCGCGCCTCGGGCACCAACGACAAGGCGGGCGCGCCGCAGAACCTGCTGCGCTGGACGCTGACCCGCGCCATCAAGGAGGCGCTGATCGCGCCGACCGACTACACCTACCCGCACATGGGCTGACACCCCCCTGAACACCGCCCCCGCCCCGAGGTTCCGCACCCGGGCCGGGGGCGGTCGTCATGTCCGGCCCGGTACGGGGCCCGCCGCGACCGGGGAGCGTCGGGCCCTGGCGAGCCGGGACGAAGGGCCCATACTGATCCGGTGGCCACCCGTCTGCGCAGCGTGCACACCGCCGACCTCGACCCCGCCGAACGGGGCGCCGCCCGCGCCCTGCTGGACGCGGCCTTCGAGGGCGACTACGACGACGAGGAGTGGGAGCACGGGCTCGGCGGGATGCATGTCCTGGTGAGCGACGAGCACGGCCTCGCCGCCCATGGATCCGTCGTCCAGCGGCGCGTCCGGTACCGCAAGCGCTGGCTGCGCGTCGGCTATGTCGAGGGCGTGGGGGTGCGCCCGGACGCACGGCGCCGGGGGCACGGCGGCCGGGTCATGGCCGAGATCGAACGGATCGTCGACGGCGCCTACGATCTCGGCGCGCTCTCCGCGAGCGACCAGGGCGCCGCCCTCTACCGGGCCCGGGGCTGGCAGCTGTGGTCCGGCCGGCTGTACGCCCTCGGCCCCCGGGGTGAAGTCCGGCTGCGCGACGAGGAGGACTGCACCTTCGTACGCCCGGCCGCGGCGGGGCCGCTCGACCCCCGGCACAAGCTGGTCTTCGACTGGCGGGACGGCGACGTGCTCTGACGGCGGGACCGTGACGTGGTCCGGCTGCGGGTGACCGGAACGGGCCGGGTCCGCCCGCCCGTCCGTCTCAGATAGTAGGAAGTCCGAGTAATCGTGGAGACAGATACGCGCTCCTCGCTTAGCTTGGAAGGAGCCGAACGTCTCGCTCGATCCAGCGAATGGCGGTCGTGAGCCGGGCCCGATGCAGGACACCCCTGCGGCACCGCTCCCCGCCCTCCGGCGTCTCGAAAATCCCTTCCGCACTCCCGGATCTCGAAGGAGTCGATTTCCCATGGCCGAGACGACCGCCCGCCGCCGAGTCCGTCACGCTTCCCGTACGAGTGACACCGACCGCAAGAAAGCCGCCGCCGCGCTCCAGCGCGCCCTCGACCGCCGGGACAACGGCGGCGAGACCGGCCACTGAGCAGCCGCGACACCCTGACGTCCGACACCGGGAGCCGCCCCCGAGGGGTGCGGCGCGGGTCCACCGCGCCGCACCCCGGACCTGTGCCGTACGGAGGGAACCGGCGTGCGCCGGGACTCGCCCCCTGTCCGTATCCCGGACAACGTGTGTCATCCCATGGGACAAGGAGTACGGTGCCCGTCATGTCTCGCAGCATCAATCTCGCAGTGATCCCCGGTGACGGCATCGGCCAGGAGGTCGTGGCCCAGGGGCTGAAGGTCCTCTCCGCCGTCCTTCCGCAGGATGTGAAGCTGGAGACCACCCCGTACGACTTCGGCGCCCGGCGCTACCACGCCACCGGTGAGACCCTCACCGACGCCGACCTGGAGCAGCTGGCGCGGCACGACGCGATCCTGCTGGGCGCGATCGGCGACCCGTCGGTCCCCTCCGGCGTCCTGGAGCGCGGCTTCCTGCTCAAGCTCCGCTTCGCCTTCGACCACCACGTCAACCTGCGGCCCTCCAAGCTGCTCCCGGGCGTGGCGACCCCGCTCGCCGGACAGCCCGAGATCGACTTCGTGGTGGTCCGCGAGGGCACCGAGGGCCCCTACACGGGCAACGGCGGCACCATCCGCTCCGGCACCCCGCACGCCGTGGCCACCGAGGTCTCGCTGAACACGGCCTTCGGCATCGAGCGCGTGGTGCGCGACGCCTACGCCCGCGCCCAGGCCCGCCCCCGCAAGAAGCTGGCCCTCGTCCACAAGAACAATGTGCTGGTGCACGCCGGGCACCTCTGGACCGACATCTTCCACCAGGTCGGCGAGGAGTTCCCCGAGGTCACCACCGAGTACATGCATGTGGACGCGGCGACGATCTACCTGGTCACCCAGCCCGAGCGCTTCGATGTGATCGTCACCGACAACCTCTTCGGCGACATCATCACCGACCTCGCCGCCGCCGTCTCCGGCGGGATCGGGGTCGCGGCCTCCGGCAACATCAACCCCTCCGGCGCCTTCCCGTCGATGTTCGAGCCCGTGCACGGCTCGGCGCCCGACATCGCGGGCCAGGGCAAGGCCGACCCCTCGGCCACCGTCCTCTCGGTCGCCCTGCTGCTGCGCCACCTCGGGCATGAGGCCGAGGCCGCCCGGATCGAGGAGGCCGTCTCCGCCGACCTGGCCGAGCGCGCGGGCGGTCCCGCCCGCACCACCGACGAGATCGGCGACGCGCTTGTCGTACGAGTAGCCGGGTGACCCGCGCCGCTCGCTGACGACAGAAGCCGCCGGGTCCCGACAGGCCCGGCGGCTTTCGCATGTCCGCCGCCGGGTGCCACCATCGACCCACTCCCGGGTCACCCCAGGAGTCGCGTTCACACCGTTTCTCCCCTTGTGCTCCGGGCTTCGCCCGCGCAGGGGGAGCCCCATCGACTCCCCGCTTGCGATAATCGAACGAGGAGCCGCGGTATGAGGGAATGCTCGGACGCCCGCACCGCCGCCACGGGCGGTACGGGGCGTGAGCGCGGCCCGTCAACACAACCGGTGAAGGACAACCACACATGACGACGCCCACGATCGAGCTGAAGCCCTCCGCCAACCCGCTCTCCGCCACCGAGCGGAAGGCGGTCCTGGCCAACCCCGGGTTCGGCCGCCACTTCACCGACCACATGGTGACCATCCGGTGGACCGAGGGCCGCGGCTGGCACGACGGCCAGCTCGTTCCGTACGCTCCGATCTCCCTCGACCCCGCCACCAACGTCCTGCACTACGCGCAGGAGATCTTCGAGGGTCTCAAGGCCTACCGCCGCCCCGACGGCTCGGTCGCCACCTTCCGCCCGGAGATGAACGCCCAGCGCTTCCAGCGCTCCGCGCGTCGTCTGGCCATGCCCGAGCTGCCGGTCGAGACCTTCATCGAGGCGTGCGACCTGCTGGTCCAGCAGGACAAGGGGTGGGTGCCGGAGCACGGCGGCGAGGAGTCCCTCTACCTGCGCCCGTTCATGATCGCCACCGAGGTGGGGCTCGGCGTCAAGCCCGCCAACGAGTACCTCTTCATCGTGATCGCCTCCCCGGCCGGCGCCTACTTCGCGGGCGGCGTGAAGCCGGTCTCCATCTGGCTCTCGGAGGACCGCGTCCGCGCCGTCCCGGGCGGCATGGGCGACGCCAAGACCGGCGGCAACTACGCGGCCTCCCTGCTCGCCCAGGCCGAGGCGGCGGCCAAGGGCTGCGACCAGGTCTGCTACCTCGACGCCGTGGAGCACACCTGGGTCGAGGAGCTGGGCGGCATGAACCTGTACTTCGTGTACGGCAACAAGATCGTCACCCCGACGCTGACCGGCTCGATCCTGGAGGGCGTCACCCGCGACTCCCTGCTGACCGTCGCCCGCGACCTCGGCTACGAGGCGGAGGAGCGCCGGGTGTCCGCCGAGCAGTGGCAGGCCGACACCGAGAACGGCACCCTGACCGAGGTCTTCGCCTGCGGCACTGCCGCCGTCATCACCCCGGTCGGCACGGTCAAGCGCGCGGGCGCCGAGTGGCAGCACTCGGGCGGCGAGCCGGGCGAGGTCACCCTGCGGCTCCGCGAGGCCCTGCTCGACATCCAGCGCGGCACCCGCGAGGACACCCACGGCTGGATGCACCCGCTCGGCTGATCCTGCCTCGGCCTGCCGGGGGTGACGGGCGGCGGCCCGTCACCCCGCGGCGCGTGACCGGGAGAGGGCCTTCCGGCGTTCGGCGGGAGGCCCTCGCACCCCGGTGCGATGTGTGCGGGCGATGGGGGTAGACGGTGGGGAGACCAGTCGTTCCGCACGAAAGTGGTGCCGCCATGGCCGAGACCCAGGACGTCGTCGAGCTCATCCTCCAGGACCACCGGCGCATGGAGGACCTGTTCCGTCTGATGCGCAGCGTCGAGGCCGATCGGGAGGCCGCGCTCAGGGAGTTCGCGGACCTGCTGATCGCCCATGCGCTGGCCGAGGAGGCCAAGGTCTATCCCGCCCTGAAGCGGTACAAGGACATCGACGACGAAGAGGTCGAGCATGGCGAGCACGAGCACGACGAGGGCAACCGGGCCCTCCTGGCTCTCCTGGAGGTGGAGGAGGTCGGCTCCGAGGAGTGGGACACCAGGCTGGAGGAGCTGGCGGAGGCGATCGCCCACCACACCGACGAGGAGGAGCGCACCATCCTCAACGGCGCGCGGGAGAACGTGGCGATGGCACGGCGCGAGGAACTGGGTGCGGCGTTCCTTCAGGAGCGCGGGCGCGGACTGGAGGCCGGCTGCGGCTCGGTCGACAACGTGCGCCGCATCGTCAAGTCCTGACCCGACGTTCCGGACCGGCTACCCCCTCGGTGCCGCCAGGGCCGCCCCGGACCCCGTGTCCGAGGCGGCCCTTTCGGGTACGGGCGGGGCATCGCGGAAGGTCAGCAGCAGATACACCGCCCCGCCGACCGTCCCCGACAGCAGAAAGCTCAGGTCCACCCCGCCGGTCAGGGAGAGCAGGGGCCCGCGGTACGACGGCAGCGACACCGCCAGCACCCCGGTCACCGCCCCCACCGCCCAGGCCGCCGTGGCCCGGAGGTGCCAGCCGCCCCGGTACCAGTAGATCCCGCCCCGTGCGCGGCGGTTGAAGACCTGGAGGGCCTCGGCGTCGTAGACGCCCCGGCAGCGTAGGAAACCGGTCAGGGTGATGACCGCCCACGGGGTGCCGACCGCGGTCAGCAGCAGTACGAAGGACGTCATCGCGGACTGCGCGTCCCACAGGTAGTGCCCGGCGAAGACGCATCCCGTGGCCACCGCCGCGACCGTGCAGGTGGCCCGGGCGCGCGAGGCGCGGGGCAGGATGGCGTCCAGGTCCAGGCCCATCGAGTACAGCATCAGGCCCGCGTTGCCGACCGAGCCCGCGGAGGCGGCCAGCAGCAGCGGCACCAGGTACCAGGCGGGGGAGGCGGCGACCAGCGGTCCGGCGTAGCCGAGGGCCGCGCGGGCGGCGTAGGCCGTGAAGGTCCCGAACAGCTGCGGCACCAGCAGTCCGAGGATCAGGCCCAGCCAGGTGGCGTGCAGGACTCGGCGGGGGGAGTGCCGGGCCGGGGAGATGTAGCGCGTGTAGTCGCCGAGGAGGGTGATGAACGCGACGGGCCCGGACAGCCCGGCCGCCACCGCCGCCAGCAGCCAGGTGGGCCAGAAGCCGCCGAGCAGCAGGCCGCCCGTCCCCGGCAGCGCGGCGGTGGTGAAGTGCGGGGCGTAGGCGATCACTCCGACCGCGAGCAGGGCGGTCATGCCGAAGGCGAGGACGCGGGACATGCCGAGGAGCACCCGGTAGCCGTACACCGCGCCGACCACGGTGGCCGCGGCGAGCAGCGCGTACACCACGGCGTAGGCCGAGCCGTCCGCGGGCAGTCCGCACAGCCGGTGCAGCACGCCCACCGTGACATCGCCGCCGATCCACACGGTCAGCGCGGTGTAGCCGAGGGCCAGCAGCAGCCCCACGACCGAGCCGACCAGCCGTCCGCGCACCCCGAACTGGGCGCCCGAGGAGGTCGAGAGGTTGGTCGCGGTGCGCAGTGAGATCAGTGCCAGCGGGGCCGTGAAGACCGTTCCGGCCACCGTGCCCGCCGCGATGGCGGTCACCGACGACCACCAGTCGAGGCCGAACGACGGCGGCAGCCAGCCGAAGACGATCACCCCGAGACAGAGGTTGGAGCCGAGAAGGATCGACACCAGATCGCGTGGCCCGCTGGTGCGTTCCGCCTCTGGGATGGTGTCGACTCCGTGCTGTTCCGTCGGCATGGCTGAGCTCCTTCGCCGCCGCCCGTGCGTTTGAGTGGCGTTCAATCTGGTGCCTGCCCGGTGGATGCGTCAACCTTTTCGTCAAGGAAATCCAGAGTTAGAGTGTTGTTCTAAAGCTCGCAGGGTGAGAGGCCGTCCGACCGGGCGCCCGCCCTGCTCGACCCGCGCCCGCGACCCCCCAAGGAGCCCCGTGAGCCCCGCCCCGAACACCCCCGCCGCCGACGGCTTCCGCATGCCTCCGGAGTGGGCCCCGCACGAGCGCACCTGGATGGCCTGGCCGGGACCCAACCCGACCTTCGACGACCCCGGCGACCTCGCCGCCGCCCGTACGGCCTGGGCGTCGGTGGCCCGGGCCGTCGCGCGCTTCGAACCGGTCACCGTGGTCTGCGGCCCCGGCCGGTCCGCCGGGGCGCGGGCCCTGCTGGGCGCGGGCATCGACACCGTGGAGCGCGATCTCGACGACGCCTGGATGCGCGACATCGGCCCCACCTTCCTCACCAACGGGCGTGAACTGGCCGCCGTGGACTGGACGTTCAACGGCTGGGGCGCCCAGGACTGGGCCCGCTGGGAGCACGATGCGAAGATCGCCGCCCAGGTCGCCGACCTCGCGGGCGCCACCTCGTACACCTCCCGGCTGGTCAACGAGGGCGGTGCGATCCATGTCGACGGCGAGGGGACCGTGCTGCTCACCGAGACCGTGCAGCTCGGACCCGAACGCAATCCGCACTGGACGAAGGAGCAGGCCGAGGCGGAGATCCACGCGCATCTCGGCACCAGCAGGGCGATCTGGCTGCCGCGCGGGCTGACCGCCGACTACCCGCCGTACGGCTTCGGCACCCTCGGCCATGTCGACATCGTCGCCGCCTTCGCCCGCCCCGGCGTGGTGGTCGCCCACCATCAGCCGGACCCCGCGCACCCCGACCACGAGGTGACCCGGGAGATCATCGGCATCCTGAGGTCCGCCACCGACGCCCGGGGCCGCCGTCTGGAAGTGGTCGAGGTGCCCGCGCCGACCGTGCTGGAGGCCGACGGCCACTGGGCCGACTACTCCTACATCAACCACTATCTGTGCAACGGGGGTGTGGTGCTCTGCGCGTTCGACGACCCCCGCGACGAGGTGGCCGCCGGCATCTTCCGGAAGCTGTTCCCCGGGCGGACGGTGACCCCGGTGGACGCCCGCACGATCTTCGCGGGCGGCGGCGGCATCCACTGCATCACCCAGCAGCAGCCGCGAGTCCGGTGAGGGAGCGTGTGGGGGGCCGGTGGGGTCCGGTGAGAGAGCCGGTCGGGTAGAACGTACGGGTGGACGAACTGCCTCCTGCTGCCGTGACCTGCCGCCGCCCGGCGGACCGTGTGTCGCCGTACTCGGCCGATCGCGTGCCGCCCCGCCCGGCCGCCCCCGCGCCGCCGTACCCCCCGCGCCCCCTGTCCGAAGCGGCCCGGGCGGAAGCCGTATGAGTACCGCGCCCTCTCCCCGCCGCCGCACCCCCGCCCCGCCCCGGGAGGACCTGCTCGCCGCTGCCATGGGCATGATCGCCGAGCGGGGGCTTGAGCGGCTCACCATGGCGGCGCTCGGCCGGGAGGTCGGGATGAGCAGCGGTCATCTGCTCTACTACTTCCGCTCCAAGGACGAACTGCTGCTCCAGGCCCTGGAGTGGAGCGAGGGCAGGCTCGGTGCCGCCCGGGCGCGGCTGCTCAGCACGGCCGCCCCGGCCCGGGAACGGCTCGACGCCTATGTCGACCTCTATGTGCCCGACGGCCACCGCGACCCGCACTGGACCCTGTGGCTGGAGGTCTGGAACCGCTCGCAGAACGCCGACACCGGCGCCCGCGACCGCCAGGCCGCCATCGAGGGCGCCTGGCACCGGGACCTGGCGGCGCTGCTCGCCGAGGGGGTCTCCCGGGGAGAGTTCCGGCCGGTCGACCCGGACCGCTTCGCCGCCCGGCTGCGCGCCCTCCTCGACGGGTTCTCCATCCATGTGGCGATCGGGCTGCGCGGCACCGGCCGGGAGCAGGTGCTCGCCCATGTGCGGGAGTTCCTGGACGAGGCCCTGGGCCGCGGCCCGGAGCGGACGGAGACCTGACGGATCGGGCCCCGGCTGCGATCCGCCGCCGCCGTGAACGCAAAGAACGAAACCGGGGGACCCTTGTCCCGGCCGCACCCGCCCGGGTAGGTACGGCCCATGGGACGAGAGCACTGGAAGAGGATCTGGATCGGCTCGGCCGGGAACATGGTGGAGTGGTACGACTGGTTCGTCTACGCGAGTTTCGCCACCTATTTCGCGGGGGCCTTCTTCCCCGACGGGAACCCCACGGCCCAGCTCATGAACACCGCGGGCATCTTCGCGGTCGGCTTCTTCATGCGCCCGGTCGGCGGCTGGCTGCTCGGCCGGGTCGGTGACCGCAGGGGGCGCAAGGCTGCGCTGACCCTCACGGTCAGTCTGATGTCCGCCTCGGCGATCCTCATCGCCCTCGCGCCGACCTACGCGGTCGCGGGCTACGGCGGCGCGTTCGTGCTGCTGGTGGCCCGGCTGCTCCAGGGGCTCTCGGTGGGCGGCGAGTACGCCGCCAGCGCGACCTACCTCACCGAGGCCGCCGACCCGAAGCGGCGCGGCTTCGCCTCCAGCTTCCAGTACGTGTCGATGACCGCCGGGCAGATCGTGGGCCTCGGCCTGCTGATCGTCCTTCAGCGCACCCTCTCCGACGGCGCCCTGCACGGCTACGGCTGGCGCATCCCCTTCGTGCTGGGCGCACTGGGCGCCGCGGTCGTCTTCTATCTGCGGCGCACCATGCTGGAGACGGAGGTCTACGAGGCCGACGGGACCGGCGGCGAGGAGCGCGGCACCCTGCGCGCGCTGTGGCTCCACCGGCGCGAGGCCTTCCTGGTGATCGCCCTGACCATGGGCGGCACGGTCGCGTACTACACGTACACGACCTATCTCACCAAGTACCTGTCCAACTCGGCGGGACTCTCCAAGGAGACCGCGACCCTGGTCTCCTTCACCGCGCTGATCGTCTTCGCTGCCCTCCAGCCGCTGGCCGGGATGCTCTCCGACCGGATCGGCCGCCGTCCGCTGCTGATCACCTTCGCGGCCGGATCCACCGTGCTCACCGTGCCGATCATGACCCTGCTGGGGCACGCGGGCGGCTTCTGGCCCGCCCTCGGGCTGTCGCTGCTGGCCCTGGTCGTGGTCACCGGCTACACGTCGATCAACGCCTGTGTGAAGGCGGAGCTGTTCCCCACCGGGATCCGCGCCCTCGGCGTGGCCCTGCCGTACGCGCTGGCCAACGCGCTCTTCGGCGGCACTGCGGAGTATGTCGCACTGTGGTTCAAGAACGCGGGCGCCGAGTCGGGCTTCTTCTGGTACGTGGCGGGCTGCGCGGCCGTGTCGCTGGTGGTCTACCTCGCCATGCGCGAGACCCGCGACCGCGACCTGACCCGGGTGGACGGAGCCGAGCCGTCCACCCTGGCGACCGCATCCTGAGACGGCGGTGAGTACGGGGGCGGATTGTGCCAAACTGCCCCCGTGCTTTCGTTCGCCACGATGATTGGCAGCAGGCGCGCCGGTCCGCAGTGACCGCTCGTACGACCCGGTACGGGCGGCCATCGTCGTCCTCGACCCGCGCGCAGACCTCTCGCACCCGCGAGGGGTCTTTCGTTTTCCCGGCCCACCCCCAGCCGGGACGGACAGCGCGAGGGACCATGGAAGGACGGTGGAGCCGGTCATTCCGGTAGACCGCATCCCATACAGGAGCCTTGAGACCATGACGGCAACCAGCGAACTCGACGATTCGTTCCACGTCTTCGACACCACGCTGCGCGACGGCGCGCAGCGCGAGGGCATCAACCTCACCGTCGCGGACAAGCTGGCCATCGCACGGCACCTGGACGACTTCGGGGTGGGCTTCATCGAGGGCGGCTGGCCCGGCGCCAACCCGCGGGACACCGAGTTCTTCGCCCGCGCCCAGCAGGAGATCGACTTCCGGCACGCCCGGCTCGTCGCCTTCGGCGCCACCCGTCGGCCGGGCATCAAGGCATCGGAGGACCCGCAGGTCAGGGCGCTGCTGGAGTCCGGCGCGCCGGTGATCACCCTGGTCGCCAAGTCCCATGACCGCCATGTCGAGCTGGCCCTGCGCACCACGCTCGACGAGAACCTGGAGATGATCCGCGACACCGTCTCCCATCTGCGGTCCCAGGGGCGCCGGGTCTTCGTCGACTGCGAGCACTTCTTCGACGGCTACCGGGCCAACCCGCGCTACGCCAAGGCGGTGGTCGGCGCGGCGGCGGAGGCGGGCGCGGACGTCGTGGTGCTCTGCGACACCAACGGCGGGATGCTGCCCGCGCAGATCCACGCGGTGGTCGCCACGGTTCTGGCGGACACCGGCGCCCGGCTCGGCATCCACGCCCAGGACGACACCGGGTGTGCCGTCGCCAACACCCTCGCGGCGGTGGACGCGGGCGCCACCCATGTGCAGTGCACGGCCAACGGCTACGGCGAGCGGGTGGGCAACGCCAACCTCTTCCCGGTCGTGGCCGCCCTGGAGCTGAAGTACGGCAAGCAGGTGCTGCCCGAGGGCAGGCTCCGTGAGATGACGCGCATCTCCCACGCGATCGCCGAGGTCGTCAATCTGACGCCCTCCACGCATCAGCCGTACGTGGGGGTCTCGGCCTTCGCGCACAAGGCGGGCCTGCACGCCTCCGCGATCAAGGTGGACCCGGACCTCTACCAGCACATCGACCCCGAGCTGGTGGGCAACACCATGCGGATGCTGGTCTCCGACATGGCGGGCCGGGCCTCGGTGGAACTCAAGGGCAAGGAGCTGGGTGTCGACCTGGGCGGCGACCGGGAGCTGATCGGCCGGGTCGTGGAGCGGGTGAAGGAGCGCGAGCTCCAGGGCTACACCTACGAGGCCGCCGACGCGAGCTTCGAGCTGCTGCTGCGGGAGGAGGCCGCAGGCAGGCCGCTGCGCTACTTCCGCACCGAGTCCTGGCGGGCCATCGTGGAGGACCGCCCCGACGGCACCCACGCCAACGAGGCCACGGTGAAGCTCTGGGCGAAGGGCGAACGCATCGTGGCGACGGCGGAGGGCAACGGCCCGGTCAACGCCCTGGACCGCGCACTGCGGGTCGCCCTGGAGAAGATCTACCCCCAGCTGGCCGCCCTGGACCTGGTCGACTACAAGGTCCGCATCCTGGAGGGCAAGCACGGCACCCAGTCCACCACCCGGGTGCTGATCTCCACCTCGGACGGCCGCGGCGAGTGGTCCACGGTCGGCGTGGCGGAGAACGTGATCGCGGCCTCCTGGCAGTCCCTGGAGGACGCCTACACCTACGGCCTGCTGCGCGCCGGGGTGCAGCCCGCGGAGTAGCACCACGCGTACCGGTAGGCCGCCGCCCCTCCTCGCCGAGGGGCGGCGGCCACTCACTCCTTCGGCGACACCCCTGATTCCAAGGGGACTTGAGTCCGTACCCGTTAGTCCGTACCCGTTCCGACGTGATGTCTTGACGCCCGCCCGGGGCCCCAGTTAACTCACGCCGTGATCTAAGTCGTAAGCCCGTCATGGGGACCACGAGAGCCCAAGGGAAGGTCCATGCGAAGAACCGCCCTGCTCGCCTCCGCCGCCCTGCTCACCGCACTGATCCCGCTCACCGCGGCCGGTGCCGCCTCCGGTGCCGACGACCCCGCCCCCGTCCCGGTGGACCGCTTCGAGGGCGAGGTGCCCTTCGCGGGCCAGCCCGCCGACGGCATCTTCACCTGGGGCGGCGACGCCGACGACCCGCCCGCGCTGCGGCTGGCGGACCGCCCGGACGCCCCCGAGGGCGCCAAGGTCCTCACCGGCACCTATGACATCAGCGGTTACGGCGGCTTCACCCATGACTTCGCCGCCGACCGGCCCGCCCACGACTGGTCCGCTTACCAGGGCATCAGCTTCTGGTGGGACGGCCGGAACAACGGCAGGAAGACCGCCTTCGAGATCAAGGACGGCGGCACCGGCGGCGAGGCGTCCGAGCTGTGGACGACCTCCTTCACCGACGACTTCAGCGGCTGGAAACAGATCCGGATCCCGTTCGACGACTTCACCTATCGCACGGACTACCAGCCCGTCGGCGGCATCGACCACGTTCTCGGGCTCACCCAGATGTGGGGCTACGCCGTCACCCTCCCCGTCGGCGTCCAGGGCGGCTTCGCCATGGACGACGTGGAGCTGTACGGCCGTGCCGACCAGTCCCGCCGGGCCTCGGTCACCACGGACGCCGCCGTGTACCCGGTCAAGGGGGGCGGCACCGCCCGGGTCGGGGTCACCGTCGCCACCACCGGCTCCGCGCCCCTCGGCGAGCCCGTCACCGTCGCCTACATCACGGGCGGCGGCACCGCCGTGCCCGGCAGCGACTACACCCCCGTCCGGGGAACTCTGACCTTCCCGGCCGGAACCCCCTCCGGCGCCACCCGCACCATCGAGGTCCGCACCCTGAGGAACAGGACCGCCGAGCCCGCCGGGACCGTCCCGCTCGCACTGACCGTCACCGGCGCCAAGGCTCCCGCCGAGACCCCGCAGGTGGTCGTGGACGCCCATGGACTGCCCTATCTGGACAGCGGACTTCCGGTGCGGCGGCGCGTCGCGGACCTGCTCTCCCGGATGTCACCGGAGGAGAAGGCCGGGCAGATGACCCAGGCCGAGCGGGCCGGGCTCACCACCCCGGGCGACATCGCCGCCTACGGTCTGGGCTCGCTGCTGTCCGGCGGCGGCTCCACTCCGACGCCCAACACCCCCGAGGCCTGGGCGCAGATGATCGACTCCTTCCAACTGCGGTCCCGGGCAACCCGGTTCCAGATCCCGCTGATCTACGGAGTCGACGCCGTCCACGGCCACAACAACCTCGCCGGTGCCACGGTCATGCCCCACAACATCGGCATCGGCGCCACCCGCGACCCCCAACTCGCCGAGAAAACAGGCGCGGTGACGGCCAGTGAGGTACGTGCCACCGGCATCCCCTGGGACTTCGCGCCCTGTCTGTGCGTCTCACGCGACGAACGCTGGGGCCGCTCCTACGAGTCCTTCGGGGAGGACCCCGCCCTCGTCCAGTCCATGGAGACCGTCGTCCAGGGCCTCCAGGGGCGCGCCGACGGCCGGGACCTGAGCCGCGACGACAAGGTCCTCGCCACCGCCAAGCACTTCGCCGGTGACGGCGGCACCGCGTACGGCTCCTCCACCACCGGGTCGTACACCATCGACCAGGGTGTCACCACGGTCACCCGGCAGCAGCTCGACGCCGTGCACCTCGCGCCCTTCCGGACGGCCGTCGACCGCGGCATCGGCTCGGTCATGCCCTCGTACTCCTCGCTGGACATCCTCGGCGACGGCCGGGGCCCGGTGAAGATGCACGCCCGCGGCGACATGATCAACGGCGAGCTGAAGGGCCGGATGGGCTTCGACGGCTTCGTCATCAGCGACTGGAACGCCATCGACCAGCTTCCCGGAGACTACGGCTCCCAGGTCCGCACGGCGGTCGACGCGGGCGTCGACATGATGATGGTGCCGTACACCTACAAGGACTTCCGCTCCACGCTGGTCGACGAGGTGCGGGCGGGCCGGATCACCGAGCGGCGGATCGACGACGCCGTCTCGCGGATCCTCACCCAGAAGTTCCGGCTCGGCCTCTTCGAGCACCCCTACGCCGACACCCGCGGCGCCGCCGCGATCGGCTCCGCCGGACACCGGGCCGTGGCCCGGCAGGCGGCCGCCGAGTCCCAGGTGCTGCTGAAGAACGCGGGCGGGGTGCTGCCGCTGAAGAAGTCCCAGAAGGTGTACGTCGCCGGATCCAACGCCGACGACCTCGGCAACCAGACCGGCGGCTGGACCCTCACCTGGCAGGGCCAGTCCGGCACCCACACCCCGGGCACCACCGTCCTTCAGGCGATGCGGAAGGCGGGCGGGGACATCACCTACTCCCCGACCGCCTCGGCCCCGCTGACCGGCTACGACGTCGGTGTGGTCGTCGTCGGCGAGACCCCCTACGCGGAGGGCGTGGGCGACGTCGGCAACGGACACGACCTGGCCCTGTCCGCCGCCGACCGGGCCGCCGTGGACAGGGTGTGCGGGGCCATGAAGTGCGCGGTGCTGATCGTCTCCGGACGCCCGCAGCTGATCGGCGACCGCCTCGGCGAGATCGACGCCCTGGTCGCCTCCTGGCTGCCGGGCACCGAGGGCGACGGCGTCGCGGACGTGCTCTACGGCAGGCGCCCCTTCACCGGGCAGCTCCCCGTCACCTGGCCGAAGTCCGAGGCCCAGCTGCCGATCAACGTCGGCGACGCCTCGTACGATCCGCAGTTCCCCTACGGCTGGGGGCTGACCACCCTCACCCGGGTCCCGGCCGGGGGACTCACCACCCTCAAGGCGCTCACCCGCGCGGCCTCGGCGGCCGAGCGGACGGGCTCGGCGCGGGCGGCCCGGGAGACCGTCACCCGGGCCCGGCTGATCGTCCAGCAGAAGGCGGGGCCCACGCCCGCGGCGGCCGTCTCGAAACCCTTCGCGGACGCCGACCATCTGCTGCTCACCGGGCGGTACACGGCGGCGCTGGCGGAGCTGACCCGGGCGTACCGGGCGGCGGACTGACCGGCCCGGGAGGGGGCGAACGCACCCGGCGCGGCCCCGGGAGGGGGGCGGCGCACGCGGCGCGGCCCCCTCCCGGCCCTCCCGCTCCGGGCGCCTTCGGGTAGCGTCGGAGTATGAAGGCCGTACTGGTCAAAGGACTCGCCGCACCCCTGGTCGCCCTGCTGCTGGCGGCCCTGACGGTGCTGTACGCGGGCGCGCCGCGCGCCGAGGCGGCGACGGGTGTCTCACAGATCGCCGCGGCGCTGCGCAAGAGCCCGGTCTATGTGGACCCGGCGGCCTCCGGCCAGCTGTCCGCCCGGGACGCCGACGCCCTCGCCAAGAAGATCGAGGACGCCGGAAAGCCGGTCTTCGTGGCCGTGCTGCCCGCCGGTTACCCGACCGCCAATCTCTTCGCCGACCTGCGCACGGCCACCGGCGTCACCGGTGTGTACGCGGTCCGCCTCGGCGACCGCTTCGACGCCCGTGCCGACTCCTCGGTGCTGCCCCGCACCGCCGTGCGCAACCTGGTGACCAGCGTGCAGGGCGAGGCCGCCACGACCCAGCTCAATGACTTCACCGACCGCGCCCTCGCCAACATCCGCGGCCGTGCCCCGTCGAGCTGGGGCACCTCGGGCGGCGACGGCGGGGTCTCCTCGACCGCTCTGATCGGGGTCGCCGCCGTGCTGGTGGCCGGTGGTGCGGGCGCCTACGCTCTGGTGCGGCGCGGCCGTCGCCGCCGGGAGGAGGAGCAGCGGGCCGCGCTGGAGCGGCTGCGGGTCGTGGTCGACGAGGACATCACCGCCTTCGGCGAGGAACTGGACCGGCTCGACTTCCAGCCCGGCGAACCGGGCGCGGACGACGCGATGCGCCAGGACTACGAGCGGGCGCTGAACGCGTACGACCAGGCCAAGTCGGCGATGGCCGCCGCGCAGCACCCGGAGGACGTGAAGGCCGTCACCCAGGCGCTGGAGGACGGCCGCTTCTCGCTGGCCGTGCTCGCCGCCCGCCGGGAGGGGCGCCCCCTGCCCGACCGCCGGCCGCCGTGCTTCTTCGACCCGCGCCACGGGCCGTCCGTCGCCGACGCCGTCTGGACGCCCTCGGGCGGCGCCCCCCGCGAGGTGCCGGTCTGCGCGGCGGACCGGATCCGGCTGGCCGACGGCCTCGAACCGGCGGTGCGCGAGGTCGACACCGAATGGGGCCGCCGCCCCTACTGGGACGCCGGACCGGCCTACGGCCCCTGGGCGGGCGGCTACTTCGGCGGCGGCATCCTGCCCGGCCTGCTCTTCGGCACGGTGCTCGGCTCCATGATGTCCACCCCGGCCTACGCGGCGGACTACGGCACGGACTACGGCGCGGGCGGCGACTTCGGCGGCTACCAGGGCGGCGACGTCTCCGGTGCCGACTTCGACCCCGGTGACTTCGGCGGCGGCTTCGGCGACGGCGGGGGAGGGGACTTCGGCGGGGGCGGCGGCGACTTCGGCGGGGGCTTCTGACCGCTCGCCGCCCCGGATGCGGGTCGGGCGGCGCCGGTGGTCACGCCTGCTTGACGGCCGAGATGTCGAAGACCAGCTTGATCTTGTCCGAGATCAGCACGCCACCCGTCTCCAGCGCCGCGTTCCAGGTCAGGCCCCACTCCGAGCGCAGGATCTCCGCCTTGCCCTCGAAGCCGACCCGCTCATTGCCGAAGGGGTCCTTGGCCGCGCCGTTGAACTCCAGGTCGATGCTGATCGGCCGGGTGGTGCCGAGGATGGTGAGGTCACCGGTGATCCGGTAGTCGTCGCCCCCGAGCGCCTCGGCCGAGGTGGAGCGGAAGGTCATCGTCGGGTGCTCGTCGACGGTGAAGAAGTCCGCGCTCCGCAGGTGCTTGTCGCGGTCGGCCGAGCCGGTGTCGATGCTCTCCATCCGCACGTCGATCGAGGCCGTGGACCGGGCGGGGTCCGAGCCGTCCAGGCGCAGGGTGCCCTCGACGTCCTGGAATCCGCCCTTGACGTTGGTCACCATGGCGTGCCGGGCCACGAAGCCGATCGTGGTGTGCGCGGGGTCCACGCTGTAGGTGCCGCTCAGCGCGGCGAGGTCGGGGTTCACCGGTGCGGGGACGGTGTCGGTGGTGCTCTTGCGGCCGAAGATGCCCATGATCCTGCTCCTTGGGGGACGGTTCCGGCCTCCGGGGGGCAGGCCGGGCGGAACCGAAGAGGTTTAAGCTTCAACGAGTTCCGGTGAGCACGACCGTACCCCCATTCTGTTCAACATTCAACATCTATGGGGATTGCCCCCGGACCGGTACGGTGGGCGCGCCGCCGTTCGTAGGTCCTCTGTCACTCCGGGGAGGGCATGTGCGGTACCGAATCCGCCCCGGCATTCGGGTGACCCCTTTGTGGGAGCCCTACAACGCTCGGCCCCCTGGAGCAGTCGGATCGGCTGCATCCGGGCATGGTTCTGTTCAGGGGTACCAGGAAAACGGGCCCGAGACTGTGAGGAGTCAACGGGCCGCTTTCCTTGGTGGACTTCGTAAGGTCACTACATGACCGTTTTGGATGAGGCTGTAGGGTCCGGGAGCGAGCCCACCGACGCGCGCGGGCGCGTCGCCGAACTGCACGAGATCCGTGCCCGGGCCCTGGCCGGCCCCAGCGAGAAGGCGACCGAGGCGCAGCACGCCAAGGGCAAGCTGACCGCACGGGAGCGCATCGAGCTGCTTCTGGACCCGGGGTCCTTCCAGGAGGTCGAGCAGCTGCGCCGGCACCGGGCGACCGGATTCGGCCTGGAGGCCAAGAAGCCGTACACCGACGGTGTGATCACCGGCTGGGGCACGGTGGAGGGCCGCACGGTCTTCGTCTACGCCCATGACTTCCGCATCTTCGGCGGTGCCCTCGGCGAGGCCCACGCCACCAAGATCCACAAGATCATGGACATGGCCATCGCGGCCGGCGCCCCGCTGGTCTCCCTGAACGACGGCGCGGGCGCCCGTATCCAGGAGGGCGTCAGCGCGCTCGCCGGATACGGCGGCATCTTCCAGCGCAACACCAAGGCCTCCGGCGTCATCCCGCAGATCAGCGTGATGCTCGGCCCGTGTGCGGGCGGCGCGGCCTACAGCCCCGCCCTCACGGACTTCGTCTTCATGGTCCGCGAGACCTCGCAGATGTTCATCACCGGTCCCGACGTGGTCAAGGCCGTCACCGGCGAGGAGATCACCCAGAACGGCCTGGGCGGCGCCGATGTGCACGCCGAGACCTCCGGCGTCTGCCACTTCGCGTACGACGACGAGGAGACGTGCATCGCCGAGGTGCGTTACCTCCTCTCGCTGCTCCCGCAGAACAACCGCGAGAACCCGCCGCGGGTCGAGCCCACGGACACCGTGGAGCGCCGCGGGGACGCCCTCCTCGACCTGGTCCCGGCCGACGGCAACCGCCCGTACGACATGGCCAAGGTCATCGAGGAGATCGTCGACGACGGCGAGTACCTGGAGGTCCACGAGCGCTGGGCGCGCAACATCATCTGCGCCCTGGCCCGGCTGGACGGCCAGGTCGTCGGCATCATCGCCAACCAGCCGCAGTCCCTCGCCGGTGTCCTGGACATCGAGGCATCGGAAAAAGCTGCGCGCTTTGTCCAGATGTGTGACGCTTTCAATATCCCGCTGATGACTTTCCTGGATGTCCCCGGGTTCCTTCCCGGAGTCGACCAGGAGCACGGCGGGATCATCCGACACGGCGCGAAGCTGCTCTACGCCTACTGCAACGCGACCGTGCCGCGGATCTCGCTGATCCTGCGCAAGGCGTACGGAGGCGCCTACATCGTGATGGACAGCCAGTCCATCGGTGCGGACCTCACCTACGCCTGGCCGACCAACGAGATCGCCGTGATGGGTGCGGAGGGTGCGGCCAACGTCATCTTCCGCCGTCAGATCGCGGGCGCGGAGGACCCGGACGCCATGCGGGCCCGGATGGTCAAGGAGTACAAGTCCGAGCTGATGCATCCGTACTACGCGGCGGAGCGGGGCCTGGTGGACGACGTGATCGACCCGGCCCGGACGCGCGAGGTGCTGATCAAGTCCCTGGCGATGCTCCAGTCCAAGCACGCGGACCTGCCCAGCCGCAAGCACGGCAACCCCCCGCAGTAACCGAGCGGATCCCTCGCGGAAACCCCGCGGACCCCTCTCTCACGGAGACTGACACCCATGAACGCTCCCGACATCCGCGTCGAGAAGGGCCACGCCGGGCCCGAGGAGGTCGCCGCCATCACGGCCGTCCTCCTGGCCCGCGCGGCCGCCCAGCCGCCCGCCGCCTCCCCGGCCCACCGCGGCCGCGGCAAGGCCGGCTGGCGCCGACTGGAGCGCGAGCCCGGCTTCCGGGCACCGCACAGCTGGCACAGCTAGGGCCTCTCGTGTGGATCATGCCGGGCTCCCTGATCCGGCCCGATCCCAACGAAAGACCCCAGGCTTCGCGCCCGGCACGCTCCCGAAGGGGCCTCTCCACCACGGAGGGGCCCCTTCTGCTGTCCGCGGGCCCGGAACGACAGAAATCCCCGCGCCCGAAGGGGCGCGGGGATCGTCGTCCGGGCGGTCCGGCTCCTAGCGGAGGCGGGCCATCAGGGCGTGCTCGACCAGGGTGATCAGGGCACTCTTGGCGTCCGCGCGGTGGCGGGCGTCGGTGGTGATGATCGGGGTGTCCGGACCGATCTGGAGGGCCTCGCGGACCTCCTCCGGGTTGTAGGGCTGGTTGCCGTCGAAGCCGTTGAGGGCGATGACGAAGGGCAGGCCGGAGTTCTCGAAGTAGTCGACGGCGGGGAAGCAGTCGGCGAGGCGGCGGGTGTCGACCAGGACGATGGCACCGATGGCGCCGCGGACGAGGTCGTCCCACATGAACCAGAAGCGGTCCTGTCCGGGGGTGCCGAACAGGTAGAGGATCAGGTCCTGGTCGAGGGTGATGCGGCCGAAGTCCATGGCCACCGTGGTGGTGGTCTTGTCCCCGGTGTGGGTGAGGTCGTCGATGCCTGCCGAAGCAGACGTCATGACGGCCTCCGTGCGCAGCGGGTTGATCTCCGAGACGGCGCCGACGAACGTGGTCTTGCCCACGCCGAAGCCGCCCGCCACCACGATCTTCGCGGAGGTGGTGGAGCGGGAAGGACCGCCGCTAGAGCTTGCGAAGTCCACTGAGCACCCTTTCGAGCAGTGTCACGTCTGGCTGGCCGCCGGCGTTCTCGTCGCCGCCGGGCTGATGGATGGCGACCAGGCCCGCCTCCGCCAAGTCGGCGACGAGGATTCTGGCCACGCCGAGAGGGATGGTCAGCAGCGCCGAGATCTCGGCCACCGACTTGATCTCCCGGCAGAGGTTGCAGATCCGCTGATGCTCGGGCAGTTGGCCCTGCATCTGGTGCGGCTGCGCGGTGGTGTGCACCAGTGCCTCGATGGCGAGCTGGTAGCGCGGCCTGGTGCGGCCGCCCGTCATCGCGTACGGGCGCACCAGAGGGTTGTTCGACGATCCGGCGGGCGCCGGCTCGGGCGCGCGGCGCTGCGGCTGCACGGGCTGGATGCGCGGCGCCGACGGCTGGTCGTACGGCGACGGGCCGGGGCCCTGCGGCGCGTACGGCTGACGCCGCGGGCTCGGTGCGGAGGGGAAGTTGTACCGGTTCTGTTCACCCTGGTCCTGGCCGGGGCCATAGGACCAATTGCCCGCGGGCGAACCGCCTGGGGGTGTTGCCACGTTCTCTCCTCCTCCGACTGCGCCTGGCACCCATCCCTGTGGAAGCCGCGTCCCGAAACCTTACGGCGCCGGGACGCCGATACACACTGATCGTCTGTTAGTTGAGAAGGCTTCCCTGGAGTTCCGCCCGGAGGTCCGGAGTCAGGACCGTACCGGCCCGGTCGACCAGCAGGGCCATTTCGTACCCGATGAGGCCGATGTCCGCCTCCGGGTGCGCCAGGACCGCGAGCGACGATCCGTCGGAGATGGACATGAGGAACAGGAATCCCCGCTCCATCTCCACAACCGTCTGGTTCACGCTGCCGCCCTCGAAGATGCGGGAGGCACCCGCGGTCAGCGAGGTCAGACCGGAGGCGACGGCCGCCAGCTGGTCGGCGCGGTCGCGCGGGAAGCCTTCGGACATCGCCAGAAGGAGTCCGTCGGCGGAGACCACCACCGTGTGGGACACCCCGGGGGTGTTGTCCACGAAGTTGGTGATCAACCAGTTCAGGTTCTGTGCCGCCTGGCTCATCGGGCTCACACTAACGCTCCTGGTCGTAGGTGCTGTCAGGACCGAAGCCCTGGCCGTTCGTTTCACTGCCTGCGCTGCGTCCGCGCTGGACGCCCCGACGCAGGTTGCTCAGTCGGCCCCGGACATCCTCCGGGGCACGGGAGACCTGGGGGCCTCCCTGCGGGGTCGTTTCCGCGGCGCCCTCCACGAGGTTCGCCTTGGGCACGCGCCGCGGCAGACCGGAAGAGGTGACCCCGCCCGCCTTGGGCTTCCGGAGCTGCGATGCCTGCTGCCACCGCTGGTCGTTCGCGGAGCGCCAGTCGTCGCCCGTCTCCGCGGCCGCCGGCGGCTTCTGCTGACCGGACTGCGGCCGTCCGGCCGTGCCGTTCGCGGCGGAGCCGCGGCGGGGCAGTCCCGCGTCGGTCATCCGGTGGCCTGCGGAAGGGGTCGCTTCCGGCCGGTCGAAGCCTACGCGGTCCTGCTCACTCACGTCAGCGGCCTGCGCGGATTCCGTTTCCGGAGCGTAATCGGCGCGGTAGCCGTTCTGGAAACCGTCCTGCTTCGACCAGTCGTCCTGGTAGGGCGACTGCTGGAAGCCCGCGAAGGTCTCCGACGCGGCGGAGTGGCCCGCGGAGCGGTTCTCCTGATGCGGCTCCGCATAGCCGGACTCCCGGTAACCGTCACCGGACGACGGGAATCCGTCGTTCCCCGGACGGCCGCCGTTCGGCGCGAAGTACTGCTCCTCGTACGACGTCTGCCGGGGCTCCTCGTACGCCGTCTGCTGGTCGTACGCGCCCTGCTGGTCGCCGTAGGAGTGCTGTCCGGTGTCGTACCCGGACTGCCCGTTGTCGTAGCCGGGCCGGGGCGGCTCGAAGCCCTCCTGGTACGCCGTGGCGGAGTCCTGCTCCTCCGGCGGCCTGCTGTGGCCGTGTGTCTGGGCCTCCAGCGCCGCACGGCGCCCCTCGCGCATCAGCGAGCGGCCGACGGGGTCGAGACCGCGCAGGTCGTCCGGGACCTCGGAGTACTGGCTGTCGTCGAAACCCAGTTCCGCGGCCGTCCGCAGCGGCTGCTGCGAGCCGAAGTCCTCGCCCCGGAACTGCTGCTCCGGGATGATCTGCGACACCGTGAAGTCGTCGCGCTCCAGCGGCTGCTCGCCGCCACCGCCATGGGTGATGGCGTCGGGGAGCATGACCAGCGAGGTGGTGCCCGCCTGCTCACCGGAGGGGCGCAGCTGCACCCGGATGCCGTGCCGGTCGGACAGTCGGCCGACCACGAACAGACCCATGCGCTGCGAGATCGCGGCGTCCACGGTCGGCGGGTTGGCCAGCTTGTGGTTGATGTCCGCGAAGTCCTCGGCCGTCAGCCCGATGCCCTTGTCGTGGATCTCGACCATGACCCGGCCGTCGGGCAGACGGGTGGCCGTCACGCGAACCTTGGTCTGCGGCGAGGAGAACGTCGTGGCGTTCTCCAGCAGCTCGGCGAGCAGGTGCACGAGGTCGGTCACGGCACGCCCGTGGATCTCGGCCTCGGGGACACCGGACAGCTCGATGCGCTCGTACTGCTCCACCTCGGAGGAGGCGGCGCGGAGCACGTCGACCAGCGGGACCGGCTGGTCCCAGCGGCGGCCCGGCTCCTCGCCCGCGAGGACGAGGAGGTTCTCGCCGTTGCGCCGCATACGGGTGGCCAGGTGGTCCAGGCGGAAGAGGTTCTCCAGCTGGTCCGGGTCGGCCTCGTTGTTCTCCAGGTCGGTGATCAGGGTCAGCTGGCCCTCGATCAGCGACTGGTTGCGGCGCGAGAGGTTGGTGAAGATCGCGTTGATGTTGCCCCGCAGCAGGGCCTGCTCGGCGGCGAGCCGCACGGCCTCGCGGTGGACCTGGTCGAAGGCGCGGGCGACCTCGCCGATCTCGTCCGTGGTGGCGATCGGGATGGGCGCGACGCGGGTGTCGACCCGGCCCGGGTCGGTCCGGGAGAGCTGGTCGACCAGCATCGGCAGCCGCTGCTCGGCGACACCGAAGGCGGCGTTGCGCAGCTGGCGCATCGAGCGGCTCATCTGGCGGGCCATGAGACCGGCGATGATGAACGCGGCGAGCAGGGCGATGACCACGATGGCGCCGGTGACGAACGCGGACTGCCTGGCGTCGTCGGCGATGCCCGAGGCGTCGGTCACGGCCTTGTCGGCGAGGTTCGACTCGAGCGTGCGGTAGACGTTGTACTTGAGGGTGTTGACCCCCCACCAGTTCTGGGCGGTGATGCCCTGCTGGGCCAGCTCGGCGCGGGCCGTGTCACTGGTGGACTGGACCGTGGCCAGGGCCTGGACCATCTGGTTGGGGTCGGACGGCGGCGGCACATAGGTCTGGTTCTTGGACCGGGCGTCGGCGGCGGCCTGCTCGGCCATGGCCTTGCCGTCGGCCTTCAGCTGCTCCTTGGCCTCGTCCAGCTTGCTGGCGTCCGCCGCGGTACCGCCACCGATGTACTCCTCGACGGCGATGCCCTCGAGGTAGGCGTACGAGGACAGGGCGACGCGCTGCTTGGCGAGGCTGGTGGCGCCGGGGGAGTGCTCGATCAGCATCTGCATGCCGATGGAGCGCTCCAGGGAGAGCGCGGCCTTGGTCAGCGAGATGGCGTAGACCGTACGGCCGTAGCTGGTGATGTTGCCGGTGCCGAGGCCGAGTTCGTTGGCGAACTCCATCAGCGGGTGCGCGACCTCGACATAGCCCTCCTCGGTCTGCACACCGGTGAGCTTGGAGGTGTAGGCGGCCTGGCGCAGGGCCGGCAGCTTGGTTTCAGCCGTGCGGAAGATGGAGAGACGCCGTTCCAGGCCCGCCGTGTGCGGCATGTTCTTCGCGGCCTGGTCGAAGGCGTCGGCGGCCTTGTCGGTGGCGGCGCGGACCTGGCGGACGGTCGGGTTGTTCTGCCCGCCGCTGCCCGGGGTCAGCAGGGGCGCCGCGGAGGCGTCGCGCTCCTGGTAGAGCCGGTCGGCGAGGGACAGCGAGGCCTGTACGAGACGGGCGGTGTTCTCCGCGTCCCGGGCCTGCTGCCAGGTGTCGATGGAGCTCTTCACCTGGAAGCCGCCCATGACCAGGCCGACCAGCACGGGTATGAGCAGAATCGCGTTCAGCCTGGTCGGCACGCGCCAGTTGCGCGGGGAGAAGCGGCTGCCGCTGGGCGGGGTGGCCGTCGGCTCCGGACCGGGCACATGTGCGGGTGCCGCTCCGCGCGGCGGCGGGGTGAAGTTGCCCCGTGCCGACGGCTCGGGACTGTTCTTGCTTCGCCTCACTCGACCAACAACCTCTCGGCGACGGCACCTGCGTCGTGCCGCGGTGTCTCCAGAGCCCTGTCTACGACGTGTACGTCCTCGACCGCTGGGCAGTTCAGGCATTCCAGCACGTCAACCTGCACGATTCCAAACACTCGGAAGGGAAGGTTCCGCCCGGTGTAAGGGCCAGATAAAACGGTCATAAAGAGCGAGCCCCGCCAAAAGGCGGGGCGTTCGTGCGCGCAGCGGCATCGATCGACCGCGACGCGTGGTGGTACCACCGGATTTCTCTGTCGAAACGTTATGAACAGCGGGGCCGACCGTGTCAAACGCCACAGCCGACCCCCGCATACCTACGACAACTGCCGTATGACTAAGTCGACTTGATCTACCTGAGCCGGGCCATCAGGGCATGTTCGACCAATGTGATCAGGGCACTCTTGGCGTCCGCGCGGTGGCGGGCGTCGGTGGTGATGATCGGGGTGTCCGAGCCGATCTGGAGGGCCTCGCGGACCTCCTCCGGGTTGTAGGGCTGGTTGCCGTCGAAGCCGTTGAGGGCGATGACGAAGGGCAGGCCGGAGTTCTCGAAGTAGTCGACGGCGGGGAAGCAGTCGGCGAGGCGGCGGGTGTCGACCAGGACGACGGCGCCGATGGCGCCGCGGACGAGGTCGTCCCACATGAACCAGAAGCGGTCCTGTCCGGGGGTGCCGAACAGGTAGAGGATCAGGTCCTGGTCGAGGGTGATGCGGCCGAAGTCCATGGCCACCGTGGTGGTGGTCTTGTCCCCGGTGTGGGTGAGGTCGTCGATGCCTGCCGAAGCAGACGTCATGACGGCCTCCGTGCGCAGCGGGTTGATCTCCGAGACGGCGCCGACGAACGTGGTCTTGCCCACGCCGAAGCCGCCCGCCACCACGATCTTCGCGGAGGTGGTAGACCGCCCGCTGTCAGAGCTTGCGAAGTCCACTGAGCACCCTTTCGAGCAGTGTCACGTCCGGTGCGCCGCCGTTGCTCTCGTCGCCGCCCGGCTGGTGGATGGCGACAAGGCCGGCTTCCGCGAGATCCGCGACGAGGATCCGGGCCACACCGAGCGGCATGGCGAGCAGCGCCGACACCTCGGCCACCGACTTCACCTCGCGGCACAGGTGGCAGATCCGCTGGTGCTCCGGGAGCAGTCCCATCAGCTGGGCCGGGTCGGCCGTGGTGCTGATCAGGGCCTCGATGGCGAGCTGATAGCGCGGCCTGGTCCGGCCGCCGGTCATCGCGTACGGACGTACCAGCGGCTGGTCGCCCTCGTCCCCGTACGGCTCGGCGTACGGATCATGATGGGCGGTGGGCGGGGTCATGAATCCTCCGGGCGGGACAGCAAGTCGGTCAGTCGTGCCGTCTGACAGGGCCGGTGGGGGGATTGTGGCGGCCGGACGGTGATGTGGTGACGTGGGTGGTGCCAGGACCTATCAGTGGAGCAGACTGCCCTGGAGCTCGGCGCGCAGGTCGGGCGTGAGGACCGCTCCCGCGCGGTCCACCAGGAGCGCCATCTCGTAGCCGACGAGGCCGATGTCGCACTCGGGGTGGGCGAGCACGGCGAGCGACGAGCCGTCCGAGACGGACATCAGGAAGAGGAAGCCGCGCTCCATCTCGACGACCGTCTGCGCCACGGTCCCGCCCTCGAAGATCCGGGAGGCCCCGGCGGTCAGCGAGGTGAGACCGGAGGCCACGGCCGCCAGCTGGTCGGCGCGGTCGCGGGGGAAGCCCTCCGACAGTGCCAGAAGGAGTCCGTCGGCGGACACGACGACGGTGTGGGACACCCCTGGGGTGTTGTCCACGAAGTTGGTGATCAACCAGTTGAGGTTCTGTGCCGCCTGGCTCATCGGGCTCAACTAACGCTCCTGCTGGTGAGTGGGGCTGGGGGAGCTGTCGGTCTGGCCGTTGCCGGCCTGGCGACCCTGAGCGATGCCCCGTCGGAGATTGGTCAGTCGGCCGCGTACGTCGTCGGGCGCACGCGAGACCTGCGGACCGGTGTGGTGCTGTTGCTGCTGAGCGGTGCCCGGCACGAGGTTCGCACGCGGGACCCGGCGCGGCAGGCCGGAGGTGGTGATGCCGCCTGCGGCGGGCTGCCGCACGCGCTCGGCCCGGCGGACCAGTTCGTCGTTCGGCGAGGTCCGCCAGGACGCGTTGGGGGCGGCCGGACGCTGGGCTTCCGGTGCCGTGGGGGACTGCTGCGGGGACGGCGCCTGCTGCTGCGCGGGAGCCTGGCCCTGCTGCTGCCTCTGGCCCTGCTGCTCCTGACCGTGGAACCAGTTGGTCTCCAGCGTGTCGTAGAGCGGGGTGCGGCCGTCACCGGGACCCGGCGCCGGGGGGAGTGCCTCGGGCTCCTGGCGGCGCCCGGGCTGCTGCGGCCGCTGCGGGGCCGGCGGCAGGGAGGCGCCGTAGCCCTCGCCCGGCGCCTGCGGCCGCTCGAACTGGCCCGTGGTGGAGGGGTCCTGGCGGTTTCCGTACCCGGGCGCGGCGAACTGGCCGGTGCCCGAGGGGTCGTAGCCCTGAACCGGGTGCTGACCGGTGGTGGCGGAGTCCTGTCCACGGCCGGGGGCCGGGAACTGGCCGGTGTTCTGCCCCTGCCCCTGGCCCGGTGCCGGGAACTGTCCGGTGTCCTGTCCGTGGCCGGGGGCCGGGTACTGCCCGGTGTCCTGACCGCGACCCGGAACCGGGAACTGGCCCGTGCCCTGGCTCTGGCTCTGACCGTGATTCCGGCCCTGGCCCGGAGCCGGGAACTGGCCGGTGTCCTGGCTGCGGCCGGGGGCCGGGAACTGCCCGGTGTCCTGGCTGCGGCCGGGGGCCGGGAACTGCCCGGTGTCCTGACCGCGGCCGGGCGTCGGGAACTGGCCGGTGTCCTGACCACGACCCGGCACCGGGAACTGCCCGGTGCCCTGCCCCTGGCCGCGTCCCTGTCCCTGGCCCGGTGCCGGGAACTGGCCCGTCGTGGAGCCCTGGTTCGGGTCGGCGAAGATGTCGGGGCGGGCGAACTGGCCGCCGCCCTGCGGGGCGTTGCCGCCCGTCCGCGGGAACTCGGCGGCGGCGCCGGGACCCTGGCGGTCGTCGGACCGCGGGATCGCGGGGGTCGCGCCGGGACCCTGCCGGTCGTCGATACGCGGCATCGGTGAGGTGGAGGACAGGGCGTCCGGCTCCTCGTGGCCGCGCGGGGTGTCCAGCGAGGCACGCGGCACCGACGGCTGCGCGTTCTCGTCGCTCCAGCTCGGGGTGCGCTGCTGGGTGCCGCCGGGCAGCTCGGCCCGTGCACCGCCGCGGCCCGGCAGCTGCGGACGGCGTCGGCCGCCGCGCTCCTTGGGCTGCTTCTGCTGAGGCTGCTGGGACTGCTGAGAAGCGGACTGCTGCTGCGTCTGCTGCTGGGGAGCGTTCCCCGGTGCGCCGCCGCCCTGGCGGGAGCCCGGCTCCGGGAAGGAGCCCGTGCCGAAGGCGTCCGCGCCCGCCGGGGCCGGTCGGCCCGCCTGCGGGGAGCCGCCCTGCGGTCCGCCGGAACGGCCGCCGGGGCCGGTGCCGGGCAGTGCGGCGCGGGGGCCCTGTCCGGCACCCACCTGACCGCGGCCCGGAGCGGCACCGAGACCGCCGGTCGAACCGGTGCCGAAGGAGGAACCGCTCTGCTGGGCCTGGCGACGGGCCGCGGCCGCACCGGCGGCGGCCTGCGCGGCGGCCGGACCGCCCGTGGAGGGCGCACCCGGCTTGCCCGGAGCGGGCTTCTTGCCGCCCTGGGCGACATCGACCGGGAGCATGACCAGCGCGGTCGTACCGCCGGAGTCGGAGGGGCGCAGCTGGATGCGGATGCCGTGGCGCTGCGACAGACGGCCGACCACGAACAGACCCATGCGCCGGGACACCGAGACGTCCACGGTGGGCGGCGCGGCGAGCCGCTCGTTGATCTGGGCCAGGTCCTCGGGGGACAGGCCGATACCGGTGTCGTGGATCTCGATCAGGACCCGGCCGTCGGGCAGGGCGTGACCGGTGACCTTGACCTTGGTCTGCGGCGAGGAGAAGGAGGTGGCGTTCTCCAGCAGCTCGGCGAGGAGGTGCACGAGGTCGTTGACGACCCGGCCGGCCACCTCGGTGCCCGGCACCGAGGCCAGCTCGATGCGCTCGTACTGCTCCACCTCGGACGCGGCGGCGCGGAGCACGTCGACCAGCGGGACCGGGCGGGTCCAGCGTCGGCCGGGCTCCTCACCGGCGAGGACGAGGAGGTTCTCACCGTTACGGCGCATACGCGTCGCGAGGTGGTCGAGCTTGAACAGCGAGGACAGCTGGTCCGGGTCGGCCTCGCGGGACTCCAGTTCGGAGATCAGCGACAGCTGGCGCTGGATCAGACCCTGGGAGCGGCGCGAGAGGTTGGTGAACATCGCGTTGACGTTGCCCCGCAGCAGGGCCTGCTCGGCGGCGAGGCGGACCGCCTCGCGGTGCACGTCGTCGAAGGCCGCGGCCACCTGGCCGATCTCGTCCCGGGAGTGCACACCGACCGACTCGACGGAGGTGTCGACGTCCTGCGGGTCGGACTCGGACAGCTGCTTGACCAGCTCGGGCAGGCGGTCCTGGGCGACCTTGGTCGCGGTCTCCTGGAGCCGCCGCAGCGAGCGGATCATGGAGCGGGCCACCACGAAGGCGCCGACGAGGGAGACACCGAGGACGAGCAGGATCAGCGCACCGGAGATGATCGCCTCGCTCTGCGAGTCGCTCTTCAGTTCGCGGGCCTTCTGCTCCATCTGCTCGAGGAGGGTGCCCTCGATCTTCTTCATCTGCTCGATCTTGGTGGAGTCGTCGTCGACCCAGTCCTTGTACGAGCGCTTGTCCTGGTTGCCCATGCCGGACGAGCTCTTCAGCACGCGGCTGGCGTACTGGTCGGCGGCCTCGATCGTCGGGCTGCCCTGGTCGATCGGCTTCGTCAGGTCCTCGGCGCCGTCGCCGTAGATGCTGCGGAAGCTGTCCAGCTCGGAGTCCTGGCTCTCCAGGGCCGACAGGGCGTACTGCCGGTCGTTCTCGGAGAGCTTGCCGAAGGTGTCGATGTTCGCGGGCAGCGCCGCCGCGATCACCGCACGCTGCATGGAGGCGTACTCCTTGGCGGTGGAGAAGGCCGCCAGGGCGCGGGTGCGCTGGATCATCTCCGGGTTGCTGGTCGCCTCGGCCATGTCCTGGGAGAGGCCGAGCAGCTGGGTGATCAGACGGTGGTAGGACTCGACCGTCTGCGTGGAGTTCTGCGGGTCCTTGTAGGCCGCGGCGCGGATCGCGCTGAGGTTGTTCAGCTCGCTCGCGATGCCGACGACGCTGTCCCGGACACCGGAGAGCTGGCCGTTGTCGGAGGCGTCGCCGATCTCCTGGGTGCCCTCCAGGAAGGAGGAGCGGGCCCGGTTGGTCTTGTCGCGGACGCCCTTGACGGTGTAGTCGCCCGCCGTGGCGCCGTGGGCGAGCGGACCGGCGGACTGGTCGCGCTCCTCCTGGAGCGCGGCGGCCAGCTGGGTCGCCTGCTTGGTCATGTCCGTCAGCAGCTTCATGTTCTCGAGCTGCTGGATCTGGTCCATGTTGTCGCTGATGCGCAGGGCACCGAGCGAGGTGGCCGCGACCACGGGGAGCGCGAGCAGCGACACCAGACGGGTGGAGATGCGCCAGTTGCGCAGTGCCACCCGGGAACCGGCGTCGATGGGCGCGGTCGTTCTGGCCTTGGCCGGTGTCGCGGGGGCCGAGGGGCTCGTGGACGCGCCGGGGCGCCCGGGCCGCTCGGGGCCTCCGCCGACCGCGGCCGGCCCCTGCTTCTGGGCGTGCTGGGGCGAGGAACCGCGGTCGGTCCCGCCGTGCGGCTCCGGCTCCGCCGAAGCACTGCCATCCCTCTTGAAACGTCCCTGCACTAGCGTCGCAACCTCTGGACCAGGCGTCCCTCCGCGTGAGCGGACGGGACGGTGTCGGCGTTGTGAGGGGCGTCCTGAATTACGCCCCCCGGGTGGTCGTGAGTGACCGGCGCTGGCTCCCCTCCCCGCCGCTGCTCGGCGCTGCGTTGCGCCCCTTGCGCGCCGGTGCGATCCCGCGGCGGTCCGTGGAATTCCAGCACAGTGCCGGATCTCCAACAAGGCCAACCGGCGAGGCTGTGACCACTGTGACACCTTGTGAGGGGCGTGTCACCAGCCGTAGAAAGTGATCCCGTACATAACGGGCGTATGCGGACGAGCCCTTGGGGGAGTGCGGGTGTCCCAGTCGCCATGATCAGGAGCGGAATGCAGGGTTCAATCAGGCAATGTCTGTTTTGTGGAGTCGGATAAGCGGCCTGAATTGACCCTTTTGTCAATGCCTCAGTGAGCAAACTCACATGAGGATCACGGCCTCTTCACGCCTTCGGCGGGGAATCGGATGTTTAGCCTGACGCTTTACAGGGATGGCGAATCCGACAACTCGCGCCCCGGCGACGGCCTCCACGGCCTGCCCGGAGCCCCACACGACAAGGTCAACGACACCAGTGAAGACCACGATGATGTTCCGCACGATAGCCAACCCCCGGCGCACGACGCTGGCGCACCTCGCCGACGCCGAAGAGCTCCAGGTCCCGGCTCTCCCGGAACACTCCGTCGACCTTCCCACCCAGACCGCCAATCCCCAGCGCACCATCCTCATGGAGATCCCCGTCCAGGCCGCCGCCGCCCAGTAGCCGGATCCCCGCCACAGAGCAATACGCGCGCCGGGCGCCGTCCGCTCAATCCGCACGCGCCGGGCGCTCAGTCCGCTCGCGCCGTCCGCCCGGTCCAGCCGGGCCGGGCACTGTCCGTCCGGTCCGCCCGCGCCAGGCGCCCGGGACGGGACGGGACGGCCCATGCGCCCGCGGCCCCGGGGCGCCCGCGGTTGTCGCGCGGGGCACCCGCCCCCTCCCGCGTTAGCCTGGAGCGTCAGAATCCAGTCAGCTCAGGTAAGGGGCGCCAGGATCCCGTGCGCATCGCCAGATTCTCCATCGACGGGAACGTCGCCTTCGGCGCGGTCGAGGGTGACAAGCCGGACGAGCTAGTCCTCGACATCATCAAGGGCATCCCCTTCGCGGACTTCGAGCTCTCCGGCACCAAGGTGCCGCTGAGCAAGGTCAGGCTGCTGCCGCCGGTGCTCCCCAACAAGGTCGTGGCCTTCGGCCGCAACTACGCCGAGCACGCGCGCGAACTCGGCCACGAGGTCCCCGAGACCCCGTTCGCCTTCTTCAAGCCCTCCACCTCGGTGATCGGCCCCGGCGACGCGATCGCCCACCCCTCCTTCACCGAGGAGCTGCACCACGAGGCCGAGCTGGCCGTGGTGATCGGCCGTATGTGCCGGGAGGTGCCGCGCGAGCGCGTCAAGGACGTGATCCTCGGCTACACCTGCGCCAACGACATCACCGCGCGCGACGTCCAGCGCCGCGAGAAGCAGTGGGCCCGGGCCAAGGGCTTCGACACCTCCTGCCCCCTCGGCCCCTGGGTGGAGACCGACCTCGACCCGGGCGACCTCACCATCCAGCTCACGGTCAACGGCCAGCAGCGCCAGCTCGGCCGGACGAGCGAGATGATCCACCCGGTCGAGGATCTGATCGTCAACATCTCCGAGGCCATGACGCTGCTCCCCGGCGACGTGATCCTCACGGGCACCCCCGCGGGGGTCGGCCCCCTCAACGTCGGCGACGAGGTCGCCGTCACCATCGAAGGCATCGGCACTCTCACCAACAAGGTGATCAAGCGTGGCTAACGCGAACTCCTCCCAGTCCTCGACCCAGCCCGGACAGGGGGTGCCCCCGCGTGTCCGCTTCTGTCCGTCCCCGACCGGCAACCCCCATGTGGGCCTGGTCCGCACCGCCCTGTTCAACTGGGCGTACGCCCGTCACACCGGCGGTACGTTCGTCTTCCGCATCGAGGACACGGACGCGGCCCGTGACTCGGAGGAGTCCTACCTCCAGCTCCTGGACTCGCTGCGCTGGCTGGGCTTCGACTGGGACGAGGGCCCGGAGATCGGCGGCCCCCACGCGCCGTACCGCCAGTCCCAGCGGATGGACATCTACCAGGACGTCGCCCGCAAGCTCCTGGAGGCCGGGCACGCCTACCGCTGCTACTGCACCACCGAGGAGCTGGACAGCCGCCGCGACGCCGCCCGCGCCGCCGGGAAGCCGTCCGGCTACGACGGGCACTGCCGCGACCTGGGTGCCGAGCAGGTGGCCGCGTACGAGGCCGAGGGCCGGACCCCCATCGTCCGCTTCCGGATGCCCGACGAGACGATCACCTTCACGGACCTGGTCCGCGGCGAGCTGACCTTCACCCCGGAGAACGTGCCGGACTACGGCATCGTCCGGGCCAACGGCGCGCCCCTGTACACCCTGGTGAACCCGGTCGACGACGCCCTGATGGAGATCACCCACGTCCTGCGCGGCGAGGACCTGCTCTCCTCCACCCCCCGCCAGATCGCCCTGTACCGGGCGCTCATCGAGCTGGGCATCGCCAAGTCCGTGCCCGACTTCGGCCACCTGCCGTATGTCATGGGCGAGGGCAACAAGAAGCTGTCCAAGCGGGACCCGCAGTCCTCGCTCAACCTCTACCGCGAGCGCGGCTTCCTGCCGGAGGGCCTGCTCAACTACCTCTCCCTGCTGGGCTGGTCCCTGGCCCCGGACCGGGACATCTTCCCGGTCGAGGAGATGGTCGCCGCCTTCGACATCGCGGACGTCAACCCCAACCCGGCCCGCTTCGACCTCAAGAAGGCCGAGGCGATCAACGCCGACCACATCCGCCTGCTGGACGTGAAGGACTTCACCGAGCGCTGCCGGCCGTGGCTGAAGGCCCCCTCCGCGGCCTGGGCGCCCGAGGACTTCGACGAGGCGAAGTGGCAGGCGATCGCCCCGCACGCGCAGACCCGGGTGAAGGTCCTGTCCGAGATCACGGAGAACGTCGACTTCCTCTTCCTGCCGGAGCCGGTCTTCGACGAGGCCTCCTGGACCAAGGCGATGAAGGAGGGCAGCGACGCCCTGCTGCGCACCGCGCGGGAGAACCTCGACGCGGCGGACTGGACCTCCCCGGAGTCCCTGAAGGACGCCGTGCTGACCGCGGGCGAGGCCCACGGCCTCAAGCTCGGCAAGGCCCAGGCCCCGGTCCGGGTCGCCGTCACCGGCCGCACCGTCGGCCTGCCCCTCTTCGAGTCCCTGGAGGTCCTGGGCAAGGAGCGGACGCTGGCCCGGATCGACGCGGCCCTGGCCCGGCTCGCGGCGTAGGCATCCACCGGGCACCCGCCCGGCCCCGCAGGGCGGCAGCCACCCGGCTGCCGCCCTGCGGCGTTTTCGGCCGGACCCGGGACCCACGGCGCCACCCCGGCGCGCCGCGCACCGGGGTGGCCGCCCACCGGCCGGGTGGTGGCGCCTGCCCCCGTTCGTCTCCCTCGGCCGGGGCGAGGCCGAGCCCTTCACCGTCGGCGCCCCGCTCTCCCGCCACCGCGTCGGCGCGGCAGCGGCCACCCTCACCCGGCCGGACGAGCCACCCTCCGGCAACCCCCACCGCTCACCGTGCCGGACACCGGCGGCCGGGCGGGGCTGCCGTGAGCGCGGGCCGGGGGCTACCGTCGACCCGGGGGCGGTGGGCCCCCGGGACGGAGATGAGCCGCGTGCCGATCAAGGCCGTCGTCTGGGACGTCGACGACACCCTCTTCGACTACACCAGCGCCGATCACGCCGGGATGCGCAAGCACCTGGCCGCCGAGGGCCTGCTCGGCCGGTACGGGAGCGTGGCGGAGGCCCTGGAGCTCTGGCGGCGGGCCACCCACCTCCAGTGGGCCCGACACGCCGCAGGGGAAGTCTCCTTCGAGGGACAGCGCCGGGACCGCGTACGGCTCTTCCTGGAGCGGACGCTGACCGACGACGAGGCGGACGCCTGGTTCGGACGCTATCTGCGTCACTACGAGGCCGCCTGGGCCCTCTTCCCGGACGTCCTGCCCGCCCTGGACGCCCTCGCCGGGGTCTACCGGCACGCCGTGCTCTCGAACTCCAGCATCCATGTCCAGGAGCACAAGCTGCGCGCCCTCGGGGTGCGCGACCGCTTCGAGGCCGTGCTGTGCGCCGCCGAGCTGGGCTTCTCCAAGCCGGACGCCCGGGCGTTCCGCGCCGCCTGCGACGCCCTCGGGCTCGCCCCGCACCAGGTGGCGTACGTCGGGGACCACCCGGAGATCGACGGCCGCGGTGCCGCAGGAGCCGGGATGCTCTCCGTCTGGATCGACCGTGCGGGTGTGCACGCGGTCACCGGCGGACGGCCCGCCGTGGCCGCCGACGGGCCCGGGGGACCGCACCGGATCGCGTCCCTCGGTGAACTCCCCGCGGTCCTCGGCGCGGATACCCGTTTTGGAGCGCCGTCCACCTTCGGGTAATGTTCTTTCTGCGCCGCCGGGGAGCGGGCCGAAAGGCCGGAACCGGAGGCGCAAGCTGAAACTGGGCCCGTCAAGGGCTTGCGTTGCAGTGGCCTATGGTGTAATTGGCAGCACGACTGATTCTGGTTCAGTTAGTCTTGGTTCGAGTCCAGGTAGGCCAGCTCGCAGAGCTTATCTGCGCCCGCGGATCTCATCCGCAAAGCCCCCGTTGTGTAGCGGCCTAGCACGCTGCCCTCTCAAGGCAGTAGCGCCGGTTCGAATCCGGTCGGGGGTACAGATCCTTCCCGCGAGGACAGCCGGGTCGCTCCCGCTGACCTCGATGCAGGATCGCTAGGGCCCCCGTTGTGTAGCGGCCTAGCACGCCGCCCTCTCAAGGCGGTAGCGCCGGTTCGAATCCGGTCGGGGGTACGGTCTGGTCTAAACCACATTGGTCTATGGTGTAATTGGCAGCACGACTGATTCTGGTTCAGTTAGTCTTGGTTCGAGTCCAGGTAGACCAGCTCGGATCTGCGGAAACGCAAGATCCTCGCCCCCGTTGTGTAGCGGCCTAGCACGCCGCCCTCTCAAGGCGGTAGCGCCGGTTCGAATCCGGTCGGGGGTACAGAGTCCGCAGGGCCTTCACTTCGGTGGAGGCCCTGCGGCGTTTCCAACTCCGCCCATCGCGCGGGAACTTCGGCGCCCTGACTGTGACGGGTGCGCCCCGTGCGACAGATGCGCCGGATGTGGCCTCTGGGGAGCCGGGGGAGCCGGGGGAGCCCGGGGGAGTCCGCAGGACGAGGGCGGCGGCACCTGGGCCTCGGGGAAGTCCGCGGGACGAGGGCCTGCCGCGGCGTTGGGGCCGGCCCTCGTCCCCTTCTTCCTCCCCGCCCCGGCGGTCAGCCCGAGCGGCGCAGTGCCTCGGAGAGCCGGGCGGCCGAGTCGATGACCGCCTGGGCGTGCATCCGGCCCGGGTGGCGCGTCAGACGCTCGATCGGCCCGGAGACGGACACCGCAGCCACCACCCGGTTGGAGGGACCGCGCACGGGCGCGGAGACGGACGCCACGCCCGGCTCGCGCTCACCGATGGACTGGGCCCAGCCCCGGCGCCGTACGCCCGACAGGGCCGTCGCCGTGAAGCGGGCGCCCTGAAGACCCCGGTGCAGCCGCTCCGGCTCCTCCCAGGCCATCAGGATCTGCGCCGAGGAGCCCGCCTTCATCGTCAGGGTGGAACCCACCGGCACCGTGTCCCGCAGGCCGGACAGGCGCTCCGCGGCGGCGACGCAGATGCGCATGTCCCCCTGGCGGCGGTAGAGCTGCGCGCTCTCGCCCGTGACGTCCCGCAGATGGGTCAGCACCGGCCCCGCCGTCGCCAGCAGGCGGTCCTCGCCCGCCGCCGCGGCCAGCTCGGCCAGCCGGGGGCCGAGGATGAAACGGCCCTGCATGTCGCGCGCCACCATGCGGTGGTGTTCCAGTGCCACGGCCAGGCGGTGGGCCGTGGGTCGTGCCAGTCCGGTGGCGCCGACCAGACCCGCGAGGGTGGCCGGACCGGACTCCAGAGCGCTCAGGACGAGGGCCGCCTTGTCCAGAACGCCGACGCCGCTACTGTTGTCCATGCAACGATACTCACGTCTCACTCTGTGAAACGCAAGTTCAATTTTCCCAGGAACCCGCCACTCTGGAGTCATGGCGGCCCGCTGACCGACGGGCCCGGCGGCACGCGCCCGGGACCCGGGGCACCGGGCGCCGCCACCCCAGGATCTCTAGTTGGGCCGGCGCACTCCTTGCCCCGGCCGGAGGGAAAGCGATGGGTAGGACACTCGCGGAGAAGGTCTGGGACGACCATGTCGTCCGGCGCGCCGAGGGCGAGCCCGACCTCCTCTACATCGATCTGCACCTGCTGCACGAGGTGACCAGCCCGCAGGCCTTCGACGGACTGCGCAAGAACGGGCGCCGGGTGCGCAGGCTCGACCTCACCATCGCGACCGAGGACCACAACACCCCCACCCTCGACATCGACAAGCCCATCGCCGACCCGGTCTCCCGCGCCCAGCTGGAGACGCTGCGCAAGAACTGCGCGGACTTCGGCGTCCGGCTGCACCCCCTGGGCGACGCCGAGCAGGGCGTCGTGCACGTCGTCGGCCCCCAGCTGGGCCTGACCCAGCCGGGCACCACCGTGGTCTGCGGCGACTCCCACACCTCCACGCACGGCGCCTTCGGCGCGCTGGCCTTCGGCATCGGCACCTCCCAGGTCGAGCATGTGCTCGCCACCCAGACGCTGCCGATGGCCCGCCCCAAGACCATGGCGATCACGGTCGACGGCGAGCTGCCGGAGGGCGTCACCGCCAAGGACCTGATCCTCGCGATCATCGCCAGGATCGGCACCGGCGGCGGCCAGGGGTACATCCTGGAGTACCGCGGCCCGGCCATCGAGAAGCTCTCGATGGAGGCCCGGATGACCATCTGCAACATGTCCATCGAGGCCGGTGCCCGCGCGGGCATGATCGCCCCCGACGAGACCACCTTCGCCTACCTCAAGGACCGCCCGCACGCCCCCGAGGGCGCCGACTGGGACGCCGCGGTCGCGTACTGGAAGACGCTGCGGACCGACGACGACGCGGAGTTCGACGCCGAGGTCCGGATCGACGCCGCCGCGCTCTCCCCGTTCGTCACCTGGGGCACCAACCCGGGCCAGGGCGCTCCGCTTTCGGCCGCCGTCCCCGATCCGGCGTCGTACGAGGATGCATCTGAGCGCCTGGCCGCCGAAAAGGCCCTGGAGTACATGGGGTTGGCCGCCGGGCAGCCGCTGCGCTCCATCGCGGTGGACACCGTCTTCGTGGGCTCCTGCACCAACGGCCGCATCGAGGACCTGCGCGCCGCCGCCGAGATCCTCAAGGAGCGCAAAGTCGCCGACGGCGTACGCATGCTGGTCGTCCCGGGCTCCGTGCGGGTGGGCCTCCAGGCCGTCTCCGAGGGGCTGGACGCGGTCTTCAAGGAGGCCGGGGCCGAATGGCGGCACGCGGGCTGTTCGATGTGCCTCGGCATGAACCCCGACCAGCTGGCCCCGGGTGAGCGCTCCGCGTCCACCTCCAACCGCAACTTCGAGGGCAGGCAGGGCAAGGGCGGCCGTACGCACCTGGTGTCGCCGCAGGTCGCCGCCGCGACGGCGGTCCTGGGCCACCTGGCGTCCCCCGCCGACCTGTCCGCCGCCGACACTCGTACGCCCGCTGGAGTCTGAGCAGCCATGGAAGCATTCACCACCCACACCGGCCGGGCCGTCCCGCTGCGCCGCAGCAACGTCGACACCGACCAGATCATCCCGGCCCACTGGCTCAAGAAGGTGACCCGCGACGGCTTCGAGGACGGGCTGTTCGAGGCCTGGCGCAGGGACCCGGAATTCGTGCTGAACCGGCCCGAGCGGCAGGGCGCCACCGTCCTGGTCGCCGGTCCCGACTTCGGTACCGGCTCTTCCCGCGAGCACGCCGTCTGGGCGCTCCAGAACTACGGCTTCAAGGCGGTCGTCTCCTCCCGCTTCGCCGATATCTTCCGGGGCAACTCGCTCAAGAACGGCCTGCTCACGGTCGTGCTGGAGCAGAAGATCGTGGACGCGCTGTGGGAGCTGACCGAACGGGACCCCGAGGCCGGGATCACCGTCGACCTCCAGGCCCGCGAGGTGCGCGCCGAGGGCATCACCGCCCCCTTCGAGCTGGACGAGAACTCCCGCTGGCGGCTGCTGAACGGCCTGGACGACATCTCCCTCACCCTCCGGGAGGAGGGCGACATCGCGGCCTACGAGTCCGCGCGCCCCGCACACAAGCCGCGCACGCTCCACAGCTGACTCCGGGCCCGGCCGCAAGGGCTGGTTTCGGCCATTGCAACACCTGTCTGTACCCCCAATCGTGGACGGTTGGGGGTACAGCCGTTTCTGCCTCCGGGCGGGTCCGGTGCGCCTCCTCCGAGGGCGTCAACTCGGGCAGTTACAAAGGTCATTGCGGGGGTACCTGCCGTCCGGCGGCACTCTCCGCCGGGCCCCGGGGAAGGCCGCGGAGAGGCGGCAGTTGCCCCCAGCGCGGGCGACAACTCGCCCCAGATGGCACAATCTGTGCATGGACAACGACGGCCAACTCGAGCTCTATACGGCGGTCGCGGCCCAACTCAAGGAAGCGCACTCCCGAGTGCGCGCACTGCAAGTCCCGGAGGGCGTACGGATGGCGCTGACCCGGAAGCTGCTGGTCATTACGGCCGCGGCCAAGCACGATCCCGCCGAAGCGGCCAGGCGTCTCAAGCGGTTCACGAGCGACCTCGACCAGGGGCGAATCCCCGAAGAGGAACTCTGAAGCGGCCGAGTCGGTTGCGGCACAAGGGTGATTAGCCCGTTTCGTGTTTGATTTGCGGTATATATCTGCCTAACGTGCGAAAAAGCTTGAACACTTTCGTTCTGGCGATGTCTCCGAAGGGGAAGACGTGAACAAGGCGCAGCTCGTAGAAGCGATTGCCGACAAGATGGGCGGTCGCCAGCAGGCCGCCGATGCTGTCGACGCGGTCCTGGACGCCATCGTCCGCGCGGTCGTCGGAGGCGACCGGGTCTCGGTCACCGGCTTCGGTTCGTTCGAGAAGGTGGAGCGTCCTGCCCGGTATGCCCGCAACCCCCAGACGGGCGAGCGGGTTCGGGTCAAGAAGACCTCCGTCCCGCGCTTCCGCGCAGGTCAGGGCTTCAAGGACCTGGTCAGCGGCACCAAGAAGCTGCCGCGCGGCGGCGAGGTCTCCGTGAAGAAGGCGCCCAAGGGCAGCCTCACCGGCGGTGCCGCGGCGACGGTGAAGAAGGCGGCGGCCAAGAAGACCACCGCCAAGAAGGCCGCGGCGAAGAAGACCACCGCGGCGGCGAAGAAGACCACCGCGAAGAAGACCACCGCCAAGAAGACCACCGCGACGGCGAAGAAGACCACGGCGAAGAAGACCACCGCGGCCGCGAAGAAGACCACGGCGAAGAAGACCACCGCGAAGAAGGCCGCGGCCAAGAAGGCCCCGGCGAAGAAGGCCCCCGCCAAGAAGGCCGCGGGACGGAAGACCACCGCCAAGAAGACCACCGCCCGCCGCTAAACGGGGCGCACAGGGTTACTCACGCGCCGGGCCGGGCTCCCCTGGGGAGCCCGGCCCGCGGTGTGTCCGGGGTCCGGAGGGGCCGTACGCCGCGGACGGCCCGGAGATGTCAGAAGGTCTGGAGGGTCACCAGCGTGATCCGCCGGGCCCCGCCCTCGCCCTCCGTCTCGATCCGCACCCGCTGCCCCGGCCGCAGCAGCCTGAGGCCGCCCGCGTCGAACGCGGGAGCGTCGAAGGGCAGGGGAGTGCCGTCGTCGAGCAGCACCTGACCGGTGCGGGTCTCGGAGTCGTAGGTGTACGCGGTGGCCTGCATGACGGCAGCCTACCGACCGGCCCGCGCCCCTTTCCGCGACGGCCGGACTCGACGTACCGGGACCGGAAGGTTCCGAAAGAAAAGCCCTAGCCGCCCGACTGGCCGGGGATCAGCAGCCGGGCCGCCGCCGCGGCCGTGCGGGGGCCGACGCCCAGGGCCAGTGCCGCCCGCAGATCGTCGCCGGTGTCCACGTCCTGGCGTACGGAGTCCACCGCGTCGAGGGCGATTTCCACCGCACCCGAGGCGCGGTGCCGGGCCCGCGAATCGATGCCGAAAGCTGGCCGCAATTCCCGTCCGGGACCCGCGGCCAGCAGCGTGGTACCGATTCCGGCGGCATCGGGCAGAAAAGCACGCGGAAATTCGGCGGCCGCGTCGAGGACCCGCGCCAATTCCGCCGGGCGCAGCGCGGGGAGATCGGCGTTGAGCGCCGCCACCGCGGCCGCGGGCCGGGGCCCCCGCACCTCGGCCGCCCCGAGGGCCAGCGCGGCGTTCAGGCCGTCCGCCGCCCCGTCCGGGACGATCCGGGCCCCGAGGACCGCCAGCTCCCGCGCGGCGAGCGGGTCCCCCGTGACGACCGCCACATCGGACACCGCGGCGCAGTCGAGCGCCGCGGCCACCGTGTCCTGGGCGAAGGCGAGGGCGAGCCCCGGGCGCAGACCGTCCGCCGCGGTGTCCGCGAGCCTGCTCTTGGCCCGCGCCAGGGCCTTGAGAGGTACGACCACAGTCCACTGCACGAGTGCTCCGTCCCTGTTGTGGCGCGTCCATTGTCCCCCGGATCCTCGCGGGTCCCCGGGCGGCCCGGGCGGCGACCGGGGCGTGGAAATGGTGTGCGAAGCCCCACGCGAGGGCCATGCGCCGAGACGGGCGGGCGTACGGTGTTCTCGACAGACGTGCGACCCGGAGCGACACTTGTGCGGCCCAGGGGCCCCGAGCCCCGGGCCCGATGTCCGGGTTCCAAGAGGAAGGTGTCCGCGTGCCCCGCCGCAGAATCGGCTTCTGGTACCGCTTCGCAGCGGTCCTGTGCAAACCGCCGCTGGTGGTTCTGCTCAAGCGGGACTGGCGCGGAATGGAGAACATTCCGGCGGACGGCGGATTTATCACGGTGGTGAACCACAATTCACACGTGGATCCGTTCGCCTACGCCCACTACCAGTACAACACCGGGCGCGTTCCCCGTTTCCTCGCCAAGAGCGGACTTTTCAAGAAGGGATTCGTCGGCGCCGCGATGCGCGGCACCGGCCAGATCCCCGTCTACCGCGAGACCACGGACGCCCTCAGCGCGTTCCGGGCCGCGATCGCCGCGGTGGAGCGCGGCGAGTGCGTCGCCTTCTATCCGGAGGGCACCCTCACCCGGGACCCGGCGCTCTGGCCGATGACCGGCAAGACCGGTGCGGCCCGCGTCGCGCTGGAGACCAGGTGCCCGGTGATCCCGGTCGCGCAGTGGGGAGCCAACGAGCTGCTGCCGCCGTACGCCAAGAAGCCCCATCTGTTCCCGCGCAAGACCCACCAGGTGCTGGCGGGCCCGCCCGTGGACCTCACCCGCTTCTACGGCCGGGAGATGTCCCCCGAACTCCTCAAGGAGGCGACGGAGGTCATCATGGCCGCCATCACCCGCCACCTGGAGGAGATCCGTGGCGAGAAGGCGCCCGAGCAGCGGTACGACCCGCGTGAGGTCCGCATCCAGCAGCGCCGTCGCAGTGCCGCGCAGGAGAAAACGCGTGAGAAGGAGGGGCAGGGCAAGTGAGCAAGCCGGTCAAGGCGGCGGTGTTCGGGACCGGATCGTGGGGGACGGCCTTCGGCATGGTGCTCGCCGACGCCGGGTGCGACGTCACCCTGTGGGCGCGCCGCCCCGGACTCGTCGAGGCGGTCAACTCCACCCGTACGAACCCGGACTACCTGCCGGGCGTCGAACTGCCTGAGAACCTCAGGGCCACCACGGACGCGGCCGAGGCCGCCCGGGACGCCGACTTCGCGATACTCGCGATCCCCTCGCAGACCCTGCGCGGGAATCTCGCCGAGTGGGCGCCGCTGCTGGCGCCCCACACGATCCTCGTCTCCCTGATGAAGGGCGTCGAACTCGGCTCCGCCATGCGGATGAGCGAGGTCGTCGAGGACGTCGCCAAGGTCGGCCCGGAACGCGTCGCCGTCGTCACCGGGCCCAATCTGGCCCGGGAGATCGCCGCCCGGATGCCGGCCGCCGCGGTGGTCGCCTGCACGGACGAGACGGTCGCCCGGCGCCTCCAGGCCGTCTGCCACACGCCGTACTTCCGGCCGTACACCAACACCGACGTGGTGGGCTGCGAACTCGGCGGCGCGGTCAAGAACGTCATCGGTCTCGCGGTCGGCATCGCCGACGGCATGGGGCTCGGCGACAACGCCAAGGGCTCCCTCATCACCCGCGGGCTCGCCGAGACCACCCGGCTCGGACTGGCCATGGGCGCCGACCCGCTGACCTTCTCCGGGCTCGCGGGCCTCGGCGACCTGGTGGCCACCTGCTCCTCGCCGCTGTCCCGCAACCACACCTTCGGCACCAACCTGGGCAAGGGCATGACGCTGGAGGAGACCATCGCGGTCACCCGGCAGACCGCCGAGGGCGTCAAGTCCTGTGAGTCGGTGCTGGATCTGGCCCGCAGGCACGGCGTCGACATGCCGATCACGGAGACGGTCGTCGACATCGTGCACGAGGGGAAGCCTCCGGTGGTCGCCCTCAAGGAGCTGATGTCGCGCAGCGCGAAGCCCGAGCGACGCTGAGCGACCCGGCCGGGGGACGCTGTATCGCGCCACTACCACCGGGTACTCTCATCGCGATATGAGCACCGAGAACCTCCCCCAGAGCCCTGGGCAGCCCCCCCGCAAGCCGCGCGTCGCCGTGGTCTGCGGCGGCCGCAGCTCCGAACACGGCATCTCCGTGGTCACGGCCGGTGCCGTGCTGCGCGCCATCGACCGGACGAAGTACGACGTCCTGCCGATCGGCATCACCCGGGAGGGCCGTTGGGCGCTCACCGCCGACGACCCCGAGCGCATGGCGATCACCGAGCGCCGTACGCCGAGCGTCGAGGAACTGGCGGAGTCGCACGAGGGCGGTGTGGTCCTGCCCGTGGACCCCACCAACCGCGAAGTGGTCTACAGCGAGCCCGGTTCGGTGCCCAAGGCACTGGGCGAGGTCGACGTGGTCTTCCCGGTGCTGCACGGCCCCTACGGGGAGGACGGCACCCTTCAGGGCCTGCTGGAGCTGTCCGGTGTGCCCTATGTGGGCTCGGGTGTTCTCGCCTCCGCCGTCGGCCAGGACAAGGAGTACATGAAGCGCGTCTTCGTCTCCTTCGGTCTGGAGGTCGGCCCGTATGTGGTGATCCGCCCCCGCGAGTGGGAGCGCGACGAGTCCGCCGCCCGCAGGAAGATCGTGGACTTCGCGGGTGAGCACGGCTGGCCGCTGTTCGTGAAGCCCGCGCGCGCGGGCTCCTCGATCGGCATCACCAAGGTCGAGGACCTCGCGGGCCTCGACGAGGCGATCGCCGAGGCCCAGCGCCACGATCCCAAGATCCTGGTGGAGGCCGCGGTCCGCGGGCGCGAGATCGAATGCGGCGTGCTGGAGTTCGAGGACGGCCCCCGCGCCTCGGTGCCCGCCGAGATCCCGCCGCCGGACGCCCACGCGTACTACGACTTCGAGGCGAAGTACATCGACTCGACCCCCGGTATCGTGCCCGCGCCGCTCACCGGGGAGCAGACCGCCGAGGTCCAGCGGCTCGCCGTGCAGGCGTTCGAGGCGGCGTCCTGCGAGGGCCTGGTCCGCGCGGACTTCTTCCTCGCGGAGAACGGCAGGTTCGTGATCAACGAGATCAACACGATGCCGGGCTTCACGCCGATCTCGATGTACCCGCAGATGTGGCAGGCCAGCGGCGTCAGCTATGCCGAGCTGGTGGACCGTCTGATCCGGACGGCACTGAACCGCTCCACCGGACTGCGCTAGCGACAGCCGCCCCGCCGGAACCCGCTCCGGCGGCCGGCGGTTCCCGTCAGTCGGCGATCCCTTCGGGGATCGCCTTCTTGACGGCGGGCGCCAGGCTCACCAGCGGTGCCACCCCGTGGTCCGTACGCTCCTTGGGCAGGGTGACCTCGACATACGCCCGCCGCAGTGTGGTGGTGAAGCGGAAGGAGCCGTCGTCCCGCTTCTGGAGAAGCCAGCCGACCCCGTCGACGTCCATGCCGTCGGCCTCCGGGTCGTCCATCTCCGTGGGCCTCGGCACCCCGCAGCGCAGTATGATCGCCGGGCTTCCCCAGCCCGCCGTCAGCGCGGACCGGGGTTCGGGATCGTTCCGTCCGAGGCCGTCCACCTTCTGCGGCAGCACCTTGTCCAGGTTCCCGCACAGCCGCGCGACCTTCGCGTCCGGGCTGGGAACCGCCGCCGAGGGGCCCCCGTCGCTCCGGGAGCAGCCCACCGCGGCGATCAGCAGGGCGAGAACGGGCAGACCGGCAGACCGGGGGCGAAAGGTGCTCACCGGCCAAGGGTAGACGGGGGCTACAGGTGGACCACCGGGCAGGTCAGAGTGCGGGTGATGCCGTCCACTTGCTGGACCTTGGCGACCACCATGCGACCCAGTTCGTCGACGGTGTCGGCCTGGGCGCGCACGATGACGTCATAGGGACCGGTCACGTCCTCGGCATGGATCACGCCGGGGATCGCGCCGATCGTCTCGGCGACGGCCGAGGCCTTGCCGACCTCCGTCTGGATCAGGATGTACGCCTGTACCACGGAACCTCCAGGGCGGCCACGAGGATCATGTGGGGAGAAGGGACGCCACGGTATCGCGTCGCCGCTCCCCGCGGGGAGACCCGCGGAGGCTGTGGCGTGACTGCGGGGGGACGCCCGCGACACAAGTTGACGGTCGAGACGACCGTACCGGCGACGACAACGGCTCGCGACCGGGCGCGGCAGGCGAGAGAAGGGGTTGTACGACGATGAAGGGCACCGTGGGCGAGCTTGGCGAGTTCGGGCTCATCAGGGAGCTCACCGCACGGCTCACCACCACCCCGGCGGTCCGGATCGGCCCGGGCGACGACGCCGCGGTGGTGGCCGCGCCCGACCGCCGGGTGGTGGCGAGCACCGACATCCTGCTGGAGGGCCGGCACTTCCGCCGGGACTGGTCGACGGCCTACGACGTGGGACGCAAGGCCGCCGCCCAGAACCTCGCGGACATCGCCGCGATGGGCGCCGTGCCGACCGCGCTGCTGCTCGGCCTGGTCGTCCCCGCCGAACTGCCCGTCACCTGGCCCACCGAGCTGATGGACGGCCTGCGCGACGAGTGCCAGGTCGCGGGCGCGGCCGTGGTGGGCGGCGACGTCGTCCGCGGGGACACCATCATGGTGTCGATCACCGCGCTCGGTGATCTGCGCAACCATGAGCCGGTCACCCGGGCCGGCGCCAAGCCGGGCGACGTGGTCGCGGTCACCGGCTGGCTCGGCTGGTCCGCGGCCGGGTACGCGGTCCTCTCCCGCGGCTTCCGTTCGCCGCGCGCGTTCGTCGAGGCGCACCGGCGGCCCGAGCCGCCCTACCACGCGGGACCGGCCGCCGCCGGGCTCGGCGCCACCGCGATGTGCGATGTGAGCGACGGTCTCATCGCCGACCTCGGGCACATCGCGGAGGCCAGCAAGGTGCGCATCGACATTCGCTCGGGCGCCATCGACATCCCCGTCCAGATGAACGACATCGGGCAGGCGGTGGGCGTCGACCCCCTCCAGTGGGTTCTGTCGGGCGGCGAGGACCACGCGATTGTGGCGACCTTCCCGCCGGATGTGAAACTGCCCGCGCGCTGGACGGTGATCGGGGAGGTGCTCCATCCCTCGGCGCTGCCCCAGGTGACGGTCGACGGGGCGCCCTGGACCAGCAAGGGCGGCTGGGACCACTTCGGCGACATCGAGGCCTGACCGGGCCCGACGGACGCTTCCCGGGGTGCCGCTCGCACCGCGCCCCGGGGCGGCCCCGCTCCGCACAAGCACAGCGGGACGTCCGGGCACAGTCAGAAGTCCGGGCACAGCAAAAAGCCGGCCCACCTGGGTGGACCGGCTCTATGCAGCGAACCAGCGGTGGCCGCGCGCTGACGTCAGCGCGAGACCTTGCCGGCCTTGATGCACGAGGTGCAAGCGTTCACGCGCTTCGGCGTCCCGCTCACCACGGTACGCACACGCTGGATGTTCGGGTTCCAGCGGCGCGGCGTACGGCGGTGCGAGTGCGAGATGTTGTTGCCGAAGCCCGGCCCCTTGCCGCAGACGTCGCAGTTGGCAGCCACGGGTCACTCCAAAGACTTCAGATGCACTTACGGTTGATCCCGGCATGCCGGGATCGAGATCACAGGATCTGAGTGGCTCTGCCAGGGGAAAGCCCGATGTGTATCGGGCAACCGGAGCAGCATACAACGACTGCTTCGGTAGAACGAAACTACCATGTCCGCTCCGCCGCCCGTCGCGCCCCCGGCGGCTCCGGGGCCCCGCGCGCCCCCGCCCCCTTCGGGAACCCGACCGGGGTCTACGCTGCCTCCCACGTCCAGCAGCTCAAGGAGGCGCAGGTGGCGCAGGTGCCGCAGCCATTGGATGCCCTCGCGGTGCGCACCTGGTGCTCCCTCGCGCTGGGGGCGCTGGGACGGGCGCGCGAGGAGATCGACGCCATCAACGTCTATCCCGTGGCCGACGGGGACACCGGCACGAACCTCTATCTCACCGTGGAGTCGGCCGCCGCAGCCGTGGAGGCGGTCTTCGACGGCTACGAGGCGGGCGGCACCGAGCACCCGGCCCTCGCCGATGCGGTACGGGCCATGGCGCACGGCGCGCTCATCGGGGGCCGCGGCAACTCGGGGACGATCCTGGCGCAGCTGCTGCGGGGCATGGCCGAGGTGCTCGCCGCCGACACCGGGCCCGCCCGCACCGGAGCCCGGGGGCTGCGGCTCGCGCTCCGCCGGGCCGCCGACTCCGCGCGGGAGGCCGTGGCACACCCCGTGGAGGGCACCGTCCTGACCGTCGCCTCGGCCGCAGCGGACGCGGCCGAGGGCGCGGGGGAGGACTGCGCGGACGTCGCCCGGGCGGCGTACGAGGGAGCACGGGCCGCCCTCGCGGCGACCCCCGGACAGCTGGCCGTCCTGGAGCGCGCCGGGGTGGTCGACGCGGGCGGACAGGGCCTGGTGGCGGTGCTCGCGGCACTGGTGGAGACGTTCACGGGGGAGAACCCCGAGGCCCGCGAGGGACGCGGGGAGAGCGGCGCCGCCCATCGGCGCGCGGGGACCGAGGAGCCTCCCGGCCGGGCGCACGACTCCGCCGGGTCCCCGGCGGAGACCGGCGCGGGGGCGGCCGAGGATGCGCCCGCGCGGGCGTACGGCGGCTTCGGGGACACCGAAGAGGCCCTGGCACGGGCGTACGGCGCAGCGGCGGACACCGAGGAGTGCGCGGGACCGCCCCCGGCGGACGGAGGCGGCCCCGCCTATGAGGTGATCTACCTCCTGGAGGCCGACGACCCGGCCGTGGCGCGGCTGCGGGAGCGGCTGGACGCGCTCGGCGACTCCCTGGTGGTGGTCGGCGGGGACGGGCTGTGGAACGTCCATGTGCATGTCGACGACGCGGGCGCCGCGGTGGAGGCGGGTGTCGAGGCCGGACGGCCGCACCGGATCCGGATCACGCACTTCGCCGCCGGGGACGTGCACACCACCCGCGCCCCGCGGCCGCCGCGCGAGCGGGTCCAGCGGGCGGTGGTGGCGGTGGTGCCGGGGGAGGGCCTGGCCGCGCTGTACGGGGAGGCCGGGGCGACCGCCGTGCTGGCCCGGCCCGGGGAACCTCCGGCGAGCGGGGAACTGGTGGAGGCGGTACGGAGGGCGCACGCCCGCGAGGTGGTGCTGCTGCCCAACGACGCGGACCTGCGCCACACCGCCGCTGCGGCGGCCGAGCAGGCCCGCACCGAGGGCGTCCGGGTGGCGCTGATCCCGACCCGGTCCGCGGTGCAGGGGATCGCGGCACTGGCCGTCCACGAGCCGGTACGGCGCTTCGACGAGGACGTGGTGGCGATGACCTCGGCGGCGGGCGCCACCCGGTACGCCGAGGTCGCGGTCGCCGAACGGCAGTCCTGGACGATGGCGGGCATCTGCCAGGCCGGGGACGTCCTCGGCCTGATCGACGGCGATGTCGCGGTCATCGGTTCGGACGTCATGGCGACCGCGGCGACGGTCCTGGACCGCATGCTGGCGGCGGGCGGCGAAATGGTCACCCTGGTCCTGGCCGACGAGACCCCGGACTCGGTCGCGTCCCATCTGGAGTCCCGGGTCCGCGAGTCGTACCTCGCCGTCGACACCGTGATCTACCGGGGCGGCCGCCAGGGACCGCTGCTGCTGATCGGCGTGGAGTAGAACGGCCCTGCGCGAACCCGCCCCCGGGTGGCCGTACGCGAACCTCCCGCGCCCCCGGGCGGCCGTAGGCCACCCCCGTCACCCGTCCCGTAGGGGTGGCCGTACGTCGGGACGTACGGCCACCCCGCACGCCCGTCACCCCTCGCGCCGCGACTCCAGCAGTTCCAGGAGCCGTTCGGCCTCCTCCGCCCGCTGGGCCCGGGCGGGACCGGCGGGCTCGTCCGCCGCCGCGCAGGCCGCGAGCACCGCACGGGTGCGGGCCACCGCCGCGTCCGTGCGGTGGAGGTCGGCCTCCAGGCGGGCCGCGGACAGTTCGGCGCCCAGGCGGGCACCCAGGGCCTCCGGTCCGAGCGGCGCGAAGACCTCGACGGCCTGCGTGAAGTGCGCGAGCGCCTCCTCCAGGGCCGCCCCCGGGGCGTCCTCCTCCGTACCGGCCGACCGGGCGATCAGATCGCCGAACTGGCAGTGCGTCAGGCCGAGTTCGGTGCGCAGCCGGAACCGCTGTTCCCCGTCGTCGGGCACGGCGGACCCGCACACCCCGGCCGCCTCCGCCATCAGCTCCCGTGCCGCGGCGAGACCGCCCCGCCCCTCCGCGGCGAGCCAGGCGCGGGCCCGCAGGGCGCGTACCCGGCCCGGTGTGTTGCCGAGGCCGCGCCAGAGGTCCGCGGCCCGGGCGTAGGCCCGGTCGGCCTCGTCCGGCAGCCCCGCGTGACCGAGCGCCTCGGCGGCCAGGTGCGCCAGCACGGCATGGTCCCGCTGCTCCGGCCAGTGCCGGGCGGTCTCCGCGGCCGTGAGCCACCGCTCGGCGGCGTCCCGGTGCTCACCCAGCTCGGTATGGCAGTCCCCGAGCCACCACAGCGTCTGGACGACCGCCCCCTCGCCGTGCGCCTCGGCGGTCAGATCGGGCAGCGCCGACTCCAGCACCTCGGCCGCCTCGGCGAACCGGCCCTGCCGCAGCAGCAGACCGCCCAGCCGGTGCCGCGCCCAGGCGCCCAGCGTCCGGCCCCGGCCCCCCTCGTCGGCCCAGTGCGCGGCCTCCAGGGCGTGCCCGGCGGCCTCCGCGATCCGCTCCGAGCCCTCCAACGCCTCCGCCAGCCCGAGGTGCAGCTGCGCCCGGCCGACGGGCTCCAGCTGCCCCTGGCCGTGCTCCAGCGCCGCACGGGCCGCCCGCTCGGCCCCCTGCGCGTCGCCGAGCTGCCGCGCCAGGCGGGACAGCCGTGCCTCGTGCTCCACCGCGAACCAGGGCAGGCCCGCCGCCGTGTACTCCTCGGCCGCCCGCGCCAGCAGCCGGGCCGCCTCCTCCCCGTCCCCGGACCGCCCCGCCAGCTCGGCGAGCATGGCCACGGCCTCCGCGGCCCGGGAGGCGAGCGGCACCTCGGCGGTGTGCGGCCCGGCGAACGCCAGCAGTTCCCGTACGGCCTCCTCGGCGGCCGTGGCGCCCCGCTCGTCCTCGGCGAGGCGGTGCATCAGCACGCGGGCGCGTGCCACCAGGACGGACGCCGTCTGGCGAGCCCCTGTGCCGCCCGCCGTGAAGAGGGCGAGGGCCTCCTCCCGCAGCGCGGCGACCTCCTCCGCGGACCGGTCCGCGTGGCCCGTGAGGGCACGCACGAACGCGGCCCGCGCCCGGGCCGCGAGCGCCTCGCCCGGGTCGCCCGCCGCCGCGTGGAGCCCGGCCGCGCGCTCGAAGGTGTCGGCGCCCTCCAGGCCCTGCCCGATGGCCTCGTGGTCCACCAGCTCCGCCCGGTCCCGGGGATCCAGCTCCCGGCCCCGGGCCGCCCGCGCCACCGCCGCCCAGGCGTCCACCGCGTCCGGGTGCAGGGCGTCGGACAGCCGCCGCGCCTCGGCGAGCAGACCCGGCAGATCCTGTTCCGGGATCCGCGCGGGGGCCACCGGTGCGGGCGCGGCCACGGGCGCCGGGCGGACCGCCCGCACGCCGAGCGGCAGCCGGTCCGCCAGCGGACGGCGGTCCATCCGCTCCCGGGTGCGCTCACTCACGGCGGGCGTCCCGTTGCGCGCGTCGAAGCGGGCGGCGAGCGCCAGCGCCTGTCCGCGCGCGTGGACGGCGAGTTCCCCGGCGGTCCACTGGCGGCCCGCGGGCCCCGGCACCGTCCGGTCGCCGAGTCCCAGCCCGGTCAGCCGGTCCATGAGCAGGGTCACCACGGCGAGGAAGCCCAGCTGGCTGCGCGGCTCCCCGGAGTCCGTGAAGTACTGCGGCCGCTCGGCCAGGAGTTCGAGCCCGCGTGCTTCGTTGCCGGTCAGCGCGCAGAACTCCACATGGTCCGCGTACGAGCCGCGCATGCTCTCCATGCCCCGCACGAGCCGGAACCCCCGCAGATGGTGGGCCCGTGCCTCGTCCGATCGGCCCAGGCGCAGCAGCGGCAGCAGCGAGGAGGCCAGCACGGCGTGCGGTTCGTGCGCGCACTCATGCGTGCCGTCCAGCACCGGCCGCCACAGCTCCAGCGCCCGTTCGTCCTCGCCCCTGCGCGCCTGCCACCAGCCCTGGTCGCGCAGTTCGCAGGCGTGGCAGTCGGCCATCTCGTCGCGGTCGGCGGCCAGCCAGGCGGCATACGCCCGTTCGGCGCGCGCCAGGTCCCCGATGTGCGCGGCGACGCTGAACTCGGCGCCCCGCACGGCCCGTTCGGAGTGGCCCGCGAGCCGGTAGCGGTGCTCCATCTCGCCGAGCCACTTCTCCACGGAGGCGAGCGGGATGTGCGGCTGGCCCAGCATGCCCGCCGACATCCACTTGAAGACCCAGTGCAGCGAGTGGGTCTCGTAGGCGTCGAAGTCCTCCGGGTGCTCGTCCCACAGGCGCAGCAGGCGCGCGAAGGGGACGAACATCTTGTCCTTCTCGGAGCTGTAGTTGTAGACCTTCAGCTGGTGTCCGAGCGCCTCGATCACGGCCAGCGGGATGTCCAGCCGCTCGGCCTCCGCGAGCAGTTGCTCCGCACGCGCGTTGCGCGCCGGGCCCTCCGGCTGCTCGTAGTTGTCCGCCATCGCCCGGCGCAGCGCGTCGAAGTCGGCCGCCCGGCTCATCGGGTGCCGCCCTCGGGGGTGTCGGTGTGGGTGGCCCAGGCGAGCAGGCCGATGAACGCGCGGTTGAGCAGCGCGGAGTCCGCGGGCCGCAGCGGGCGCTGGGCCATCAGCAGGGCCTGCCCGTAGAGCGACTCGGTGGCGGTGCCGATCAGCTCCGGGTCGCGCAGCGAACCGATCCTGCGGATCAGCGGGTTGAGATGGTTGAGGACCAGCCGCGCGCGGGGCGCGCCGCCCCGCAGCGAGCCGAGGATGCCCGCCCACAGGTCGTCCGCCTGCTCCTCGGCCTCGGCCCGCGCCTGCTCGTGGCGGGCCGCCCGGTCGTCCAGGTGCAGGGCGGGCACGGTCAGCGGATGGAAGGCGCGCAGCACCACATCGCAGCCGAGCGGGTCGAGCGCGGCGCGCGCGGCACCCAGGAAGCCCGAAAGCGCCAGCTCCTCCGCGGGGTCCACCGCGTCCAGATGGGCGGTCACGGTGTCCGCGTCCAGCTCCGCGACCACCGTCCCGGGACGCACCGACGGCAGCGCCTCGACCAGCTCGCTGTCGTAGGTGTAGCCGCCGTTGACCACCCCGACACCCTGCGCGGCGGCGATCGGCGCCACCTGCCGGTACTCCTCCACCGTCCGGGTGAAGTGCACCACGGGGTGGCGCCGGGCGAACTCCTCCAGGGACAGCCGCCCGTCCGTGGTCTCGAAGGGCAGCCACGGCAGCATCGTGCGCAGCATCCCGCTGTCGTGCCGGGCCAGCGACTTGACGCCCAGGTGGTGCACGGACAGAAAGGCGGCGAGCCGCTCGGGGTCGCCCGCCGCGAGCCCCGTCAGCCAGCTCCGGATGCGCTCCCCGAGCGCCTCGCGCACGGTGGCCAGGGTTTCGTCCTCGTAGAGCGACTCCCGGGACGCCGTGGGCCGCAGACTGTCGGTGTCCAGCACACAGCGGACGAAGAACGCCCAGTCGGGGAGCAGCTGTTCGGCCCGCTCGGTGAGCAGCATCCCCTTGAGATGCACCCGGTGGTTTGCCCGCTGCGCCGGACTGACCGCGCTGGGCAGCACATGGGCCACGCCCCGCACCCCGGCGAGCGGCACGTCCAGGTCGATCGAGTCCAGCGGGGTGAAGCCGAACTGCTCGTGGCAGTGGCGCGCCAGGGCCACCCGCCGGGCGGCGGGGGAGGGGTACGTCCGGTCCCAGGGCGCCGGCAGCTCCGTGACCGGCTCGTCGTCGACCCGTACGTCGTACGGCAGCAGCGACCCGAAGTCCCGCGCCAGGGACCGCACCCGGTCCGCCGTGAGCCACTCCGCGGCACCGGGACGCGCCACCAGGTGCACGGTGGTGCCGGGTTCGGGCCGGGCGTCGCCGGGCAGCGTCCGTACGGTGTACGAGCCGTCGTCGGCGGCCGTCCACTCCACCGGCGCCGCGTCCGGCACCAGGGCGCTGCGGCTGACCACCCGGATCCGCTCGGCGACCACGAAACACGCCAGCAGCCCGATGCCGAACTGCCCGAGGAAGCCGGAGCGCGCCTCCTGGAGGCCCTCGGCCCGCTTGGAGCTGCGCCCGATGGTGGCGAGCAGGCTGTGCACATCGGACTCGGTCAGCCCGATGCCCGAGTCCTCCACCCGCAGGCCGCTGCCGTCCGCGTAGAGCCGGACCCGGGCCGGGGCGTCCGGCTGGGCGGCGCGGCGGGCGGTGATCGCGTCCACCGCGTTCTGGAGCAGCTCCCGCAGATAGACCTTGGGACTGGAGTAGAGGTGATGGGAGAGCAGGTCCACCAGACCGCGCAGGTCGACCTGGAACGTATGGGGAGGCTGGGGCGGCCGGGCCGCCTGGGATGCCGGTGAGGTCTGGGAGTCCATCGTCACGGCGCCGCGGGTGGGGGACGGTCGACGGCGCGGGGTCGGGCGGTCCCGGTGGGGCGGTGACCGCGGGGGTGAGCCGGAAGGGCCGGAGGGATGGGTCATCCTAGGCTTCGAACCACCCCCCTGACCAGGGGATTTGCACAACGTATACGGCGATGTCAGTGGTGTGGTGTGCAATGGTTCCCGTGCCCGCACTGCAAGAACCGCTGAAGAAGGTGCTCGGCCCCGCCACCGCGAAGGTGATGGCCGAGCACCTCGGCCTGCACACCGTCTCCGACCTGCTGCACCACTACCCGCGCAGATACGAGGAGCGCGGCAGGCTCACCCACCTCGCCGACCTCCCCATGGACGAGCATGTGACGGTGGTGGCCCAGGTCGCCGACGCCCGGCTGCACAGCTTCGCCTCCTCCCGGGCGCCCCGCGGCAAGGGCCAGCGGCTGGAGGTCACGATCACCGACGGCAGCGGCCGCCTCCAGCTGGTCTTCTTCGGCAACGGGGTGCACAAGCCGCACAAGGACCTGCTGCCGGGCACCCGCGCGCTGTTCGCCGGGAAGGTCTCCGTCTTCAACCGCAGGCTCCAACTGGCCCATCCCGCCTACGAGCTGCTGAGCGGCGACGACGAGTCCGACACGGTCGAGGGCTGGGCGGGCGCCCTGATCCCGATCTACCCGGCCACCGCCAAGCTGGAGTCCTGGAAGATCGCCAAGTCGGTGCAGACGGTCCTGCCGAGCGCCCAGGAGGCGGCCGACCCCCTGCCCGAGTCCCTGCGCGCGGGCCGGGACCTGCTCTCCCTGCCCGAGGCCCTGCTCAAGGTCCACCGCCCGCACACCAAGGCGGACATCGCCGGGGCCCGCGACCGGCTGAAGTGGGACGAGGCGTTCGTCCTCCAGGTCGCCCTGGCCCGCCGCCGACACGCGGAGGCACAGCTTCCGGCGGTGCCCCGGGTGCCCGCACCCGACGGCCTGCTCACTGCCTTCGACAAGAAGCTCCCCTTCACCCTCACCGACGGCCAGCAGAAGGTCTCCCAGGAGATCTTCGCGGACCTCGCCACCGAGCACCCGATGCACCGGCTGCTCCAGGGCGAGGTCGGCAGCGGCAAGACCCTGGTGGCCCTGCGCGCCATGCTCGCCGTCGTGGACGCGGGCGGCCAGGCGGCGCTGCTCGCGCCCACCGAGGTGCTCGCCCAGCAGCACCACCGCTCGGTGGTGGAGATGATGGGCGAGCTGGCCGAGCAGGGGATGCTGGGCGGGGCCGAGCACGCCACCAAGGTGGTGCTGCTCACCGGGTCCATGGGCGCGGCCGGGCGGCGGCAGGCGCTGCTCGACCTCGCCACCGCGCAGGCCGGGATCGTGATCGGCACCCATGCGCTGATCGAGGACAAGGTGCAGTTCCACGACCTCGGCCTGGTCGTGGTCGACGAGCAGCACCGCTTCGGCGTGGAGCAGCGCGACGCCCTGCGCGGCAAGGGCAAGCAGCCGCCGCACCTCCTGGTCATGACGGCCACCCCGATTCCCCGGACCGTCGCCATGACCGTCTTCGGCGACCTGGAGACCTCCGTCCTGGACCAGCTCCCGGCCGGGCGTTCCCCGATCGCCAGCCATGTGGTCCCGGCCGCCGACAAACCGCACTTCCTGGCGCGCGCCTGGGAGCGGGTGCGGGAGGAGGTCGCCAACGGCCATCAGGCCTATGTCGTCTGCCCCCGCATCGGCGACGACGCCGACGAGCCCGGCAAGGCGGCCAAGTCGCCCGAGGACGAGGCGGAGAAGCGGCCCCCGCTGGCCGTGCTCGACATCGCCGACCAGCTGTCCAGGGGCCCCCTCCAGGGGCTGCGCGTCGAGGTGCTGCACGGCCGTATGCACCCCGACGACAAGGACGCGGTGATGCGCAGGTTCGCCGCGGGCGAGACCCAGGTCCTGGTCGCCACCACGGTCATCGAGGTCGGGGTGAACGTGCCGAACGCCACCGTGATGGTGATCATGGACGCCGACCGCTTCGGCGTCTCCCAGCTCCACCAGCTGCGCGGCCGGGTGGGCCGCGGCGCGGCACCCGGGCTGTGCCTCCTGGTGAGCGAGATGCCGGAGGCGAGCCCGGCACGGCAGCGGCTGAACGCGGTCGCGGCCACCCTGGACGGCTTCGAGCTGTCCCGGATCGACCTGGAGCAGCGGCGCGAGGGCGATGTCCTCGGCCAGGCCCAGTCGGGCGCCCGCACCTCGCTGCGCATGCTCGCGGTCATCGAGGACGAGGAGATCATCGCCGAGGCCCGGGAGGAGGCCACCGCGGTGGTCGCCGCCGACCCGGAGCTGGAGCGGCTGCCCGGCCTGCGCACGGCCCTGCGGGCCCTGCTGGACGACGAGCGGGAGCAGTATCTGGACAAGGGGTGACGGGCCGCGTCGGCAGATCGGGGATCTGGGAGGGAGGCCGCCGGGTGACCGCGAAGAGGGGACGGAAGAGGGGAACGACAGATGCGCGGAGCAGGGGAGGACAGGTGACGGGGGGAGACCGCGCGGCGAGGTCCGCCGGGCTGCGAGACTGGAGGGGCACACCCGCCCTGGCGACAGGGCCTTCGTCCGCACACCGAGAAGGACCGCAGAGATGACCCGCGTGATCGCCGGCCGGGCCGGCGGACGCCGCCTGGCCGTCCCGCCGGGCACCGGCACCCGCCCCACCTCCGACCGGGCACGCGAGGGACTCTTCTCCACCTGGCAGTCCCTCCTCGGCGGCCCACTGGAGGGCGAGCGGGTCCTCGACCTGTACGCGGGCTCCGGCGCCGTGGGACTGGAGGCGCTGTCCCGCGGAGCGGGCCACACCCTGCTGGTGGAGGCCGACGCCCGCGCCGCCCGTATCGTCCGGGAGAACGTCGGGGCGCTCGGCCTGCCCGGCGCCGAGGTGCGAGCGGGCAAAGCGGAACAGATCATCCGCACCCCGGCACCTGAACGCCCGTACGACCTCGTCTTCCTGGACCCGCCGTACGCGGTCACCGACGACGATCTTCGCGAGATTCTCCTCACACTCCGCACGGGGGGCTGGCTCGCGGCCGAGGCCCTCGTCACCGTGGAGCGCAGCACCAGAGGCGGCGAATTCCGGTGGCCGGACGGCTTCGACGCGATCCGGGCCCGTCGTTACGGCGAAGGGACGTTTTGGTACGGTCGCGCCGCCTCTACGTGCGAAGACGCACGATGACCGGACCGGAGAGCGAGGGATCACAAGTGCGCCGCGCCGTCTGTCCCGGGTCGTTCGACCCGATCACCAATGGACATCTCGACATCATCGCCCGCGCCTCCAGGCTGTACGACGAGGTGTACGTCGCGGTGATGATCAACCAGTCCAAGAAGGGCCTGTTCGAGATCGACGAGCGGATCGGCCTCATCCGCGAGGTCACCGCCGAGTTCGGCAACGTCGTGGTCGAGTCCTTCCACGGCCTGCTCGTCGACTTCTGCAAGCAGCGCGACATCCCCGCCATCGTCAAGGGCCTGCGCGCCGTCAGCGACTTCGACTACGAACTCCAGATGGCCCAGATGAACAACGGCCTGACCGGGGTGGAGACCCTCTTCGTCCCCACCAACCCCACCTACAGCTTCCTGTCCTCCTCCCTCGTCAAGGAGGTCGCCGCCTGGGGCGGCGACGTCTCCCACCTGGTACCGCCGGCTGTCCTCCAGGCCCTGGACGAGCGCCTGAAGAAGACCGGCTGAACCGCCCCGCCGCACCCGCCGTCCCCGACGGCCCGTCAGCCGGTGTCGGCCGGGGCGGATGTGGCCGTACAGTCGATCCGTCCGTCTCCAACACAGCTGTAGAGAGTGGCGAGCACACGGTGGACGTGCAGAAGAAGCTCGACGAGGTCGTCGCGACGGTCTCCGGCGCCCGGTCCATGCCCATGTCGGCCTCGTGCGTGGTCAACCGCGCCGAGCTGCTCTCGATGCTCGACGAGCTGCGCGCGGCCCTGCCCGACTCCCTGGCCCAGGCCCAGGAGCTGATCGGTGGCCGGGAGCAGATGGTCGAGCAGGCACGCCAGGAGGCCGAGCGGATCATCGAGACCGCGCACGCCGAGCGCGGCTCCCTGATCTCCGGCACCGAGGTCGCCCGCCGCTCCCAGAACGAGGCCGACCGGATCCTCACCGACGCCCGCAGGGAGGCCGAGGAGGTCCGCGCCGACGCCGACGACTACGTCGACTCCAAGCTCGCCAACTTCGAGGTCGTCCTCACCAAGACCCTCGGCTCCGTCGGCCGGGGCCGCGAGAAGCTGCTCGGCACCGGCCCCGGCCTCGACGAGCAGGGCTACGAGGACGAGGACGCCCCCGAGCGCAGCCACGACCCCGAGACCCTGCGCCGCGACGCCGACGCCTATGTGGACGCCAAGCTCGGCGCCTTCGAGGCGGTGCTCGCCAAGACCCTGGAGGCCGTCGGCAAGGGCCGCCAGAAGCTGCACGGCCGCCTCGCCAGCGACGACCTCGGCGCCCTCGCCGACGACCCCACGACCGTCCGGCACTCCAGCGACGCCGACTACCTCGCCGACCTCGCGGCCCTCGCCGAAGCCCCGGCGGTGCCCGCCCAGGCCCCCGCGGCGCCCGTGGGAACCCCCGCCGCCGTCCCGGACCCGCAGGAGCAGCCCGCCTACGCCCAGGCACCGGACCCCTACGGCTATCCCGCCGCCGACCAGTACGGGTACCAGCAGCCCTACGTCCAGCAGGACGCCTACGGGTACCAGCAGCCGGACCCGTACGCCGGCTACCCCCAGGCACAGGCGTACGACCAGCAGGCGGCGTACGATCAGAGCCAGGGGCACGGCTACCCCGAGGGCAACGCCCTCGACGAGACCAGCCTCTTCGACACCAGCATGATCAGCGCCGAGCAGCTCCGGGCCTATGAGCAGGGACGCGGCGGTCACTGATCGCGTCGGTGGCGCCGGTGCCCGGTGCGCGGGCACACCGGATTGGGCCGTGAGTGAAAGGTCCAGTATCCTGGTTCTTCGGTCGCGCGTACCTTTCGCGATCCAGGCTGCCCGGATCACGGGACAGCACCCCCGAGCTTCGAGACCGAAAGCAGGAATGGCCCTGAACGCCCGCCTCGACCACCGCAACCCCCTCGTGTTCGACACGCACGAGCTGGGGCGGCGTCCTGGTGCGCTCCAGCGCCTGACCCGTACGGTTGACGCCCTCAAGGACTTCGGTATCCAGGGAGTCGTCGGAGTGCCGGAAGGCGCCCCGATGGAGCTCGACCTCCGGCTGGAGTCGGTCATGGAAGGGGTGCTCGTCACAGGCACCGCCCGTGCATCGGCCGAGGGGGAGTGCGTAAGGTGTCTGGAGCCGCTCGAGCTTGAGCTCGAAGCGGACTTCCAGGAGCTGTTCTCGTACCCTGACGCCGACGACCGGGGCCGTGTGATCGCGGAGCCGGGCGACGACGCCGAGGACGACGAGGACAGGTTCTTCCTCGAGGACGGACTGTTCGACCTCGAACCCCTGCTGCGCGATGCGGTGGTGCTCGCACTGCCGATGCAGCCGGTGTGCCAGGAAGACTGCGCGGGCCTGTGCTCCGAGTGCGGAGCGCGGCTCACGGACGACCCGGACCACCACCATGACGCCGTCGACATCCGTTGGGCGGCGCTGCAAGGACTCGCCGGTTCACTCGAACCCGGCGATAAGGACGAGATGAGCGGCGCCGAAGCGGGCGTCGACGAGAAGCAGGAGAAGTAGCCGTGGCTGTTCCGAAGCGGAAGATGTCGCGCAGCAACACGCGCCACCGCCGGTCGCAGTGGAAGGCTGCGGTCCCCACCCTGGTTGCGTGCGAGCGCTGCCACGAGCCCAAGCAGCAGCACATTGCGTGCCCCTCGTGCGGCACCTACAACAAGCGCCAGGTCCTCGAGGTCTGATCGGCTGGTGAGAGGTCTGATGTCTGACGCCAAAAACAGTCCCCGTCGTAGCGGGGGTGGTTCGGCGGAGAACACAGCCTCGTCCCACACGCTTCTGGAAGGGCGGCTCGGCTACCAGGTCGAGTCCGCCCTTCTGGTGCGTGCGCTCACTCACCGTTCGTACGCGTACGAGAACGGCGGTCTGCCGACGAACGAGCGCCTGGAGTTCCTCGGGGACTCCGTGCTCGGTCTCGTCGTCACGGACACGCTGTACCGCACCCACCCCGACCTGCCCGAAGGCCAACTGGCCAAACTGCGGGCCGCGGTGGTCAATTCGCGTGCGCTGGCGGAGGTGGGCCGCGGGCTCGAGCTCGGCTCCTTCATCCGGCTCGGCCGGGGCGAGGAAGGCACGGGCGGCCGGGACAAGGCGTCCATTCTCGCCGACACCCTCGAAGCGGTGATCGGTGCTGTCTATCTCGACCAGGGACTGGACTCGGCGGCGGAGCTGGTGCACCGCCTGTTCGATCCGCTGATCGAGAAGTCCTCGAATCTCGGTGCCGGCCTGGACTGGAAGACCAGCCTCCAGGAGCTGACCGCGACCGAGGGGCTCGGCGTGCCCGAGTACCTGGTCACGGAGACCGGCCCGGACCACGAGAAGACCTTTACTGCTGCCGCCCGCGTCGGAGGCGTCTCGTACGGCACCGGCACCGGCCGCAGCAAGAAGGAGGCGGAACAGCAGGCCGCGGAGTCGGCCTGGCGTTCCATCCGTGCCGCCGCCGACGAGCGCGCCACGGCGCAGGCCGAGGCGGGAGCCCCCGACGGGGGCACCGACTCCGTCCCGGCCTCGTCGGGCGACTCGGCCACGGCCTGAATCCTTCACCGGACCCCGTCCCGGCGTACCCCGCCGGGACGGGGTCCGTTTTTTCGTCACCGGTCCCGCGCGTCACCGGTCCCGCGCGTTCTCCCGCCGGTAGGGCTTCCGCGCGCGCCCTGACCAGGGGTTCCCGGGAGCGCCGCACCAGCAAGGACCCCCGCCCGCCGGATCCCGTCCGTGGGCCCCCGCCCGCGAGGTACCCTGCGGGCATCGCCCCCTTCACCCTTCCGAGGAGCCCCGTGCCCGAACTGCCCGAGGTCGAGGTCGTACGGCGCGGTCTGGAGCGCTGGGTCGCCCACCGGACCGTCGCCGGGGTGGAGGTGCTGCACCCGCGCGCCGTCCGACGGCACCTGGCGGGCGGCGAGGACTTCGCCCAGCGCCTGCGGGGGCAGCTGCTCGGCGCCCCGAGCCGCCGCGGCAAGTACCTCTGGATCCCGGTCGAGACCACCGGCACGGCGGTCCTGGCCCACCTCGGCATGAGCGGCCAGCTCCTCGTCCAGCCCGACGGCACCGCCGACGAGAAGCATCTGCGGATCCGCCTCCGCTTCGACGACGGCCTCCGCACCGAGCTGCGCTTCGTCGACCAGCGCACCTTCGGCGGGCTTTCCCTGCACGACACCACCCCCGACGGGCTGCCCGAGGTGATCGGGCACATCGCCCGCGACCCCCTGGACCCGCTCTTCGACGACGCCGCCTTCCACGAGGCCCTGCGCCGCAAGCGCACCACCGTCAAGCGGGCCCTGCTCGACCAGTCGCTGATCAGCGGCGTCGGCAACATCTACGCCGATGAGGCCCTGTGGCGCGCCCGCCTCCACTACGAGCGCCCCACGGCCCAGCTCACCCGCCCGCGCACCGCCGAACTCCTCGGCCACATACGGGACGTGATGAACGCCGCGCTGTCCGTCGGCGGCACCAGCTTCGACAGCCTCTATGTCAATGTCAACGGAGAGTCGGGCTACTTCGACCGCTCCCTGGACGCCTACGGCCGCGAGGGCCTGCCCTGCCGCCGCTGCGCCACACCGATGCGCCGCCGCCCCTGGATGAACCGCTCCAGCTACTTCTGCCCCCGCTGCCAGCGGGCCCCGCGGACCGCGCCGTAGCGGAACCGGGCCCTCAGTCGGCGCGGGCGTCGTCGTAGCGGCGGCGTGCCTCCAGCACCTCGTCCATCCGCCCCTCCAGGAGGTGGATGAGGCCCAGCAGCCGTTCGGCCACCTCGCTGCCCAGCGGGGTCAGTTCGTAGTCCACACGCGGAGGGTTGGTGGGCTGCGCCTCGCGGTGCACCAGCCCGTCGCGCTCCAGGGCGTGCAGGGTCTGGGAGAGCATCTTCTCGCTCACCCCGTCGACCCGGCGGCGCAGCTCGTTGAAGCGGAACGAGCCGTCGTGGAGCGCGCCCAGGATGAGCGCCCCCCATCGCCCCGTCACATGCTCCAGCGTGCCCCGCGACGGGCACGCCTTGGAGAACACGTCGTACGGAAGGTCCTCCTGCTGCGTGGTCGTCATGGCTGAAGCGTACTCCAGTACAGCGCTCACCAGCGGCTTGCGCTAACCAAAAGTTAGTGCTTTCCTGTGGTTACCGCACGGCGGGAGCCACCCCTCCGCCGTGCCCCGCCGCCGTCCCCCGCGGACGCCGTCTTCCGTACCTCGAGGAGTACCCCCGTGACCACCCCTGTTGTCTCCATCGCCTACCACTCCGGCTACGGCCACACCGCCGTCCTCGCCGAGGCCGTGCGGGAGGGTGCCGCCGAGGCCGGCGCCCAGGTGCATCTGATCCCGGTCGACACCATCACCGACGAGCAGTGGGCGCTCCTGGACGGCTCGGACGCGATCGTCTTCGGCTCCCCGACCTACATGGGCACCGCGTCCGCCGCCTTCCACGCCTTCGCCGAGGCGTCCTCCAAGCGCTGGTTCGGGCAGGCCTGGAAGGACAAGCTGGCCGCCGGTTTCACCAACTCGGGCTCCAAGAGCGGCGACAAGCTGCACACCCTCCAGTTCTTCCAGATCCTCGCGGCGCAGCACGGAATGAACTGGATCAGCCTCGGGCTGCACCCGGGCTGGAACAGCAGCACCGCCTCCGAGAACGACCTCAACCGCCTCGGGGTCTTCCTGGGCGCCGCCGCGCAGACCAACTCCGACGAGGGACCCGAGGCCGTGCACAAGGCCGATGTGGAGACCGCCCGCCACCTTGGCCGCCGTGTCGCCGCGACGGCCCGGACCTTCACCCTGGGCCGCGCGGCGGCGTGACCCGCCGGACCCGCAGGCGCCCCCCGCCCGGGAGACCGGACAGGGGGCGCGTGCGTGTGTTCGGGTTGGCGCGGACCGGGGTCCGCGCGCGGCTCAGTAGCCGAAGTCCTGCGTCCACCAGGGGCCGCCCGACCCCTGGTGCACCCCGACGCCCAGGGTCTTGAAGTCGCAGTTCAGTATGTTCGCCCGGTGGCCGGGGCTGTTCATCCAGGCTTCCATCACGTCCTGGGCGGTCGCCTGGCCGCGGGCTATGTTCTCGCCGCCCAGGTCCGTTATGCCGAGCGAGGCCGCCCGGTCCCAGGGGTCCCGGCCGCTCGGGTCGGTGTGGTCGAAGAAGTTCCGCGCCGCCATGTCGTCACTGAAGGCCTGCGCCAGCGTCGTCAGCTCACCGCTCGCGGACACCGCGCTGCATCCCACCTTGGCCCGCTCCTGGTTGACCAGGGCGAGCACCGCGGCCGTGGCCGAGGAGGGAACGGACATCGCCGGTGCGGCGGAGACCACGGGCTTCTTCGCCGCCTGCCGCTGGGCGGGCGGAGCGGTCGTCGCCGTCTGCGTCGCGGTCGGGGACGGCGACTGTGCGGGAGTGTGCACCGGGGCGGCCGAGGACACCGGGGCCGAAGGGGTGCCGGTCGGCGCGGCGGCCGCTCCGCCGCGCGCGTGGTCGCGGCTGGTGGACGCCGGACCGCGGTCTCCGGCCGAGCCGCCCGTGCCGCTCTGCTGGGTGGCGAAGCCCGACGGGGCGGTGGCCCCGGCCTGCACATCCCCTGCGTCGCCGCTCACCGTGAAGTTCTTGGCGCCGGGCAGCACGCCCGTGGCGACCGCCACCGTGCCCAGCGCGACGGCCGCCGAAACACCCAGCAGGCCGGTGCGCACCGGAGTTGCGGCCTTCTTCCTGCGGCGCGAACGGGTGGTCTGCCGTTCGGCCTCCAGGACGGCGGCGAAGCCGTAGAGGTTCTCCGGGCCGTAGCGCTCCGTGGGGGGCTCGTGGTTCTGTGTCACCCCGGTCGCACGGCCGGTGGCGGCGCGTCCGGCGGCGGCGCGTCGGTGGCGTCCCATGTGCTGGCCTTCCTGGTCTTGCGGTCAGCGCTACTGAATCGAAACTCGCTCGATCGGGTGAGTTTCACATCAGATTCATATGAGTGGGGACGCTACCGCATCACACGAGTGGAGGAAGTGCCTGGAGTGACATTGGCCGGTTAGCGTGCAGCCATGAACGACGATGCACGGCTTGTCGCGTGGGTGCGCGGACGTGTCCAAGGTGTGGGTTTCCGCTGGTTCACCCGGGCCAAGGCGCTGGAGATCGGCGGCCTGCGCGGTTTCGCCCTCAATCTCGACGACGGTCGGGTCCAGGTGGTCGCCGAGGGTCCGCGGGGCGGCTGCGAAGGACTGCTGGACTGGCTCCAGGGGGACGACACACCCGGGAGAGTGGAGGGAGTCACTGAGATTTGGGACACGCCCCGCGGCGGCTACGACGGCTTCGCGATCCGCTGAGCCCTCCGCGCGCGACCCCCGGGCGGCGGCGCGAGAACCGCTCCCGGGCCCCCGCCCGCGGTGAAAACCCCCAGGTGGTTGCCAAGAACGGCACACCGTGGCAGGCTCCGGGAACAAGAGTGATCGCCGCACCCTCCGGGTCCCGAAGGAGCCGCAGCGCCGCCCGCACCGGGCCGCGCGCCCCCGGGACGCCCGCGATTGCGGGGTGTGATCGTGTTGACCGTCAAACTTTTTGGTGAGACGCTGAAAGCCCCGCGCACCTTAGCTGTTTGGCATGTAAGAACGGCGCTAGAACTGAAGAGTGCCAAGCACCGCGGGTGCGAATCCCTCACGACCCACACCGCATCGGTCGGTCACTCAGTGTGGAGGACCATCCATCATGGCAAAGGCGCTTCTCGGTTACGTCGGCGGCTCCGACCCGCGACTCCTCTCCGAGATGCGACGGCTCCAGCAGCGCGTCCAGGAGCTCGAATCCGAGCTCGTACGGATCCAGGCCGAGAACGACGCGCTGACGGCTGCCGCTTCTCACGACAGGATCATGGAGAGCATCGACGCACACCAGGCGGAGCCCGCGCTCACCTGACAACCGCATCGCTCCACCAGGCACAGGCAGCGGTTGGCCACCTGTATCAACCATTCAGCTGTCCGAGTTGCAAGGGACGCCCCTGGCGTCCCTTCTTTCTTTCCCCCGCACACCCATTCAGCCTCTTCAACGGATGGTGTGCCCTGCGCGTTCAACCGTGAAACCGCAGGGAGACCGGGGTTCGCGGTCCCCGCAGCCCCCGGCGGGTAGAGTCCAGCGGCGTGCACCTCAAGGCCCTGACCCTTCGCGGCTTCAAGTCGTTCGCCTCGGCGACCACACTCCGGTTCGAGCCGGGGATCACCTGTGTGGTGGGGCCGAACGGCTCGGGCAAGTCCAATGTGGTGGACGCCCTCAGCTGGGTCATGGGCGAGCAGGGCGCCAAGTCGCTGCGCGGCGGCAAGATGGAGGACGTCATCTTCGCCGGCACCACCGGGCGCCCGCCGCTCGGCCGCGCCGAGGTGTCCCTGACCATCGACAACTCCGACGGCGCCCTGCCCATCGAGTACTCCGAGGTCACCATCACGCGGATCATGTTCCGCAACGGCGGCAGCGAGTACCAGCTCAACGGCGACACCTGCCGCCTCCTCGACATCCAGGAACTGCTGTCCGACTCCGGCATCGGCCGCGAGATGCATGTCATCGTCGGGCAGGGCCAGCTCGACTCGGTGCTGCACGCCGACCCCATGGGCCGCCGGGCCTTCATCGAGGAGGCCGCGGGCGTCCTCAAGCACCGCAAGCGCAAGGAGAAGGCCCTGCGGAAACTGGACGCCATGCAGGCGAACCTCGCCCGCGTCCAGGACCTGACCGACGAACTGCGCCGCCAGCTCAAGCCCCTGGGCCGCCAGGCCGCCGTCGCCCGCCGGGCCGCCGTCATCCAGGCCGACCTGAGGGACGCCCGGCTGCGCCTGCTCGCCGACGACCTCGTACGGCTGCGCAGCGCGCTCCAGGCCGAGATCGCCGACGAGGCCGCCCTCAAGAACCGCAAGGAGACCGCAGAGGCCGAGCTGAGGAAGGCACTCCAGCGCGAGGCGCACCTGGAGGACGAGGTACGGCGGCTGACGCCCCGTCTGGGGCGCGCCCAGCAGACCTGGTACGAGCTGTCCCAGCTGGCGGAGCGGGTGCGGGGCACGGTCTCGCTGGCCGACGCCCGGGTCAAGAGCGCCACCTCCGCGCCCCCGGAGGAACGGCGCGGACGCGACCCCGAGGACATGGAGCGCGAGGCCGCCCGCATCCGCGAGCAGGAGGCGGAGCTGACCGCGGCCCTGGAAGCCGCCGAACGCGCGCGGGAGGACACGGTCGCGCACCGGGCCGAACTGGAACGCGAACTGGCCCAGGAGGAGCGTCGGCTGAAGGACGTGGCGCGCTCGATCGCCGACCGGCGCGAGCAGCTGGCCCGGTTGAACGGGAAGGCGGGCGCGGCCCGTTCCCGCGCGGCCTCCGCCCAGGCCGAGATCGACCGCCTCGCCGCGGCCCGCGACGAGGCGCAGGAGCGCGCGGTCGCCGCGCAGGAGGAGTACGAGGCCCTCCAGGGCGAGGTGGACGGCCTGGACGCGGGCGACGCGGAGCTGACCGACCGCCATGAGACGGCGAAGCGCGGCCTGGCCGAGGCCGAGGCGGCCCTGTCGGCCGCCCGGGAGGCGGCCACCGCGGCGGAACGGGGACGCGCCGCGGTCGCGGCCCGCCGCGAGGCCCTCGCCCTGGGCCTGCGCCGCAAGGACGGCACCGGCGCGCTGCTGGGCGCGGGGAACCGGCTGTCCGGACTGCTGGGCCCGGCGGCCGAACTGCTCACCGTCACCCCCGGCCACGAGGTGGCGGTGGCGGCGGCCTTCGGCGCCGCCGCGGACGCGGTCGCCATGACGGACCCCTCCTCGGCGGCCGAAGCCATCCGCCTGCTCCGCAAACAGGACGCGGGACGCGCGTCACTGGTGCTGGCCGGGGCTCCCGACGAGGTGGGCGAGCCGGGTGGCGGCACGGAGACGACCGCCGTGCGGGCCGGTACGAACGCCACGGTCCCCGCCCCCCACGGCTCCCCCGACCGGCTCCTCCTCGCCGCCGATCTCGTCCGCGGCCCCGTCGCGCTGATGCCCGCCGTGCGGCGGCTGCTGCGCGGCATCGTCGTGGTCGCCACCCTGGAGGACGCCGAGGAGGTCGTCGAGGCGTGGCCCGGCCTGACCGCCGTCACCGCCGAGGGCGATCTGCTGGGCGCCCACTTCGCGCACGGCGGGTCCGCGGGCGCGCCCAGTCTGCTGGAGGTGCAGGCCTCCGTCGACGAGGCCACCGCCGAACTGGAGGAACTCGACGTCCGCTGCGAGGCGCTGGCCGAGGCGCAGCGGCAGGCCGGGGAGCGCCGCACCGAGTGCGCCGCCCTGGTGGAGGAGCTGGGGGAGCGGCGCCGGGCCGCCGAGCGGGAGAAGTCCGGGGTCGCCCAGCAGCTGGGGCGGCTCGCCGGGCAGGCCCGGGCCGCCGCCGGCGAGGCCGAGCGTTCCACCGCGGCCGCGGCCCGTGCCCAGGAGGCGCTGGAGCAGGCCCTGCTGGAGGCCGAGGAACTCGCCGAGCGGCTCGCCGCCGCCGAGGAGATGCCGGTCGAGGAGGAGCCCGACACCTCCGTACGCGACCGGCTCGCCGCCGACGGGGCGAACGCGCGGCAGACCGAGATGGAGGCCCGCCTCCAGGTCCGTACCCATGAGGAACGGGTCAAGGGACTGACCGGCCGCGCCGACGCCCTGGACCGGGGCGCCCGCGCCGAACGCGAGGCACGACTCCGTGCCGAGCAGCGGCAGGCCCGGCTGCGCCACGAGGCGTCCGTCGCCGGGGCCGTCGCGTCCGGTGCCCGGCAGCTGCTGGCCCATGTGGAGGTGTCCCTGGGCCGGGCGCAGGCCGAGCGTGCCGCCGCCGAGGCCGCCAAGGCACGGCGCGAGGAGGAGCTGGCCGCCGCACGGGCCGCGGGCCGCGACCTCAAGTCCGAGCTGGACAAGCTCACCGACTCGGTGCACCGCGGCGAGGTGCTGGGCGCGGAGAAGCGGCTGCGCATCGAGCAGCTGGAGACCAGGGCGCTGGAGGAACTCGGCGTCGAGCCCGCGGGCCTGGCCGCCGAGTACGGGCCCGACCAGCCGGTGCCGCCGTCGCCGCCCGCCGAGGGCGAGGAACTGCCGGAGGACCCCGGGCATCCGCGCAACCAGCCGCGGCCCTTCGTCCGGGCCGAGCAGGAGAGGCGGCTCAAGGCGGCCGAGCGGGCCCATCAGCAGCTCGGCAAGGTGAACCCGCTGGCCCTCGAGGAGTTCGCGGCGCTGGAGGAGCGGCACAAGTTCCTCAGTGAGCAGCTGGAGGACCTGAAGAAGACGCGGGCCGATCTTCTCCAGGTGGTGAAGGAGGTCGACGAGCGGGTCGAGCAGGTCTTCACCGAGGCGTACCGGGACACGGCCCGCGAGTTCGAGGGCGTCTTCAGCCGGCTGTTCCCCGGCGGCGACGGGCGGCTGGTGCTGACCGACCCGGACAACATGCTCACCACCGGCGTCGATGTCGAGGCCCGCCCGCCGGGCAAGAAGGTCAAGCGGCTGTCCCTGCTCTCCGGCGGGGAGCGGTCGCTGACCGCCGTGGCGCTGCTGGTGTCCATCTTCAAGGCCCGGCCCAGTCCCTTCTATGTGATGGACGAGGTCGAGGCCGCTCTCGACGACACCAACCTCCAGCGGCTGATCCGCATCATGCAGGAGCTCCAGGAGGCCTCCCAGCTGATCGTGATCACGCACCAGAAGCGGACGATGGAGGTCGCGGACGCGCTGTACGGGGTCTCCATGCAGGGCGACGGTGTGTCGAAGGTCATCTCCCAGCGTCTCCGCTGATCCACGGGCCCCGTACCGTCCCTGACCTGCATCTCCTCTAAATTTCAACTTCTGAACACAAAGCTCCGCTGTCTGGGTGACGAGCTGGCACACCTCACCCCTATTGACTTCGAAACTTGAAGGCATAGTCTCTGCAACGTTGCTTTTACCTTCAGGTGTGAGCGGCGGCTGAATTCAGGGCCTCCGGGTACTTGGATGCCGACACCCACCCTTGAGAGGGCTCACCCCCACCCCCGGCAGCGTTGCCGGTGGCCCGAGGAGTTATTCGTGACCAGCACAGCGCAGGCACCCCAGTCAGGAGCCGGGACGGCTCACCCCGAGCATCTCGGGCATGTCATCTTCATCGCGGCAGCGGCCGCGATGGGCGGTTTCCTGTTCGGCTACGACAGCTCCGTGATCAACGGCGCCGTCGAGGCCATCCGGGGCCGCTACGACATCGGCTCCGCAGCGCTGGCCCAGGTCATCGCCATCGCCCTGATCGGCTGTGCCGTCGGTGCCGCCACCGCGGGCCGCATAGCCGACCGCATCGGCCGCATCCGCTGCATGCAGATCGCGGCGGTCCTCTTCACCGTCAGCGCCGTCGGCTCCGCACTGCCCTTCGCGCTGTGGGACCTCGCCCTGTGGCGCATCATCGGCGGCTTCGCCATCGGCATGGCCTCCGTGATCGGCCCGGCCTACATCGCGGAGGTGGCCCCGCCCGCCTACCGCGGCCGGCTCGGCTCCTTCCAGCAGGCGGCGATCGTCGTCGGTATCGCCATCTCCCAGCTGGTCAACTGGGGTCTGCTGAACGCCGCGGGCGGCGACCAGCGCGGCAAGCTGATGGGCCTGGAGGCCTGGCAGGTCATGCTGGGTGTCATGGTCGTCCCGGCCGTCCTCTACGGTCTGCTCTCCTTCGCGATCCCCGAGTCCCCGCGCTTCCTGATCTCCGTCGGCAAGCGTGAGCGCGCCCGCGAGATCCTCGCCGAGGTCGAGGGCGAGAGCACCGATCTGGACGCCCGCGTCGCCGAGATCGAGCACGCCATGAAGAGCGAGCACAAGTCCTCCTTCAAGGACCTGCTCGGCGGCGGCTTCTTCTTCAAGCCGATCGTCTGGGTCGGCATCGGCCTGTCGGTGTTCCAGCAGTTCGTGGGCATCAACGTCGCGTTCTACTACTCCTCGACGCTGTGGCAGTCGGTCGGCGTCGACCCCTCGGACTCGTTCTTCTACTCCTTCACCACGTCGATCATCAACATCGTCGGCACCGTGATCGCGATGATCTTCGTGGACCGCATCGGCCGCAGGCCGCTCGCGCTCATCGGTTCGGTGGGCATGGCCGTCGGTCTCGCGCTGGAGGCCTGGGCGTTCTCGTACCACCTGGTCGACGGCAAGCTGCCGAGCACCCAGGGCTGGGTCGCCCTGATCGCCGCCCATGTCTTCGTCCTCTTCTTCGCCCTCTCCTGGGGTGTGGTCGTCTGGGTCATGCTCGGCGAGATGTTCCCGAACCGGCTCCGCGCCGCCGCCCTGGGCGTGGCCGCCGCCGCGCAGTGGATCGCCAACTGGGCGATCACCGCGAGCTTCCCGTCGCTGGCCGACTGGAACCTGTCCGGCACCTATGTGATCTACACGGTCTTCGCCGCGCTCTCCATCCCGTTCGTCCTGAAGTTCGTGAAGGAGACGAAGGGCAAGTCCCTGGAGGAGATGGGCTGACCGCCCTCCCGAACTCGAGGGGAAGGGCCAAGTCCCCGCTGCCTCTCTCCTCGACACCCTCCGCCGCCCGGCTCGGTCACTGCCCGAGCCGGGCGGCGGTGCGTCAGCCGTCGAGCCGGGGCAGCACCCGCTCGCAGAACAGCCGCAGACCGCGCCAGCCCTCCTCCGGATCCATCCCGCCCGCCAGCGGATGCAGCACCAGGCTGTCCAGGCCGAGCGCCAGGCACTGCTCGGGCGTCACGATCCGGTACACCCCCTCCGCGCGCAGCTCCTCCACCGTGGTGGCCGAGGAGCGCACCGCCGAGCGGACCCCGCCGCCGGACTGCCAGGAGGCGTACGCCCGCGCCTCGTGCAGCAGATGGCCGCCGTACCGGGCCCAGGCCCGCTCCGGGTCCTCCGCGAGATGCAGCAGCGGCGTCTCGGCCGCGGGCATCAGGGTCCAGCCCGCGGTGCCGTACTCGACCAGCCGCTCTCGGTAGTACGCCGCCAGCTCCGGCAGATGCGCGCTCGGGAAGAACGGCAGCCCCAGCCGGGCGGCACGGCGGGCCGACGCCCGGGAGGAGCCGCCGACCAGCAGCGGCGGATGCGGCCGGGTGTACGGGCGCGGGGTGATGCGCACGGTACGGCCGCGATGGCGGAACTCCTCACCCGTCCACGCCGCCAGCAGGGTTTCCAGCAGCTCGTCCTGGAGCCGCCCGCGCCGCTTCCACTCCACGTCGAAGAGCGCGTACTCCTCGGGCCGGTACCCGATGCCCACGACGGTGACCAGCCGTCCGCCGCTGAGCAGATCCAGTACGGCGATGTCCTCGGCCAGCCGCAGCGGGTCGTACAGCGGCCCGATGGCCGCCGCAACCGTGACCGTCAGCCGCCGGGTCGCACCGAGGACCGCCCCGGCGAGGGCGAAGGGCGACGGCAGCCAGTTGTCGGCCGCCCCGTGGTGCTCCTCGGTCTGCACGGCGGTGATCCCGCACGCGTCGGCGTACGCGGCCATCTCCACGGCCGCGCGATAGCGTGCCGCCAGCGAATCGGGGGTCGCACCGGGCTCGACGAGGTTGAACCGCAGGACCGTGACGGCCATGGGAGGGCCCCCTTCAGCTTCGCCGGCGGGTGTGCCACCAAGGACCGTAGCTGACGGAGTGTCAGACAACCAGGGCTCCGCGCCCGGAGCCGCCGCCGAACGGCCCGGGGGCCGGTCCCGCATACTGGAGCCGTTATGGAAATCGTCATCCTTGCCGTAGTCATCGCCGTGGTCGTGCTCGGCGTGCTCGGGCTCGTCGTCAGTGGTCGCAGGAAGAAGCCGCTGCCCCCGGCGCCCCCCACGACGCCCGACCTCACCGCCCCCCCGGCCGAGCCGCATGTCGGCGACGAGGCCGAGAAGCCGAGCGACGAGGAGCGCCGGACAATAGAGGAGGTGGACCTCCCGGCGGGCTCCGCGCCCGTCGTCGTGGAGGAACCGCCCGCCGCCGAAGCGCCCCCCATCGAGATCCCCGAGCCCACCGCCGGACGCCTCGTCCGCCTGCGCGCGCGGCTGTCCCGCTCGCAGAACGCGCTCGGCAAGGGGCTGCTCACGCTCCTGTCCCGGGAGCATCTCGACGACGAGACCTGGGAGGAGATCGAGGACACCCTCCTCACCGCCGACGTCGGGGTGCTGCCCACCCAGGAGCTGGTGGAGCGGCTTCGTGAGCGCGTACGGGTGCTCGGCACCCGCACCCCCGCGGAGCTGCGCGGGCTGCTGCGCGAAGAGCTGCTGACGCTGATCGGCCCCGACATGGACCGCACCGTCCACACCGAGCCGGAGAGCACCAAGCCCGGCATCGTGATGGTCGTGGGCGTCAACGGCACCGGCAAGACCACCACCACCGGCAAGCTCGCCCGGGTCCTGGTGGCCGACGGCAGCAGCGTCGTCCTCGGCGCCGCCGACACCTTCCGCGCGGCCGCCGCCGACCAGCTGGCGACCTGGGGCGAGCGGGTCGGCGCCCACATCGTGCGCGGTCCCGAGGCCGGCGACCCCGCCTCCGTCGCCTTCGACGCGGTCAAGGAGGCCAAGGAGATCGGCGCCGATGTCGTCCTCATCGACACCGCGGGCCGCCTGCACACCAAGACCGGCCTCATGGACGAGCTGGGCAAGGTCAAGCGGGTCGTCGAGAAGCACGCCCCGCTGGACGAGGTGCTGCTGGTCCTCGACGCCACCACCGGGCAGAACGGTCTGATCCAGGCGCGCGTCTTCGCCGAGGTCGTGAACATCACCGGCATCGTGCTCACCAAGCTGGACGGCACCGCCAAGGGCGGCATCGTGATCGCGGTCCAGCGTGAGCTGGGCGTTCCGGTGAAGCTGGTCGGCCTGGGCGAGGGCGCCGACGATCTGGCCCCGTTCGAGCCGGAGGCGTTCGTCGACGCACTCATCGGAGAGTGACCGCGGGCCGGGGGTGCCCACCACCCGCCGGTCCCCGCACATGGAACAGCGCCTGTCCCCCTGATGCAGGGGGACAGGCGCTGTTCCGTGCGGAAGCGGGACTCCCGCGGGCGGGGGAGCGGAGTGCGGGTCTACGGGAGGTCGAACGCCGACCGGGCCCGGGAGCGGTGGGCCGCATGGGCCAGCGCGCCGATCAGCAGGCGCGCGGCGGGCGGCCGGACCGCCGAGTCGAAGGCGGGGGAGCGCAGCCAGCGGACCGGGCCGAGGCCGCCGCGGTCCGAGGGCGGAGCCGTGACGCAGGTCCCCTCGCCCAGGGCGCGCAGATCGAGGTCCGTGTCGTCCCAGGCCATCCGGTAGAGCAGGGCGGGCAGCTCGGCCGCGGAGCCGGGGGCGACGAAGAACTGGGCGCGGCCGTCCGGGGTCGCCAGGACCGGCCCGACCGGGATGCCCATGCGCTCCAGCCGGACCAGCGCGTGCCGCCCGGCCGCCTCGGCGACCTCCAGCACGTCGAAGGCGCGGCCCACCGGCAGCATCACCGCCGCACCCGGCACCTCGGCCCAGGCGCCGGTGGCCTCGTCGAGGGTCGCACCGGCGGCCACCAGAGGGGCGAAGCTCAGCGGATGCGCGCCCGGTGCGGCACAGCCCGTGTCCCCGCAGGAGCAGGCGCCCGCGGCCGCGCGGGCCCCCGGTACCACGTCCCAGCCCCACAGGCCCGTGTATTCGGCCACGGCGAGGCACTCCGACCAACGGCCCCGGCGCCGGGCGCCGGGGCGGATCTCGCGCATGCTCCGCGTGCCGCCGATCGTGAAGCCCATGCCCCCTCCAACGGTTCGGGACCGCCGATGGTTACGCCCCGGAATCGTGATGTGACGGAACGTCATGCATTCACCGGGGCTTCCCCGGTGGTGCGCAGGGTGGTGAATTCCGCGGCGGGCGCCGGTGAATACACCCCTCCATCCACTTCCGGCTGTCTGGTGTCAAGTGAATCGCGCCCGGGCGGCGGCGAGTTCATTCGAAGGGGTGGCGAATGGTGGCGCTTCTGGATTCGCCATGGCTGGGCGGGTGATCGTAGGACTACTTTGAGTGCACGGTTCCTGGGGACGCATGCACTCGTGGGTATGCCGGAGGCAAGCCGGGTTCCCGCCCTGCGGCCGAGAACCGCCGGACGCGGGGCCGCGTCCGGCGGCATTCTGGTAAGGCTTTGGCGCACGGCGCGCAGCGGACGGCGCACAGGTGGATTCAGGGATGGGGGCTCCAGTGGGCGGCAACGGCGGAAGCGGTACGAACGCTGAGAAGCGCCCCAATGAGCTGCTCGGCTCCTGGTTCGTCCGCAGCGGCTGGTCGAAGGGCGAGCTGGCCCGGCAGGTGAACCGCAGGGCCCGCCAGCTGGGGGCCAACCACATCTCCACGGACACCTCCCGCGTCCGCCGCTGGCTGGACGGGGAGAATCCGCGCGAGCCGATCCCGCGCATCCTCTCCGAGCTGTTCTCCGAGCGCTTCGGCTGTGTGGTCTCCATCGAGGACCTGGGCCTGCGCGCCGCCCACCAGTCACCCTCCGTGTCCGGAGTCGACCTGCCCTGGACGGGCCCGCAGACGGTGGCCCTGATCAGCGAGTACTCGCGCAGCGACCTGATGCTGGCGCGGCGCGGCTTCCTCGGTACCTCGCTGGCGCTGTCCGCGGGCCCGTCCCTCATCGAGCCCATGCAGCGCTGGCTGGTGCCGAGCCCCGCCGCCGCCCGCCCGGTGCCCGAGCCCGCCGCCTCCGCCCGGGGCCGCGGCAGACTGTCCCCGCCCGAGCTGGACCTGCTCGAGGCGACGACGGTGATGTTCCGCAAGTGGGACGCCCAGTGCGGCGGGGGACTGCGCCGCAAGGCCGTCGTCGGCCAGCTGCACGAGGTGACCGACCTCCTCCAGGAGTCCCAGCCGGAGGCCACCGCCCAGCGCCTCTTCAAGGTCGCCGCCGAGCTGGCCGAGCTGGCGGGCTGGATGAGCTACGACGTGGGGCTCCAGCCCACCGCGCAGAAGTACTTCGTCCTCGCCCTGCACGCCGCCAAGGAGGCCGGGGACCGGCCGCTCGGCTCCTACATCCTCTCCAGCATGAGCCGCCAGATGATCCATCTCGGCCGGCCCGACGACGCCCTGGAGCTGATCCACCTCGCCCAGTACGGCAGCCGGGACTGTGCGAGCCCGCGCACCCAGGCCATGCTGTATGCGATGGAGGCCCGCGCCTACGCGAACATGGGCCAGCCCGGCAAGTGCAAGCGCGCCGTCCGGATCGCCGAGGACACCTTCGCCGATGCCCTCGAATTCACCGCGCCCGAGCCCGACTGGATCCGCTTCTTCTCCGAGCCCGAGCTGCACGCCGAGAATGCCCACTCCTACCGCGACCTCGCCTATGCCGCAGGCCGCAGCCCCGCCTACGCCTCCCTCGCCCAGCCGCTGATGCAGAAGGCCGTCGACGGCTTCGCCGGGGACGGCGAGCACCAGCGGTCATACGCACTCAATCTGATCGGCCTGTCCTCCGTGCACCTCCTCCAGCGGGAGCCGGAGCAGGGCGCCTCCCTCGCCCGCCAGGCCATGGGGACCGCCAGAAAAGTCCGGTCCGAACGGGTCAACACTCGTATCCGAAAGACCGTCGACACGGCGGTGCGCGAGTACGGCGAGCTCGCGGAGGTCGTCGAGCTGGCCGACCACCTCGCCGCCCATCTGCCCGAGACCGTCGAGGCGGTCTGACCCCGGCCCACCGCACCAGCAGGGCCCCCACGACCCCGGCCGCGGCCGCCATCCCGAACTGCCCGACTCGGCTCCCCCATGCCAGGTCATCGGATGGCTGTCGCGGCCGGACGCACGATCATTCCGGTGAACGGCGCGGGACGCCCGCGGGCCCCGTTGATCACCGCGGAGCCCGGGCGAATGATGGCCGCGATGCCACTGCCGCGACGCCCTCCGCCCGGGACCGCGTCCCGACGACGCCCGGCCGGACCGGCTTCCGGCAGTTCATCAACGCGTAACACGCACGGCACCTTCGTCACTGCGGCGAAACATCGAGGGGCGTCGACGGAAACCGCGCTGCGTCAGTCTCGTGCCCCACAACCGGCCCGCCCCTCATGACCCGACCGCCCTCAGGCTTCGCCCGCATGGGGCCGTACAACCGACGAGGAGACGCCGATGGCACCAGCCATCATGCTTGCGGCGGACGCACCCAAGCTGTCGTCCGCCAATACCGGCTTCATGCTGATCTGTTCCGCCCTGGTGATGCTGATGACGCCGGGCCTGGCCTTCTTCTACGGAGGCATGGTCCGCGTCAAGAGCACCCTGAACATGCTGATGATGAGCTTCATCAGCCTGGGCATCGTCACCGTCCTGTGGGTGCTCTACGGCTTCTCCATGGCCTTCGGCGACGACAAGGGCTCGCTCCTCGGCTGGACCTCCGACTACGTCGGCTTCAGCGGCATCGGCAAGACGGAACTGTGGCCCGGCTACACCATCCCGGTCTTCGTCTTCGCCGTCTTCCAGCTGATGTTCGCCATCATCACGCCCGCCCTGATCAGCGGCGCCCTGGCGGACCGGGTGAAGTTCACCGCCTGGTCCCTCTTCCTCGTGCTGTGGGTCACGATTGTGTACTTCCCGGTCGCCCACTGGGTCTGGGGCAGCGGCGGCTGGGCGTTCAAGCTGGGCGTCATCGACTTCGCGGGCGGTACGGCGGTCCACATCAACGCCGGTGCGGCCGCACTCGGTGTGATCCTGGTGATCGGCAAGCGGGTCGGCTTCAAGAAGGACCCGATGCGCCCGCACAGCCTCCCGCTGGTCATGCTCGGCGCCGGGCTCCTGTGGTTCGGCTGGTTCGGCTTCAACGCGGGCTCCTGGCTCGGCAACGACGACGGCGTCGGCCCCCTGATGTTCGTCAACACACAGGTCGCCACCGGCGCGGCCATGCTCGCCTGGCTCGCCTACGAGAAGATCCGCCACGGCGCGTTCACCACCCTGGGCGCCGCCTCCGGCGCCGTCGCGGGCCTGGTCGCGATCACCCCCTCCGGCGGCGCGGTCTCCCCGCTCGGCGCGATCGCCGTCGGCGCCATCGCCGGTGTGCTGTGCGCCATGGCCGTGAACCTGAAGTACCGGTTCGGCTTCGACGACTCCCTGGACGTCGTCGGCGTCCACATGGTCGGCGGCATCCTGGGCTCCCTGCTCATCGGCCTCTTCGCCAGCGGCAAGGGCCAGTCCGACGTGAAGGGCCTCTTCTACGGCGGCGGCCTCGACCAGTTCTGGAAGCAGTGCGCCGGTGTCTTCGCCGTCCTCGCCTACTCCCTGATCGTCTCCGCCGTCCTCGCCTTCCTCCTCGACCGGACCATCGGCATGCGGGTCCCCGAGGACGAGGAGGTCTCCGGCATCGACCAGGCCGAACACGCCGAGACCGCATACGACTTCAGCGGCGCGGGCGGCGGCGTCATCGGTTCCTCCGCCCCCGGGTCACTGGCCGCAGCGCAGAGCAGGAAGGTGGACGCATGAAGCTCATCACCGCCGTCGTGAAGCCCCACCGGCTGGACGAGATCAAGGAGGCACTCCAGGCCTTCGGGGTACACGGCCTGACGGTCACCGAGGCGAGCGGCTACGGCCGGCAGCGGGGACACACGGAGGTCTACCGGGGCGCCGAGTACACGGTCGACCTCGTCCCCAAGATCCGGATCGAGGTACTGGCCGAGGACGACGACGCCGAACAGGTGATCGAGATCATCGTCAAGGCCGCCCGCACCGGCAAGATCGGGGACGGCAAGGTCTGGTCCGTGCCGGTCGAGACGGCGGTCCGGGTGCGGACCGGCGAACGCGGCCCCGACGCACTGTAAGGCACCGACGGAACAGGAGTCGCCGGGTGGCGGGTACGGACGTACGGACGGAAACAGAGGGCTCGGAACCCGGCGGCTACGCGGCGGCCCGGCTGCGCCTCCTCACCGAGGAGGGGCGGTCCGGGCCGCCGCGCCGTGCCGCGCTGGCCGAACTGACGGACGACTGGCTGAAGGAGCTGTTCGCCGCGGGCACCCGGGGAGCCGGGGGAGTGTCCCTGGTCGCCGTCGGCGGCTACGGCCGCGGCGAGCTGTCCCCGCGCAGCGACCTCGATCTGCTGCTGCTGCACGAGGGCGGGGACGCCCAGGGGATCGCCGCCCTCGCCGACCGCCTCTGGTACCCCGTCTGGGACCTCGGCCTCGCCCTCGACCACTCCGTCCGCACCCCCGCCCAGGCCCGCAAGACTGCCGCCGAGGACCTCAGGGTGCAGCTCGGTCTGCTGGACGCCCGGCACCTCGCGGGCGACCCGGCCCTCACCGCGGGCCTCAGGACCGCCGTCTTCGCCGACTGGCGCAACCAGGCCCCCAAACGGCTCCCCGAACTCCAGGAGCTGTGCGCCGAGCGGGCCGCACGCCAGGGCGAGCTGCAATACCTGCTGGAACCCGACCTCAAGGAGGCCAGGGGCGGCCTGCGGGACGCCACCGCCCTGCGCGCCGTCGCCGCCTCCTGGCTCGCCGACGCCCCCCGCGAGGGCCTCGCCGACGCCCGCCGGGTCCTGCTGGACGTACGGGACGCCCTGCACCTGACCACCGGGCGCGCTACCGACCGGCTGGCCCTCCAGGAGCAGGACCAGGTCGCCGCCGCCCTGGGCCTGCTGGACGCCGACACCCTGCTGCGCCAGGTGTACGAGGCGGCGCGTGTCATCTCGTACGCCAGCGATGTGACCTGGCGCGAAGTGGGGCGCGTCCTGCGCTCGCGCGGCGCCCGGCCCCGGCTGCGCGCCATGCTCGGCGGCAAGCCGGTCGCCGAGCGGTCCCCGCTGGCCGAAGGGGTGGTGGAGCAGGACGGCGAAGTGGTGCTCGCCCGGGTCGCACGCCCCGACCGCGACCCCGTGCTCCCGCTGCGCGCGGCGGCCGCCGCCGCCCAGGCCGGGCTCCCGCTCTCCCTGCACGCCGTACGGCGCATGGCGGCCACCGGGCGCCCCCTGCCCACGCCCTGGCCCGCCGAGGCCCGCGACCAGCTCGTCACCCTGCTGGGCTCCGGCCGCCCGACCGTCGACGTCTGGGAGGCCCTGGAGGCCGAGGGACTCGTCACCCGGCTCCTGCCCGACTGGGAGCGCGTACGCTGCCGCCCCCAGCGCAACGCCGTCCACCTCTGGACCGTCGACCGGCACCTGATCGAAACGGCCGTCCACGCCTCCGAACTGACCCGCCGGGTCGGCCGCCCCGACCTGCTGCTGGTCGCCGCGCTGCTGCACGACATCGGCAAGGGCTGGCCCGGGGACCACTCGGTCGCGGGCGAGACCATCGCCCGGGACGTGGCCGCCAGGATCGGCTTCGACCGCGACGACGTCGCCGTACTCGCCGCCCTGGTCCGCCACCATCTGCTGCTGGTGGAGACGGCGACCCGGCGCGACCTGGAGGACCCGGCCACCGTACGGGCCGTCGCCGACGCCGTCGGCCACCCGGGCACGCTCGAACTGCTGCACGCACTGACCGAGGCCGACGCCCTGGCCACCGGGCCCGCCGCCTGGTCGTCCTGGCGCGGCACCCTGGTCGCCGACCTGGTCAAACGGGTCTCGGCACTGCTCGCGGGCGACGAGCCCGACACCACCGACGCCGCCCCCACCGCCGAACAGGAACAGCTCGCCGTCGAAGCCTCCCGCACCGGCGGCCCGGTCCTCGCCCTGCGCGCCCAGACCGAGCCGCCCACGGGGGAGCCGGACGGCGGCGAACCGGAACCCCTCGGCGTGGAACTCCTCGTCGCCGTCCCCGACCAGCCCGGCGTGCTCCCCGCCGTCGCGGGCGTCCTCGCCATGCACCGCCTCACCGTCCGCACGGCGGAGCTGCGCACCCTGGACCTCGCCGACAGCGTCCACGGCGGCCCGGTCCTGCTGCTCGACTGGCGGGTCGCCGCCGAGTACGGCTCCCTGCCGCAGGCCGCCCGCCTCCGCGCCGACCTCGTACGCGCCCTCGACGGCTCCCTGGACACCGAGGCCCGTCTCGCCGAACGCGACGCCGCCTATCCGCGCCGCCGGGGCGTGCTGGCACCCCCGCCGCGGGTGACCGTCGCCCCGGCCGCCTCCCGGCACGCCACGGTGATCGAGGTACGCGCCCAGGACGTCCCCGGCCTGCTCTTCCGGATCGGCCGCGCCCTGGAGAAGGCGGTGGTACGCGTCCGCAGCGCCCATGTCTCCACCCTGGGCGCCAACGCGGTCGACGCCTTCTACGTCACCACCGCCAAGGACACCCCCCTCCCCGGAGCGGAGGCCGCGTCCCTGGCCCGCAGCCTGGAGGAGACACTCCGCTCGTGACACGGGGCGCGGCCGCCGGGCCATTGCCCGCCCCAGCGGCTTCGTGGGTGTCGTAGGCCGTCGTCGGTAGTCGGTAGTCGGTAGTCGGTAGTCGGTAGTCGGTAGTCGGTAGTCGCAGGCCGTAGCGCGGCCGTCCCGGGCGTTCGCGGTGGGCGGGGACGATTTGCTTGCGGGGCCGGATACCCTGGAGGGCAGCCCTAAACGACCCCGACTCCGAGGACCGACGCCGCCGTGTTCGACACCCTCTCCGACCGCCTTGGCGCGACATTCAAGAATCTCCGCGGGAAAGGCCGGCTGAGCGAAGCGGACATCGACGCCACGGCGCGCGAGATCCGCATCGCGCTTCTCGAAGCCGACGTGGCCCTGCCCGTGGTCCGCTCCTTCATCAAGAACGTGAAGGAGAGGGCCCTCGGAGCCGAAGTATCCCGGGCCCTGAACCCCGCCCAGCAGGTCCTCAAGATCGTCAACGAGGAACTGGTCACGATCCTCGGCGGCGAGACCCGCCGCCTGCGCTTCGCCAAGCAGCCTCCGACCGTGATCATGCTCGCCGGCCTCCAGGGCGCGGGCAAGACCACCCTCGCGGGCAAGCTCGGCCACTGGCTGAAGGAGCAGGGCCACTCGCCGCTGCTCGTCGCCGCCGACCTTCAGCGCCCCAACGCGGTCAACCAGCTCAGCGTCGTGGCCGAGCGCGCGGGCGTGGCCGTCTACGCGCCCGAGCCGGGCAACGGCGTCGGCGACCCGGTCAAGGTCGCCAAGGACTCCATCGACCACGCGAAGAGCAAGGTCCACGACATCGTGATCGTGGACACCGCGGGCCGCCTGGGCATCGACCAGGAGATGATGCAGCAGGCCGCGGACATCCGCGATGCCGTGGGCCCCGACGAGATCCTGTTCGTCGTCGACGCGATGATCGGCCAGGACGCCGTCAACACCGCGGAGGCCTTCCGCGACGGCGTCGGCTTCGACGGCGTGGTCCTCTCCAAGCTCGACGGCGACGCCCGCGGCGGTGCCGCCCTGTCGATCGCCTCGGTCACCGGCAAGCCGATCATGTTCGCGTCGAACGGCGAGAAGCTCGACGACTTCGACGCCTTCCACCCGGACCGGATGGCCTCCCGCATCCTCGACATGGGTGACCTGCTCACCCTGATCGAGCAGGCGGAGAAGACCTTCAGCCAGGCCGAGGCCGAGAAGATGGCCTCCAAGCTGGCGTCCAAGAAGGGCCAGGACTTCACCCTCGACGACTTCCTGTCCCAGATGGAACAGGTCAGGAAGATGGGGTCCATCTCCAAGCTCCTCGGCATGCTGCCGGGCATGGGCCAGATCAAGGACCAGATCAGCAACCTCGACGAGCGGGACGTGGACCGCACGGCGGCCATCATCAAGTCGATGACCCCGGGCGAGCGCCAGGACCCGACGATCATCAACGGCTCCCGCCGCGCCCGTATCGCCAAGGGCTCCGGCGTCGAGGTCAGCGCGGTCAAGAACCTGGTCGAGCGGTTCTTCGAGGCCCGCAAGATGATGTCCCGCATGGCCCAGGGCGGCGGGATGCCCGGTATGCCGGGCATCCCGGGCATGGGCGGCGGCCCCGGCCGCACCAAGAAGCAGCCGAAGAAGGCCAAGGGCAAGCAGCGCTCCGGCAACCCGATGAAGCGCCGCCAGCAGGAGCAGGAGGAGGCCGACCGCCGCGCCGCCGCGGCTCAGGGCCAGGGCCCGGGCGCCTTCGGTCTGCCCCAGCAGGCGGACCAGGACTTCGAGCTGCCGGACGAGTTCAAGAAGTTCATGGGCTGATCCAGCACTGATCCAGCACGTTCAGGAGCCGACCCGGCAGCCCGGCCGGACCGCGCCGGGTCCCGGTCGGCACCGCACCGAGGGCGTCCCCTTCCGAGGGGGCGCCCTCAGCGCATGCCGGGGTCCCCCGGGTGCCGTACCGTCCGATGTATGAGCAATGCCGCGCCACCACGCAAGGCACCGGAAAAGCCGTGGCGCACCGAGGGCACGCCGGAGGAGCCGCCCCGGTGGCCGGGGGGCGGCAGGAAAATGCGCGGCGGCTGGTGGGGGCTGGTCGTCGCCGCGGTGGTCGTCTTCCTCATCGCCTATGCCGCGGTGTCCTATTACAACCACGGCAACGAGCCGACAATCTCGTACACGGAGTTCAGCCGCCAGGTCGACAGCGGCAACGTCAAGACGATCTACTCCAAGGGCGACGCCATCCAGGGGCAGCTCAAGACCGCGCAGTCCCAGCCCCACGGCGGTAAATACACCAAGTTCAAGACCCAGCGGCCCGCCTTCGCGGACGACCGGCTCTGGCAGAACCTGAGCAGACACCGGGTGACCGTCACCGCCCAGCCGGTGGTGCAGGAGCGCAGCTTCCTGTCCAATCTGCTGCTCTCGCTCGCCCCGCTGGTGATCCTGGTGGCCCTCTGGGTCTTCTTCGCCCGGCGGATCGGGGCGGGTCTCACCGGCCCCGGCGGCATGCTCGGCCGCAAGACACCGCCCAGACCGGTGGAACTGCACCCCGGGATCCGGCGCACCACCTTCGCCGACGTGGCCGGAATCGACGAGGTCAAGGGCGAGCTGGACGATGTCGTCGACTTCCTCGAACACCCCGACGCCTACCGCAGAATGGGCGCCAAACCGCCGCGCGGGGTGCTGCTGACCGGCCCCCCGGGCACCGGCAAGACGCTGCTGGCGCGGGCGGTGGCGGGCGAGGCCGATGTGCCGTTCTTCTCCGCCTCCGCCTCCGAGTTCATCGAGATGATCGTGGGCGTCGGCGCCTCCCGGGTGCGGGAACTGTTCGCCGAGGCCCGCAAGGTCGCCCCGTCGATCATCTTCATCGACGAGATCGACACGATCGGACGGGCCCGCGGCGGGGGCGCCTCGGTCAGCGGCCACGACGAGCGTGAGCAGACCCTGAACCAGATCCTCACCGAGATGGACGGCTTCACCGGCTCCGAGGGCGTGATCGTCATCGCGGCCACGAACCGCGCCGACATCCTCGACCCGGCGCTCACCCGCCCCGGCCGCTTCGACCGCGTGGTCCATGTCTCCCCGCCGGACCGCGCCGGGCGCGAGGCGATCCTCAGGATCCACACCCGGGAGATCCCCCTCGCACCCGATGTGGACCTGGCCCAGGTGGCCCGTACCACCCCGGGCATGACCGGCGCCGAACTGGCCAACCTCGCCAACGAGGCGGCCCTGCTCGCCGTCAAGCGCAAACAGCACCTGGTGACCGCGTCGGACTTCTCGCAGGCACTGGAGAAGGTGCAGCTCGGTGCCGAACGCTCGCTCGTCATGCCGGAGGAGGAGCGGCGCAGGACCGCGTACCACGAGAGCGGGCACGCCCTCCTCGGCATGCTCCAGCCGGGCGCGGACCCCGTCCGCAAGGTCACGATCGTGCCCCGCGGCCGGGCGCTCGGGGTGACCCTCTCGACCCCAGAGTCCGACAAGTACGCGTACACCGAGGAGTATCTGCGCGGCCGCATCATCGGCGCCCTCGGCGGCATGGCCGCGGAGCAGCTGGTCTACGAGGTCATCACCACCGGCTCCGAGAGCGACCTCGAACAGGTCACCAACATCGCCCGCGGCATGGTCGCCCGCTGGGGGATGAGCGAACGGGTGGGCCGCCTGTCGGCCCTGCCGAGCGACGCCCAGCAGGCCTACGGCCTGGCCGCCGCGCCGCAGACACTGGATGTGATCGAGAGCGAGATGCGGCGGGTCGTGGACGAGTGCTACGACGAGGCGTGCCGCAAACTCCGCGACCACCGCGACCAGTTGGACGCGCTGGCGGAGGCGCTCCTGGTCAACGAGACCCTGGAGGAGGCGCAGGCGTACCGGATCGCCGGGGTCCTGCGGGTACGGAAGGACGACTAACGGCCTCCGAAGCCAGCACGGACTGTCGGCCGGGGGGCGAGCGAGGCCTCCGGTACCGGGCGCCCGGCCCCCAAGCGCGGGCACCCTGCCCGGGCCACGGCACCCTGCCGAGCCACGGCACCCTGCCCGGGCCACGGCACCCTGCCGGGGCGCGGCACCCTGCGTAGGGCGCGGCACTCTCTCCCCGGGGCGGCACCTTGCCTGAGGCGCGGGCATCCCGCCCGTTGGCACGGCACCTGCCCGGGCCATGGCAACCCGCCTCGGGGCGCGGCACCCTGCCCCGGCGACGGCACCCCGCCTGGGGCGCGGCATCCCGCCTGGGCGCGGCATCCCGCCTGGGGCGCGCGCTCCGGCGCATGCGCCGGTTCGGGCTCGCGGGCGACGGCTCCCGCGTCCGCCCGCGGAACACCTGCGCACCGGAGGGCGTACGCCCCCTACGGAACCCGCGCGATCACATACCGGAACACATTCGGCATCCACACCGTCCCGTCCGCCCGCCGGTACGGATGCAGCGCCTCCGCCAGCTCCTTGACCACCCGCTCCGGATCCGTCGCCTCGGCGGCTGCGTCGAAGAACCCCGTCGACAGCATCCCCCGCACCGCGCTGTCCGGATCGGCGTACCCGAACGGGCACGCCACCCGCCCCGAGCCGTCCGGCCGCAGCCCGTGCCGCCGCGCGGCCTCCTCCAGACCGTCGCGGCCCAGGGGACGCGGACGGCCCGCCCCACCCCCGGTGTCGGCCAGTTTGGCCGCGACCCGGAGCACCGAGGTGCTGCTGCACCGCTCCGGCGGGCCCCATCCGGCGAGCACCACGGGCGCGCCGCGCCGGGCGAGCGGCACCGCGGCGGCGAGCTGCTCCCCGAAACCGCCGCAGGCCGCGTGTCCGGCCGGACCGAACGCCGTCACCACGGTGTACGGGGGTTCACCGGGCCCGAGCGCCGCGCGCCGTGGAGACCCGTCGACGATCCGGGCGCCGGGGCACGCGCCGGGCCCGCGCCCCGCGGGCCGCAGCCGCTCGCGCGCCAGCGCCAGCCGTTCGTCCGCGCCGGAGTCAGCGCCGGAGTCCGCTCCGGAGTTCGTGCCGGAGTCCACACCGGTGACCTCGGCACCGCGCGCCGCGGCCAGCAGCACGGCGAGCCCGGTACCGCAGCCGAGCGCCAGCAGCCGGGTCCCGGTGCCCACGCCGAGCCGGTCGTAGACGGCCTCGTACAACGGGACGAGCATGCGCTCCTGGATCTCGGCCCAGTCACGCGCGCGTGCGCGCCGGTCCACGCGGGGAGCCGCCCCCGCGTGGAGAAGGTGCTGCCCCGCGAGCGCAGGTGTCATCGGAAGTGCCCCCATCCGCCGTCGGTTGTCACTGTGTGCGGTTCCCTGGCCCCCGTGACGTGCGTGCGCACTTTCCTTGTTCCCCGTATGCCAGGTAACTCCGCGCCCGTCGTGGCGTCCAGGGGGTATGTCGCACTCCTTGTGAGCCGTCCGTGCGCCCCCGTGCCACCCCCCCCGCAACAAATGATTCCCGCCGCCGCCGGGTGCCCCCCTACCATCGCGCCATGGCGAAAACACCCGTTCTCACCCCTCGCGCGGACGACTTCCCGCGCTGGTACCAGGACCTGGTCAACAAGGCCGAACTGGCCGACAACGGGCCGGTGCGCGGCACCATGGTGATCCGGCCGTACGGGTACGGACTGTGGGAGCGGATGCAGGCCGAGATGGACGCCCGCATCAAGGAGACGGGCACCCGCAACGCGTACTTCCCGCTGCTGATCCCCGAGGCGTATCTGACCCGGGAGGCCGACCACGTCGAGGGCTTCGCGCCCGAACTCGCCGTGGTCACCCACGGCGGCGGCAAGGCGCTGGAGGAGCCCGCGGTCGTCCGGCCCACCTCCGAGACCATTGTCAACGAGTACTTCTCCAAGTGGATCCAGAGCTACCGCGACCTGCCCCTGCTGATCAACCAGTGGGCGAACGTGGTGCGCTGGGAGCTGCGGCCCCGGCTCTTCCTGCGCACCTCCGAATTCCTGTGGCAGGAGGGGCACACCGCGCACGCCACCTACGAGGAGGCGCGCGACTTCGCCGCCCGGATCCACCGGGGGGTCTACGAGGAGTTCCTGCGCGACGTCCTCGCGATGGACGCCGTCCCCGGCCGCAAGACCGCCAGGGAGCGCTTCGCGGGCGCCGTCAACACCCTCACGCTGGAAAGCATGATGGGGGACGGCAAGGCCCTCCAGATGGCCACCAGCCATGAACTCGGCCAGAACTTCGCCCGCGCCTTCCAGACCCGCTATCTGTCGCGGGACGGCGGCCAGGAACTCGTCTGGCAGACCTCCTGGGGCTCGACGACCCGCATGATCGGCGCCCTGGTGATGGCGCACGGCGACGACGACGGCCTCAGGGTGCCGCCGCGCCTCGCACAGATCCAGGTCGTCGTCCTCGCGGTCAAGGGCGACGACGCCGTCCTGGCCGCGGCCCGCGAGGCCGCCGACCGGCTCACGGCGGCCGGACTGCGGGTCCACCTCGACGACCGCACCGACACCCCCTTCGGCCGCCGCGCCGTCGACTGGGAGCTCAAGGGCGTGCCCGTGCGCGTCGAGATCGGCCCCCGCGACCTGGAGAGCGGCACGGCGACGCTGGTCCGCCGCATCCCCGGCGGCAAGGAGCCGGCGGCCCTGCGCGGGCTGGCGGACCTCCTCCCCGGGATCCTGGAGGAGGACCAGGCCCTGCTGCTGACGCAGTCCCGCGCGCGCCGCGAGTCCCGCACCGCGGAGGTCGCGACGATCGGCGAGGCCGTCGAGGCGGCCGCCGCCGGGGGCTGGGCGCGCATCCCCTGGTCGGCGGTCGGTGAGGACGGCGAGAGCAGGCTCGCCGAGCAGGGGGTCACCGTGCGCTGCCTGGTGGCCGAGGACGGGTCGGTGCCGGGCACCGAGGACGCACCGGGTAACGTCGCGGTCGTCGCGCGCGCTTACTGAAGCAGGGACCACGCGCAGAGCGGCCGAAACGCCTCTTGCGCATCGCCGGGCGCCAGACGCCCCGGCGCGCGGACCTCGTCTACGCGCCGGGGCGTACGCGTTACTACGCACCGGCTTGGTATGAGCTGTGAGGCTTCTGGGCAGATCGGCGCACCCGCCCTCCTCAGGACGCATCAGTCGCAACTGACGGGTACGTGCAAAATATTTGGGATGGCCCGGAATAGGAACACGGGAGCCCCCAGGCTCGTTGTCATTACGTGAGCACGACACCACCTGTTCTCGCCGCAGAGCTGGCAGGGGCATGGGCCGACATTCAACGGCACCACCCCGAACTGCCGGATCTTGCCGCGCCCGAGTCCCTGATCGGAGAGTCGTCGTCCGCCTGCGGGCACGAACTCTCATTCGAGCGACTGCTGCATGAAGCAGTCCACGGCATCGCCGCCGCCCGCGGAGTACGCGACACCTCCCGGGCCGGCCGCTACCACAACCGCAGATTCCTCGCGATCGCCGAGGAGCTGGGTCTCGACCACCCCGAGGAGCCGCACCCGAGCAGCGGTTTCTCCCTGGTCACCCTCAGCCCCGAGGCGAAGCGCCGCTACCGCCCCACCATGGAGCGGCTCCAGCGCGCGCTGAAGGCCCACTCCGCCGCGACCGCCGCGGACACCTCCAGCACCTTCCGGGGCCCCGCCGCACGGCACGGCTCCTCCGGAGGCGGCGTCCGGGTCAAGGCGGTCTGCGACTGCGGACGCAACGTCCGCGTCGTCCCGTCCGTACTGGCCCAGGCCCCGATCATGTGCGGCGGCTGCGGCAAGCCGTTCCGCATCCCCGAGCCGGTGGGCGCCGCAGCGGGCTGACCAGGACGGCTGCTCGTGGCAGCCGTGCTCGGCCCGTCCCGCGGCAACGACCGCACCCAGTGAGCGCCGGGCGGCGTGACCCACGCCCGGGGGCCCGGCGCCGGGTGCGCCTTCGGCATGCCCGCACACACTCCCGGCCCTCGGGCCGGGGTGCCCCCAGGTGTGTGGCACAATGGCTAGCTGTACTCGACAGCCGCACAGGACCCCTCTCTCCTCCGGCTGACGCGTCCGTCGGGCCACTCGGGTACCGCAACCCCACGCGGCATCCCGCTGTGCCCCACCACGTCAAAACCAGGAGAACCCACTCCCGTGGCAGTCAAGATCAAGCTGAAGCGTCTGGGCAAGATCCGTTCGCCTCACTACCGCATCGTCGTCGCCGACTCCCGTACCCGCCGTGACGGCCGGGCCATCGAGGAGATCGGCAAGTACCACCCGACGTACAACCCGTCGGTCATCGAGGTCGACGCCGAGCGTGCGGCGTACTGGCTCGGCGTCGGCGCCCAGCCGACCGAGCCCGTGCTCGCCATCCTGAAGAAGACCGGCGACTGGCAGAAGTTCAAGGGCGAGCCCGCCCCGGCGCCGCTGCTGGTGGCCCAGCCCAAGGCCGCCCGTCCGTCGTTCGAGGCGCTCGGCGGCGAGGACGAGGGCAAGGGTGAGGCCATCACCCAGAAGAAGAAGGCCGAGAAGAAGGACGAGGCCGCGGCCGAGTCCGAGTCGACCGAGGCCTGAGCATGCTCGAGGAGGCTCTCGAGCACCTCGTGAAGGGCATCGTCGACAACCCTGACGATGTGCAGGTGGCCTCACGCACCCTGCGCCGTGGGCAGGTGCTCGAGGTCCGGGTTCACCCGGACGACCTCGGCAAGGTGATCGGCCGCAACGGCCGCACCGCACGCGCCCTGCGCACCGTCGTGGGCGCCATCGGCGGCCGCGGTGTCCGCGTCGACCTCGTCGACGTGGACGACGTCCGCTGAACGCAACGCAGCACCGGCTCGGGCCGGGGAGGGCCACTGGGCCGTCCCCGGCCCGAGGTCGTTACTGACAGGAGATCTTCACAAGTGCAGCTGGTAGTCGCACGGATCGGCCGCGCCCACGGCATCAAGGGCGAGGTCACCGTGGAGGTACGTACCGACGAGCCGGAGCTGCGGCTCGCGCCCGGCGCCGTCCTCGCCACCGATCCCGCCTCCGCGGGGCCGCTCACCATCGCCACCGGCCGGGTGCACAGCGGCAATCTGCTCCTGCGGTTCGACGGAGTACGGGACCGCAGCGCCGCCGAGGCCCTCCGCAACACCCTCCTGATCGCCGAGATCGACCCGGACGAGCTCCCCGAGGGCGACGACGAGTACTACGACCACCAGCTGATCGACCTCGACGTCGTCACCCGCGACGGCGAGGAGGTGGGCCGTATCACCGAGATCTCGCACCTGCCCTCGCAGGACCTCTTCATCGTGGAACGCCCCGACGGCACCGAGGTGATGATCCCCTTCGTCACCGAGATCGTCACCGAGATCGACCTCCAGGAACAGCGCGCGGTCATCGACCCGCCCCCCGGTCTGATCGACGACCGCGCCGACATCGCCTCCGCACGGGACGAGACCTGATGCGCCTCGACGTCGTCACGATCTTCCCCGAATACCTGGAACCGCTGAACGTCTCCCTCGTCGGCAAGGCGCGCGCCCGCGGACAGCTCGACGTCCACCTGCACGACCTGCGGACCTGGACGTACGACCGGCACAACACCGTCGACGACACCCCCTACGGCGGCGGCCCCGGCATGGTCATGAAGACCGAGCCCTGGGGCGACGCCCTGGACTCCGTCCTCGCCGACGGCTACGAGACCGGCGCCCGCACCCCCGCGCTCATCGTCCCCACCCCCAGCGGCCGCCCCTTCACCCAGCAACTCGCCGTCGAACTCTCCGAGCGCCCCTGGCTGATCTTCACCCCCGCCCGCTATGAGGGCATCGACCGCCGCGTCATCGACGAGTACGCGACCCGGATACCGGTGTACGAGGTTTCCATCGGCGACTACGTCCTCGCGGGCGGCGAGGCGGCCGTCCTCGTCATCACCGAAGCCGTGGCCCGGCTGCTGCCCGGCGTCCTCGGCAACGCCGAGTCCCACCGCGACGACTCCTTCGCCCCCGGCGCCATGGCGAACCTGCTGGAAGGGCCCGTCTACACCAAGCCCCCGGCCTGGCGCGGACGCGAGATCCCGGAGGTGCTGATCAGCGGCCACCACGGCCGGATCGCCCGCTGGCGCCGGGACGAGGCCCTGCGGCGCACCACCGCCAACCGGCCCGATCTGATCGAGCACTGCGACCCCGCCGCCTTCGACAAGAAGGACCGGGCCATGCTCTCCGTCCTGGGCTGGGAACCGGACCCGCAGGGCGCACCCCACGGCCGATTTTGGCGCAGGACCCGCGCCGTGGAAGAATAGGCCGCTGTTGTCCGCGGTCCGGCGCGCGCCCCTGCCACAGGGGGACACGACGCCCGCCCCGACCCGGTCGGCAACCTCTCGACACCTCTACGTACCGTCGATGACCTGTGGCATCGGCGAAGAAAGCAGACGAAATGTCTCACCTGCTCGACTCCGTCGACTCCGCGTCGCTGCGCAGCGACCTCCCGGCCTTCCGCCCGGGTGACACCGTCAACGTCCACGTCCGCGTCATCGAGGGCAACCGCTCCCGTGTGCAGCAGTTCAAGGGCGTAGTCATCCGCCGCCAGGGTGCCGGCGTGCGCGAGACCTTCACGGTCCGCAAGGTCTCCTTCTCCGTCGGCGTCGAGCGCACCTTCCCGGTGCACACCCCGATCGTCGAGAAGATCGAGCTGGTCACCCGCGGCGACGTCCGCCGCGCCAAGCTCTACTACCTGCGTGAGCTGCGCGGCAAGGCCGCGAAGATCAAGGAGAAGCGCGAGAGCTGAGCGCCTCCCGGGGCCCACAGCGGGGCCGGATAGCATCTGGCCCCGATGGACACCGAAGCACAGCACACGGAGCGCGACCGCTCCTCCCGCCCCGCGGATCCCGAGGACACCTCGGACCCGCCGGGCACGGAGGGACGGTCGCGTTCCGCTTTGCTGTCCCGGGTCGCCGACCGGCTGCCCGGCGGCCGGATCACCCTGACCGCCCTGGCCTGCCTCCTCCTTCTGTTCGCCCTCGGCGCCTGGGTCGTCCAGCCCTTCGACATTCCCAGCGGTTCCATGGAGCGCGGATTGAGGGTTGGGGACCGCGTGCTCGTAAATAAGTTGGCGTACCGTTTCGGATCGACACCGCAGCGGGGAGATGTCGTCGTGTTCGACGGCACCGGATACTTCGGGAGCGCCGACTACGTCAAACGAGTGGTCGGAGTGGGGGGAGACCAGGTGGTCTGCTGCGACAAGGAGGGGAGACTCGAGGTGAACGGCCGGGCGGTCGACGAGTCGTCGTTTCTGTACCCGGGGAACAGCCCCTCCGACGTCCCCTTCGACGTCCAGGTGCCCCCCGGCACCCTCTTCGTGCTCGGCGACCACCGCCGCGAATCCAGCGACTCCCGCGACCACCTGGGCTCGCCCGGCGGCGGCATGATCCCGCTCGGCGCCGTGATCGGCAGGGCCGACTGGGTGATCCGGCCCCCCGCCGGACTCCGGCACCTGTCCCGCCCCACCGCCTACGCGCACATACCCGCCCCCCGGGTGAGCGCGCCCCCCACGGCGGACGGTGCCCATGGGTAACCGCGGCAGGCAGCGCGGCCCGGCGTCCGACACCGCCACCCAGAACCTCCTGCCCACCGGCGCACGGCGCGCCGCCACCGGCGCCCCCACCGGGCGCAGCCGGGCCGAGCGGCGCAAGCTCCAGCGCAAGGTCAAACGCAAGCGGAGGCGCTCCACGGTCAAGGAGATACCCCTCCTCGTCGGCGTCGCCGTCGTCATAGCGCTGGTCCTGAAGACCTTCCTGCTCCAGGCCTTCGTGATCCCGTCGGGCTCCATGGAGAACACCATCCAGGTCGGCGACCGCGTCCTGGTGGACAAGTTCACCCCCTGGTTCGGCTCCGAGCCGCACCGCGGCGACGTCGTCGTCTTCCAGGACCCCGGCGACTGGCTCGCGGGCGAGAAGACCACCAAGAAGAACGACCCGGTCGTCGTCAAGCAGGTCAAGGAGGGGCTCACCTGGATCGGTCTGCTGCCCTCCGACAACGACAAGGACCTGATCAAGCGGGTCGTCGGGGTGGGCGGCGACACCGTCAAGTGCTGTGACGCCCAGGGCCGCGTCACGGTCAACGGAATGCCCTTGAGCGAGCCCTACATTCACCCGGGAAACAAACCTTCGGACTTCGGCTTCTCGGTGAAGGTGCCCCCGGGGCGGCTGTGGGTCATGGGCGACCACCGCGCCAACTCGGCCGACTCGCGCTACCACCGTACGGAGGCGTACGGCGGTACCGTGTCGGAGAAGTCCGTCGTCGGCCGGGCCATGGTCATCGCCTGGCCCGTCGGCCACTGGACGCGGCTCAGGGAGCCAGACACTTACGCGTCGGTGCCCGGTGGGTCGGCCACCGCTCTCGGTCCGTCGCATAGGGTGGCCTCCGCGGATCGATACGGATTGATCCCCCTCCCGAGCCCTGCGGAACTCCCGCTCGTTATGGGAGTGGTGGGCCTGCGCCGACTGAGGCGCCGGCGGCGGTACGGAGTGAGGAGTGGATGTGGGGGATTTGGCGGTCGGCGCACGGTCCGGACACGAAGGTCCCGAGGAGAGGCCGCAGCGACCCGACGACCCGGCTGCCCCGGCCGTGGACGACCACTCCGGCTCCGGCGGTGACCCGTCGGGCGGCGGTGGCGGACACGGCGGCGGGCAGAGCCCCCGGACGCCCGCGCAGCGCTCCTTCTGGAAGGAGCTGCCGCTCCTCATCGGCATCGCGCTGGTTCTCGCGCTGCTGATCAAGACGTTCCTGGTGCAGGCGTTCTCGATCCCGTCGGACTCGATGCAGAACACCCTCCAGCAGGGTGACCGGGTCCTCGTGGACAAGCTGACCCCGTGGTTCGGCTCCGAGCCCTCCCGCGGCGAGGTCGTCGTCTTCCACGACCCGGACAACTGGCTGGCGGGCGAGCCCACGGCGACCCCGAACGCCCTCCAGACGGCACTGAGCTGGATCGGCCTGATGCCGTCCGCGGAGGAGAAGGATCTCATCAAGCGGGTCATCGGCGTCGCCGGGGACACCATCGAGTGCCGGAACACCGGCCCCCTGCTGGTCAACGGCAAGCCGCTCAACGAGCCCTATGTGTACCCGGGCAACACCCCGTGCAGCGTCGACGAGCAGGGCGGCCAGTTCAAGGTCACGGTTCCCCCGGGCAAAATCTGGGTCATGGGAGACCACCGTCAGAACTCGCTGGACTCCCGCTACCACCAGCAGGACAAGTACCAGGGCTTCGTGCCCGTGGGGAACGTCGTCGGCCGCGCCATCGTGATCGCCTGGCCCCCCACCCGCTGGAACACCCTGCCCATCCCGGACACCTTCGACCAGGGACTCGGCACGGCCGCCCCCGCCGCCCTCGGGCTGACCGGTGCGCTCCCGCTGGTCCTGTGGCGCAGGCGGCGCCTCACCGGGCGCCCCACCCCCGCAAGCCCGCGGGTTCCCGGCGGCGGTACCGCCGGGTAGGGTGCCGTCCCAGATCGCCGATCTTCCGCGGCCCGAGCAGGGCCGCCGGGATCGATTCTCCGACTCGGGGAGCACTGGGATGAGCGGGACAGGTCGTACCGGAGAGGGCCGCGGACGGCTCGGCAGCAGACTGTCGGGGCTGGCCGTGGCCCTCGGCTGTGTGCTCTTCCTCGGCGGCTTCGCCTGGGGCGTCCTCGTCTACCGGCCCTACACCGTGCCGACCGACTCCATGACCCCCACCATCGCCGCCGGCGACCGCGTCCTCGCCCAGCGCATCGACGGCACGGCCGTCAAACGCGGCGACATCGTGGTCTTCCGGCAGAAGAGCTGGGGCAACCTGCCCATGGTCAAGCGGGTCGTGGCCGTCGGCGGGGACACCGTCGCCTGCTGCACCGACGGCAGACTCACCGTCGACGGCAAGCAGATCCACGAGACCTACCTCGCCAAGGGCAGCCCCGCAGAACTGCGGACCATCCCCACCGTCACCGTCCCCAAGGACCGGCTGTTCCTGCTCGGCGACGAGCGCAGCGGCTCACTGGACTCCACCGCCCACCTCACCGACGCCTTCAGCGGCACCGTGCCGCGCGGCGCCGTGGACGCACGGGTGGACGCGGTGGTCTGGCCCATGAACGGCATGCTGGCCCGCCCCACGGCCTTCGAGCCACTCGGCCCGCTCTCCACCCCCGGACCGCTGTGGCCGATCCTCGGCACCATCGTCGCGGGCGCGGCCCTGGTCCTGGCGGGCGGGGCCTACGGACCCCTCGCCCAGTTCGCGGCCCGCAGACGGGCCGTCGCCGCCCGTACGGAGCCCGCAGGTGCCCGCTGACGTGCCCCCGTCGCCCCTGCCGCCCCCTCCCGGTCCTCCCGGCCCCGACGGGCCGCACACCCTCGCAGAGCCCCGCAAGGTGGCCCGCGTCGTGCTCCTTGACCCCCAGGACCGCATCCTGCTGCTGCACGGACACGAACCCGACGACCCCGCCGACGACTGGTGGTTCACCCCCGGAGGCGGCGTCGAGGGCGACGAGACCCGCGCCCTGGCCGCACGGCGCGAACTGGCCGAGGAGACCGGCATCACCGACGTCGAGCTGGGCCCCGTGCTGTGGCGGCGCCTGTGCTCCTTCCCCTTCGCGGGCCGCCGCTGGACCCAGGACGAGTGGTACTACCTGGCCCGCACCACCCGGACGGATGTCGCCGCGCAGGGACTGACGGAACTGGAAAGACGCAGCGTCGCCGGAGCACGGTGGTGGACGTGCCGAGAACTGGCGGAGTCCCATGAGACGGTGTACCCGACGAGACTCGCCGAGCTGCTCCGCAGGCTGCTCGACGAAGGGCCCCCGGCCAGTCCCGAAGCCCTGGACACCGAAATCGTCTAGGGGCTCCCAGGACTGGAGCACAATGGTGGGACCGCACGGCTGAAGGGGAACATGCCATGAGCGCCGAGGACCTCGAGAAGTACGAGACCGAGATGGAGCTGAAGCTCTACCGGGAGTACCGCGATGTCGTCGGGCTGTTCAAATACGTGATCGAGACCGAGCGGCGCTTCTACCTCACCAACGACTACGAGATGCAGGTGCACTCCGTCCAGGGCGAGGTGTTCTTCGAGGTGTCCATGGCAGACGCCTGGGTCTGGGACATGTACCGGCCCGCACGCTTCGTCAAGCAGGTGCGCGTCCTCACATTCAAGGACGTGAACATCGAAGAGCTCAACAAGACCGACCTGGAGCTGCCCGGCGGGTGACCCGGCGCCACCGGCTCACTCTCCCGAGTGACCGGGTTGTCCACAATCACCGCGCCGTCCACCAAGATCCACAGCGGGACGCCTGACGCACCACCGTTGGCACCGGAGGTGGTGCCGACATGACGACCACACATCAGGCACGCAGCGCCCTGGGCAGCTACGGCGAAGAACTCGCCACCCGGCGGCTGACCCGCACCGGCATGACAGTCCTCGCACGCAACTGGCGATGCGGCCGGAGCGGCGAGATCGACATCGTCGCCCAGGACGGCGACGTACTCGTGATCTGCGAAGTGAAAACCCGCCAGGGCGGCCACTTCCAGCACCCCATGGCCGCCATCACCCCGGCCAAGGCACAACGCCTGCACGCCCTCGCCCAGCACTGGATCCACAGCCACGGCGGAGCACCACCGGGCGGAGTCCGCGTCGACCTCATCGGCGTCCTGCTGCCCCGACGCGGCGCCGCCCTCGTCGAGCACGCCCGAGGGGTGGCGTGATGGCCTTCGCCCGCACTTGCTCCGTCGCCCTCGTCGGCGTCGAAGGCGTACTCGTCGAAGTCCAGGCAGACCTGGAGCCCGGCATCGCGGCCTTCTCCCTCGTCGGCCTTCCCGACAAAAGCCTCAGCGAAAGCCGCGACCGCGTCCGCGCCGCCGTCGTCAACTCCGGCACGGCCTGGCCCGCCAAAAAACTCACCGTGGGACTCAGCCCCGCCTCGGTACCCAAAGCAGGCAGCGGCTTCGACCTCGCCGTCGCCTGCGCCGTCCTCGGCGCCGCCGAACGCATCGACCCCCGCGTCCTCACAGAAATCGTCATGATCGGCGAACTCGGCCTCGACGGCCGCGTCCGCCCCGTCAGAGGCATCCTCCCCGCCGTCCTCGCCGCCGCCGACGCGGGCTACGAACAGGTCGTCGTCCCCGAATGCGCCGCCGCCGAAGCCTCCCTCGTCCCCGGCGTGTCCGTCCTCGGCGTCCGCACCCTCCGCCAGCTGATCGCCGTCCTCGCCGACGAACCCGTCCCCGACGAGGACCCCGACGACCACACCGGCCCCGACCCGCTCCTCGCCGGACTGCGCCTCCCGGGCACCGGAGCCGCCACCGGCATGCACAGCATCGGCGCCACCCAGCCCGACCAGGGCAGGGACCTCGCCGACGTCGTGGGCCAGACCGCGGCACGCACCGCCGTCGAAGTGGCAGCGGCAGGCGGACACCACCTCTTCCTCGAAGGCCCGCCCGGCGCCGGGAAAACCATGCTCGTCGAACGGCTCCCCGCCATCCTCCCCCCACTCACCAGAGGCGAGTCCCTCGAAGTCACCGCCGTGCACTCGGTGGCCGGACTCCTCCCCGCCGGCAAACCACTCATCGACACCGCCCCCTACTGCGCCCCCCACCACTCGGCCACCATGCAGGCGCTCGTCGGCGGCGGCCCCGGTATCGCCCGCCCCGGCGCCGTATCGCTCTCCCACCGCGGAATCCTCTTCCTCGACGAAACCCCCGAATTCAGCAGCCACGCCCTCGACGCGCTGCGCCAGCCCCTGGAAGCCGGACACGTCGTCATCGCCCGCAGCGCGGGCGTCGTCCGCTTCCCCGCGAAATTCCTCATGGTGCTCGCCGCCAACCCCTGCCCCTGCGGCCGCTTCTCCCTGCACGACAGCCTCTGCGACTGCCCGCCCTCGGCCATCCGGCGCTACCAGGGCCGCCTCTCCGGCCCCCTCCTCGACCGCGTCGACCTCCGCGTCGAAGTCGACCCGGTCACCCGCGCCCAGCTCGCCGAAAGCGGCACCGGCCCCACCACGGCCACCGTCGCCGACCGCGTCCGCGAGGCCCGCGCACGAGCCGCCGCGCGACTGGACGGCACCCCCTGGCGCACCAACAGCGACGTCCCGGGCCGGGAACTGCGCAACCGCTGGCACCCCGTCGGCGGCGCCATGGACGAAGCCGAACGCAGCCTGGAACGAGGCCTGCTCACCGCCCGCGGACTCGACCGCGTCCTGCGCGTCGCCTGGACCGTCGCCGACCTCGCGGGCCGCCACCGCCCGGACGCCTCGGACGTGTCCCTCGCCCTCCAACTGCGCACCGGCGTCCCCCGAGGCGCAGCGATGACCATCGGGGCGAGGCCATGAACGCGGACGGCACCGGGGACGCGCACGGCACTTCGGGCGGGCACGGGACCCGGGGCACGTACGGCGTGGCGGCCAGGCGCGGCACTCGGGACGTCCTCGGCGCCGGGGACGCGCTCGGCACCCCGGACATGCACGGCGTCCCGGACGCACACGGCATCCCGGACTCCGAGCGCCTCGCCCGGATCTTCCTCACCCGCGTCCTCGAACCCGGCGACGAGAGAGCCGGACAGTGGATCCGGGACTACGGCACCGAAGAAACCGCCCGGCGGCTGCGCGGCGCGGGGGCCCGCCTCCCCGGGGTGACCGACAGACGGTGGGCGGGACTGCTCGCCAGGGCCGGGCGCGCCGACCCCGGGCAGGACCGGGCGGCCGCCCGCAACGCCGGGGTCCGCTTCCTGTGCCCCGGCGACCCCGAGTGGCCGCTCCAGCTCGACGACCTCGAAGACGCCCGGCCCATCGGCCTCTGGGTGCGCGGGCGGCCCGCCCTGCGCCTCTGGGCCCTCCGCTCCGTCGCCGTCGTCGGCGCCCGCGCCTGCACCCCCTACGGCGCCCATATGGCGGCCACCCTCGCCGCCGGGCTCGCCGAGCACGGCTGGGTCGTGGTCTCCGGCGGCGCCTACGGCATCGACGGCGCCGCCCACCGCGGAGCACTCGGAGCCACAGGCGCCACCATCGCCGTACTGGCCTGCGGAGTGGACCGGCCCTACCCACCCGGGCACACCGGCCTCATCACCAGAATCGCCGAGCAGGGCCTCGTGATCGGAGAACTCCCACCCGGAGACCACCCGACACCCAGCAGATTCCTCGTACGGAACCGGGTCATCGCCGCCCTCACCCGCGGCACCGTCGTCGTCGAGGCCGCCCACCGCAGCGGCTCTCTCGTCACGGCACGCGCCGCCCAGCGGCTGGGCCGCCTCACCATGGGGGTGCCGGGACCGGCCACCAGCGGGCTGTCCGGAGGAGTCCATGAACTGCTCCGCGACGAATCGGTACTGGTCACGGACGCCGCCGACGTCATCGAACACGTAGGCGACATCGGCGAGCTGGCACCGGACCGACGCGGCCCGGTCCTGCCCCGCGACCTGCTGGAACCCGCCGCCCGCCGCGTCCTGGCAGCACTCCCCGGGCGCGGCGCGGCAGCGGCGGCTGACATCGCCCGCGAGGCGGGCACCACCGAGGACGACGCCGTCGGGAGACTGTACGAACTCCGATCACTTGGATTCGTCGAACGACACGACGACGGCTGGAAGTTGACACGCCAGGCGATCGACTCGGTCCGACAAGATCACCGTCAGTGTTGACCGAGCGTGTTCGGCCGTCCGGGCGACCCCCGACGGCCTTGGCAATTCCAGCAGTTGACCCTTTCCGGCGATCACTCAGGGCGACGGCCGCGGCCGCGAAACGGCCCCCACCAGACCCGTTCGCGCACGGGTGATGCCTCGCCCTTCGCACACTGCGACACCGCAGTCACGCTACGCTCACGAGGATTCCGACTCAGAAGGCATCTCGACATCAGACCGACAGCTCACCCAGCCATCCCCAGCCCACGGCAGAACGGCACAAGGCGACGAATGCCCCAGCACACCTCCGGGTCCGACCGGGCGGCGCACCCCCCAGCCGCCCGTGACGGCGGCAGCGTGCGCCCGCCCGCTCCCTCGACGCTCGACGAGTTGTGGCGGTCGTACAAGGCCACGGGCGACGAGCAGTTGCGGGAGCAGCTGATCCTGCACTACTCGCCGCTGGTGAAGTACGTGGCGGGCCGGGTGAGCGTGGGCCTGCCGGCCAATGTGGAACAGGCGGACTTCGTCTCCTCCGGGGTCTTCGGACTGATCGACGCGATCGAGAAATTCGACATCGACCGCGAGATCAAATTTGAGACGTACGCCATCACCCGGATCCGCGGCGCGATGATCGACGAACTCCGTGCCCTGGACTGGATCCCCCGGTCGGTCCGGCAGAAGGCCCGCAGCGTCGAGCGCGCCTACGCCACCCTGGAAGCACGGCTGCGCCGCACCCCCTCCGAGGGCGAGGTCGCCGCGGAGATGGGCATCGGCGTCGAGGACCTGCACGCCGTCTTCAGCCAGCTGTCCCTCGCCAACGTGGTGGCCCTGGAAGAACTGCTGCACGTCGGCGGCGAGGGCGGCGACCGGCTCAGCCTGATGGACACCCTCGAGGACACCGCCGCGGACAACCCGGTCGAGGTGGCCGAGGACCGTGAACTGAGACGGTTCCTCGCCCGCGCGATCAACACCCTCCCGGAACGGGAGAAAACCGTGGTGACGCTCTACTACTACGAGGGACTCACCCTCGCCGAGATCGGCAACGTCCTCGGCGTGACCGAGAGCCGGGTCAGCCAGATCCACACCAAGTCCGTCCTCCAGCTACGGGCCAAACTCGCCGGCTTCGGACGCTGAACCGGGCGCCCTGTCTCGGCGGGGTCCGGCCGCGGTCCTGACAGGGTCGGCGGCCGACGGGGAGGCGTCATGGCGGGCCCGCGGGTGAGCCTGTGATCCGGCCGAAGCTCCCCGGCCCCACCGCGAGGAGCTGCTCCGTCGGCGCCTCTCACCGGCGTGGCAGAACGTGCCCGCCGGGTCGCGGAGCGTGGCCCGGCGCACGGGGACCGGGGCACCGTGCACAGGGCGCGAGCGACCCTGGCTCGCGGCGCGCACCGGGGGATGGCTCCCGCGGGCGGCGCTCCGTCCGTAGAGTGGTTGACGTGCCAAGGATTCGAGCGGCCTCCGTGGCCGAGCACCGGTCGATGCAGCGAGCCGCCCTGCTGGACGCGGCACGGTCCCTCCTGTCCGAGGGCGGGACGGATGCGCTGACGTTCCCGGCCCTCGCCGAGCGGACGGGCCTCGCGCGCTCCTCCGTGTACGAGTACTTCCGCTCCCGCGCCGCCGTCGTCGAGGAACTGTGCGCCGTCGACTTCCCCGTCTGGGCGGCGGAGGTCGAGGCGGCCATGGCCGCGGCCGACGGCCCCGAGGCGACCATCGAGGCCTATGTGCGACAGCAACTCGCACTGGTGGGGGACAGGCGCCACCGGGCCGTCGTCGCCATTTCCGCGAGCGAACTGGATGCCGGGGCGCGCGAGAAGATCCGGGCCGCCCACGGCGGGCTCGTGACCATGCTCGCCGACACACTCGGCGCCATGGGACACCAGGAGCCGCGGCTCACGGCGATGCTGCTCCAGGGCGTGGTCGACGCGGCGGTCCGCCGTATCGAACTGGGAGCCGCGGAGGACCCGGCTGCGATCACCGAGGCTGCTGTGGGGATGGCCCTCCGGGGCGTCCGAGGCTGAGCCTTCCCTGGGGGGCCTCCCCCCCGCCCCCTCCCTCCCCCACCCCCAAGCCCCCCCGCCCCACCCCCCAACCCTGCTAAGACCCCACAAATCGCAAAGCGCACCCCCTACCCCGCGTCCACGCCCACGCCCACGCCCACGCCAAATCCCACCCCCACCCCCTCCACCCGCAGCAGTCTCGAGGGCCCCGTGCGCAGCAGCCATGGCGGCAGCAGGGCGAGCGGGTTCAGGTAGGTCTTGCCTCGCAGCAGTCCCCAGTGCAGGCACGGGCCGGGGCAGTGGCCGGTCGGGGGTTCCAGGTGCCCCAGTTCGTCGCCCGGCTGGACGGTGTCGCCCGGTTGAACCGTGGCGCGGACCGGCTCGTAGGTGGTCCGTAGGGGTGGTGTGCCCGTCCCCGTAAGTTCCACCGCCACCACACCGCGGCCCGCCACCCGTCCGGCGAAGGCGACGCGCCCGGCGGCCACCGCGCGGACCGGGTCGCCCGGGGTGGCCGCGAGGTCCACGCCCCGGTGTCCGGGCCCGTAGGGCGTGGCGGGCGGGTCCCAGCCGCGCAGCACCAGCGGGTGAACGCCCACGGGCCACCGGCGGCCCACCTCGGGCACCGTCGAGCCGGACGCCCCGGCCCCGCCCGGATCCGGCCCCGGGCGGGGCATCACCGCCCACGCCACAGCAGCGGACGCGTAGGCACCCATCCCCGCCCCCACGCCCGTCCCCGCCCCTGTCGCCCCAGCGCCCGTCCCTGTCCCCGACCCCACCCCCGCCAGATCCGCCACCACGGTCGCAGCCATCAGGATGAGCGGGAGCGTGAGCGGCAGCGGGAGCAGCCCCGTGGGCCTGTGTCGTACGCGTCGTCGTGTGTGCATGGGAGTACGGTCCCGGATGGGGGGCGATCATGGCCGGGGCCTGTGGACAACCGGCCGGTTGTGGACAGCGGCGTCACCCGCGGCTCTGCGGGTCCCGTACACTTCTTGTGGCGATCCGGGTCACCGGGTCGACTTCGCACGCCCCGACACCTGGCCGTCGCACGGCCGGTGTCAGCGCTCCTCGGTCCTTTGCGGCACGGCGCATTGCGGGCGTCAGGCGTGGATGCCATCCGGTGTCCGCGGCACAACCGAGAAACTCAAGGAGAACGGCCATGGCCGTCGTCACGATGCGGGAGCTGCTGGAGAGCGGCGTCCACTTCGGTCACCAGACCCGTCGCTGGAACCCGAAGATGAAGCGCTTCATCTTCACCGAGCGCAACGGCATCTACATCATCGACCTGCTCCAGTCGCTGTCGTACATCGACCGCGCCTACGAGTTCGTCAAGGAGACCGTTGCCCACGGCGGCACGGTCATGTTCGTCGGCACGAAGAAGCAGGCGCAGGAGGCCATCGCCGAGCAGGCCACCCGCGTCGGCATGCCTTACGTCAACCAGCGCTGGCTGGGCGGCATGCTCACCAACTTCTCGACCGTCTACAAGCGTCTGCAGCGCCTCAAGGAGCTCGAGCAGATCGACTTCGAGGACGTCGCCGCCTCCGGTCTGACCAAGAAGGAGCTCCTGGTCCTCTCGCGTGAGAAGGCCAAGCTCGAGAAGACCCTCGGTGGTATCCGCGAGATGCAGAAGGTGCCGAGCGCCGTCTGGATCGTGGACACCAAGAAGGAGCACATCGCGGTCGGCGAGGCCCGGAAGCTGAACATTCCGGTTGTCGCCATCCTCGACACCAACTGCGACCCCGACGAGGTCGACTACAAGATCCCGGGCAACGACGACGCGATCCGCTCCGTCACCCTGCTGACCCGTGTGATCGCGGACGCCGTCGCCGAGGGTCTCATCTCCCGTTCCGGTGTCGCCACCGCGGGCAAGGGCGAGAAGGCCGCGGGCGAGCCGCTCGCCGAGTGGGAGCGCGACCTGCTCGAGGGTGAGAAGAAGGCCGAGACCGAGGAAGCCGCCGCTCCGGCCGCTGCCGCCGAGGCCCCGGCTGCCGAGGCCGCTGCCGCCGAGGCTCCGGCTGCCGAGGCCGACGCTCCGGCCGCCGAGGCTCCCGCCGCTGAGGCTCCGGCCGCCGAGGGCGAGCAGGCCTGACCTCTGGGCCGTTCGGCTGATGTGAAGGCGGGTGGCGCCGACCGCGCCACCCGCCGTTCACCCGCAGCCGCTAGATCTTCGTAGCCCGTAGATCTTTGGCGGCCGCCCGTACGATCCGTGGGTGGCCGCCGACTTCGAGACTTCGAACTCCGAGAAGAGATTCACAGATCATGGCGAACTACACCGCCGCCGACGTCAAGCAGCTCCGTGAGCTGACCGGCGCCGGCATGATGGACTGCAAGAAGGCGCTGGACGAGGCCGAGGGCAACGTCGAGAAGGCCGTCGAGGCGCTCCGGATCAAGGGCCAGAAGGGCGTCGCCAAGCGCGAGGGCCGCTCCGCCGAGAACGGCGCCGTGGTCTCGATCGTCGCCGACGACAACTCCTCGGGTGTCATCGTCGAGCTGAAGTGCGAGACCGACTTCGTCGCCAAGGGCGAGAAGTTCCAGGCCGTCGCCCAGACGATCGCCGAGCACGTTGCCAAGACCGCTCCGGCCGACCTCGAGGCCCTGCTCGGCTCGGAGATCGAGCCCGGCAAGACCGTCCAGGCGTTCGTGGACGAGGCCAACGCCAACCTCGGCGAGAAGATCGTCCTGGACCGCTTCGCGCAGTTCGCCGACGGTTTCGTCACGGCCTACATGCACCGCACGATGCCCGACCTGCCCCCGCAGATCGGTGTCCTCGTCGAGTTCGACAAGCCGAACGCCGACGTCGCCAAGGGCATCGCCCAGCACATCGCCGCCTTCGCGCCGAAGTACCTCTCCCGTGAGGACGTCCCGGCCGAGGTCGTCGAGTCCGAGCGCCGGATCGCCGACGAGACCACCCGCGCCGAGGGCAAGCCCGAGGCCGCGATCGCCAAGATCGTCGAGGGTCGTGTGAACGGCTTCTTCAAGGACGCCACGCTGCTCGGCCAGCCGTACGCGCTCGACAACAAGAAGTCCGTCCAGAAGATCCTGGACGAGGCGGGTGTCACCCTGAAGCGCTTCGCGCGCATCAAGGTCGGCATCTGAGTCCGTGCCGCGATCGACGGCAGACCCGGATAGGGTCGAACGTCGAAAGCAGTCGTCCTCGTCATACGCGTGTGCCGTCCCGTACGCGCGTATGACGGACGCAGATCTGACGAGGAGGCCATTGCCGCGAATGGGTTGTGAAGCACCCCCCATCGGCAATGGCCTTCTTCGTATGTGCAACACGTGAAAGAGGCGGGATCTCCATGACCACCAAGGCCGAGAAGAGCGACGACGGCAAAGTACACGGCCGGTTTCTGCTGAAACTGTCCGGAGAGGCATTCTCCGGGGGCACCGGTCTCGGCGTCGACCCGGACGTGGTGCACGCCATCGCCCGGGAGATCGCCGCGGTGGTGCGCGACGGATCCCAGATCGCCGTCGTCATCGGCGGCGGCAACTTCTTCCGTGGCGCCGAGCTCCAGCAGCGTGGCATGGACCGGGCCCGCTCGGACTACATGGGCATGCTGGGCACGGTCATGAACTGCCTCGCGCTCCAGGACTTCCTGGAGAAGGAGGGCATCGACTCGCGGGTCCAGACCGCCATCACCATGGGCCAGGTCGCCGAGCCGTACATCCCGCTGCGTGCCGTGCGCCATCTGGAGAAGGGCCGTGTGGTCATCTTCGGCGCCGGTATGGGCATGCCCTACTTCTCGACGGACACGACGGCCGCGCAGCGTGCCCTCGAGATCGACGCCGAGGCGCTGCTCATGGGCAAGAACGGCGTGGACGGGGTCTACGACTCCGACCCGAAGACCAACCCGGAGGCCGTGAAGTTCGACGCCCTCAGCTACGGCGAGGTCATCACCCGGGACCTGAAGGTGGCGGACATGACCGCCATCACGCTGTGCCGGGACAACAAGCTGCCGATCCTGGTCTTCGAACTGCTCGCGGCGGGCAATATCGCCCGGGCCGTCAAGGGTGAGAAGATCGGCACACTCGTGGGGGACCAGGGCGGCCGGGGCTGACCGGACGCACGACCGGTCCGGGGCGCCCGTCGGGGCGAGGGACTCCGGCCGGGGGATGGACAATGACCTGCCGGTCCGGAACCGTGCAGGAAGAAGACGCGACGCAGCCGGCCGCGGGACCGACGAGTGACGGCTGCCGGCCTACTCAAGACGCAGGAGCAAGTGGTGATCGAAGAGACCCTCCTCGAGGCCGAGGAGAAGATGGAGAAGGCCGTCGTCGTCGCCAAGGAGGACTTCGCCGCGATCCGCACCGGTCGTGCGCACCCGGCGATGTTCAACAAGATCGTGGCCGACTACTACGGCGCGGCGACGCCGATCAACCAGCTGGCCTCGTTCTCGGTGCCGGAGCCGCGCATGGCCGTGGTGACGCCGTTCGACAAGAGCGCGCTGCGCAACATCGAGCAGGCGATCCGCGACTCCGACCTCGGCGTCAACCCGAGCAACGACGGCAACATCATCCGCGTGGTGTTCCCGGAGCTGACCGAGGAGCGGCGCCGCGAGTACATCAAGGTCGCCAAGAGCAAGGGCGAGGACGCCAAGGTCGCGATCCGCTCCGTGCGCCGCAAGGCGAAGGACGCCATCGACAAGCTCGTCAAGGACGGCGAGGTCGGTGAGGACGAGGGCCGCCGTGCGGAGAAGGAGCTCGACGACACCACCGCGAAGTACGTCGCCCAGGTGGACGAGCTGCTCAAGCACAAGGAAGCGGAACTCCTCGAAGTCTGATGAACGACTCTTCCTGGGGGGCGCCGCCGCGGACCGGGTACGGGGGGCCGCCCGACGCCGGGCCGGTGCAGAGGACCGGTCCGGCGGGTCCCGCGTACGATGCGCATGACGCCCGGCAGACTCGCCCCATGCCCGTTGTGGCCGGCGTGCCCGCGCAGGGCGGAGACCAGGATGACGACCGGGGGGCCGCTCGGCTGAGCGGCCCCTTGTTCCGCGACGACATGCCGCAGGCGCCGTCCCCGGGGGCGGCCACGCAGAATCCGGAGCCCATGCCCGACGCCCCGCAGCCGGCGCCCGCACCGCAGAAGAAGAGCGCGGGCCGTGACCTGGGTGCGGCCATAGGGGTCGGGGTCGGGCTCGGCGTCGTGATCGTCGTGTCGTTGTTCATCGTCAAGGCCGTGTTCGTCGGTGTCGTGGCGGTCGCCGTCGTGGTGGGCCTGTGGGAGCTGACCAAGCGGCTGGAGGAGCGCAAGGGCATCAAGGCGCCCCTGGTGCCGCTGGCGGTCGGCGGCGCGGCGATGGTCGTGGCCGGTTATGTGCGGGGTGCCGAGGGCGCCTGGGTGGCGATGGCGCTCACCGCGCTGGCGGTGCTGGTGTGGCGGATGACGGAACCGCCGGACGGCTATCTCAAGGACGTCACGGCGGGTCTCTTCGCGGCGTTCTACGTGCCGTTCCTGGCGACGTTCGTCGCCATGATGCTGACGGCCCACGACGGCCCCGAGCGGGTGCTGACGTTCCTGCTGCTGACGGTCGTCAGTGACACCGGCGCCTACGCGGTGGGCTGGCGGTTCGGCCGGCACAAGCTCGCTCCGCGCATCAGCCCCGGCAAGACCCGTGAGGGGCTCGTCGGCGCGGTGGCCTTCGCCATGGGGGCGGGCGCGCTGTGCATGCACTATCTGATCGACGGCGGCGTCTGGTGGCAGGGTCTGCTGCTGGGTCTCGCAGTGGCCGCCAGCGCCACCCTGGGCGACCTCGGCGAGTCCATGATCAAGCGGGATCTGGGGATCAAGGACATGGGCACGCTGCTGCCGGGCCACGGCGGCATCATGGACCGTCTCGACTCGCTGCTGCCGACCGCTCCGGTGGTGTGGCTGCTGCTGGTGCTCTTCGTCGGGAGCGGCTGACCCGTACCGTTCCCTCCTGCGCGGCCGAGGGGCCCGCCGTCCACCGGACGGCGGGCCCCTCGCCGCTCGGCGCCCGGGCCGCCGGGGTCAGAGGGTGTCCGCGACCCTGATCTGCCCGCGCTGGACGACGAAGGTCTGGTTGCCGAAGCCGGGGTAGCACTGCCAGATGTGGGTGATGTCACCGGGGACGCGGGTGTTGCCGACGTCGAGGCACATCTCCCGTGCGGTGCCGAAGGTGTCCTCGGCCTTGATCTCGCCGCGCTGCTGGATGTACGTCTGGTTGGACAGGCCCGGGATGCACTGCCAGAGGTGCAGCGGGTCGCCGTTGTTGCGGGTGTCGCTGATGTCCAGGCACATCTCGCGGGCGGTGCCGACGGTGTCCTCGACCTTGATCTGGCCGTCCCGGAGGACGAAGGACTGGCTGCGCCAGCCGGTCAGGCAGTTCGCGAGGCGGGCCGGGTCGCCGTTGTTGCGGGTGGTGCCGACGTCGAGGCACAGGGGGCGGACGGCGGCCGCGGCCGCGGCGGGGGAGGCGAGCACACCCGCCAGGGAGAGCGCCGTGACCGCGAGGGCCGTGACGCGGCCGCAGGGGGAACCGAGGGGACTCATCGCGACTCCGCTTCAGAAAGCTTCAGAAGGAGGGCAGACCGGTCGGCGTCCGGCGGAGGGCGCGCCGACCGCGGCCCCCAGCGTGGCCGCCGGGCGGCCGGCGCCCGGGCGCCGCCCCGTTCCCCCCGACCCGTTCGGCCGATCAAGATCACGCGGACAGCAGCAAGGCCCGTCCGGGCCCCCTGCCGCTGGGCCGCGGGTCACCCGAGTGGATCTGCGACACTGGTACCACCATGCCCAAGCCCGGAGAACTCACTTTTGTCGCGCCGCGCGGTGCCAAGAAGCCGCCGCGGCATCTTGCCGATCTCACGCCCGCCGAGCGCAAGGAGGCGGTCGCCGCGATCGGCGAGAAGCCGTTCCGCGCCCGGCAGCTCTCGCAGCACTACTTCGCGCGGTACTCGCACGACCCGGAGCAGTGGACCGACATCCCCGCCTCCGCGCGGGCCGGGCTCCAGGAGGCGCTGCTTCCGGAGCTGATGACGGTCGTCCGGCATCTGTCGACGGACCAGGACACCACCCGCAAGACGCTGTGGCGGCTGTTCGACGGGACGCTGGTGGAGTCCGTGCTGATGCGCTACCCGGACCGGGTGACCATGTGCATCAGCTCCCAGGCCGGGTGCGGTATGAACTGCCCGTTCTGCGCCACCGGCCAGGCCGGTCTGGACCGCAATCTGTCCACCGCGGAGATCGTCCACCAGATCGTGGACGGCATGCGGGCGCTGCGCGACGGCGAGATCCCCGGCGGCCCGGCCCGGCTGTCGAACATCGTCTTCATGGGCATGGGCGAGCCCCTCGCCAACTACAAGCGTGTCACCGGCGCCATCCGTGCCCTGACCGATCCGGCGCCGGACGGGCTCGGGCTGTCGCAGCGCGGGATCACCGTGTCGACGGTGGGCCTGGTCCCGGCCATCCACCGCTTCGCCGACGAGGGCTTCAAGTGCCGTCTCGCGATCTCCCTGCACGCCCCGGACGACGAGCTGCGCGACACCCTGGTGCCGGTCAACACCCGGTGGAAGGTGCGCGAGGTCCTCGACGCCGGATTCGAGTACGTGGAGAGGTCCGGGCGGCGGCTGTCCATCGAGTACGCCGTGATCCGGGACATCAACGACCAGGCGTGGCGCGGCGACCGGCTCGGACGGCTCCTGCGGGGCAGGCCCGTGCACGTCAACCTGATCCCGCTGAACCCGACGCCCGGCTCCAAGTGGACCGCGTCGCGGCCCGAGGACGAGAAGGCGTTCGTCGAGGCGATCGCCGCGCACGGGGTGCCGGTGACCGTCCGGGACACCCGTGGCCAGGAGATCGACGGAGCGTGTGGTCAGCTGGCGGCCACCGAGCGGTAGTCTGAAGGGCGTCCGTGTCCCGCGGTCGTCCCGCCGTCCCGGGTTGGCCGCGCGGTCCACAACTTCACAGTCACCTTTGTATTCCGACAGGGGAGCGCCACAGCGCTGAGAGTGCGGGACAGCCCGCAGACCCTCTGAACCTCGCCCAGGTCATTCTGGGTAGGGAGTTCGGTCTTCACTCAAGCTGTTGCGCCCCGCCCGGGGCCCTTCGGGATCCCGGGCGGGGCCGCGTCTCTTCCTGGTCACCTCCAGGAGGAATCCAGTGAGCATCACCGCACGGCAGTTCGCGGCCGTCGCCGCAGGGCTTGGCCTGGTCACGCTGACCGCGTGCGGATCGTCCGGATCCGGCGCCGCCGGCGGCGGCGACTCCAAGACGGTCACCCTGGTCAGCCATGACTCGTGGGCCGCCTCCAAGAGCGTCATCGCGGCGTTCGAGAAGGAGTCCGGCTACCGGGTCCGGGTCCTCACCGACGGCGACGCGGGCCAGGCCGTCAACAAGGCGATCCTCACCAAGGACAACCCGCAGGGCGACGTCCTCTTCGGCGTCGACAACACCCTGCTGTCCCGGGCCCTCGACAACGGCCTCTTCCAGCCGTACAAGGCGAAGGGGCTCGAACAGGTCGGCGCGCAGTACCAGTTGGACGGCGACAAGCACCGGGTCACCCCGGTCGACTACGGCGACATCTGCGTCAACTACGACAAGAAGTACTTCGCCGACCACCGGCTCGCCCCGCCGTCCTCCCTCGACGACCTCACCAAGCCCGCGTACCGGAACCTCCTGGTCACCGAGAACGCCTCCACCTCCTCCCCGGGCCTGGGCTTCCTGCTGGGCACCGCCGCCCGCTACGGCGACAGCGGGTGGCAGGGCTACTGGAAGAAGCTCAAGGACAACGGGGTGAAGGTGGTCGACGGCTGGGAGCAGGCCTACGAGCAGGAGTTCTCCGGTTCCGCCGCGGGCCGCAAGGCGGGCGGCGACCGGCCCCTGGTCGTCTCCTACGCCTCCTCGCCGCCCGCCGAGGTCGTCTACGCCAAGCCGCGCCCCACGACCGCGCCGACCGGGGTCGCGTCCGGCACCTGCTTCCGCCAGATCGAGTTCGCGGGCCTGCTGAGCAACGCCCGCAACCCCCAGGGCGCCAGGGCCTTCCTCGACTTCCTGATCAGCAGGCGGTTCCAGGAGGACATGCCGCTCAGCATGTATGTGTACCCGGTGGCGCGGGGCGCCCGGGTGCCCGCCGAGTTCACCGCCTACGGGCCCGCCGCCAAGGATCCCGCGACGATGCCCCCGGCGAAGATCGCCGCCAACCGGGACCAGTGGGTCAGGTCGTGGACGTCACTCGTACTGAAGTAGCCCCGGGGCGCCGGGGCGGCGCGGCGCGGTTCGGGCTGATGGCCCTGCCCGTCGCGTTCTTCGCCGTCTTCTTCGCCTACCCCGTCGCCGCGATCGTCGCCCGCGGGCTGCGCGTCGACGGGGTGTGGCACCTCGGACGGCTCCCGGAGGTGCTCGCGCAGCCCGGCATCGGGCATGTCCTGTGGTTCACCACCTGGCAGGCGCTCGCCTCCACCGCGCTCACCCTGCTGGTGGCGATGCCCGGCGCGTATGTCTTCGCCCGCCTGGACTTCCCCGGCAAGCAGGTGCTGCGGGCCGTGGTCACCGTGCCGTTCGTGCTGCCCACGGTGGTCGTCGGCACGGCCTTCCTGGCCCTCGTCGGCCGCGGCGGACTCCTCGACGACCTGTGGGGCGTCCGCCTGGACACCACGGTCTGGGCGATCCTCCTCGCCCATGTCTTCTTCAACTACGCGGTCGTGGTGCGCACGGTCGGCGGCCTGTGGGCGCAGCTCGACCCGCGCCAGGAGGAGGCCGCGCGGATGCTGGGGGCCTCCCGGGCCGCCGCCTGGCGGAAGGTGACCCTGCCCGCCCTCGGCCCGGCCGTGGCCGCCGCCGCCCTGATGGTCTTCCTGTTCACCTTCACCTCCTTCGGGGTGGTGCAGATCCTGGGCGGCCCCACGTTCTCCACCCTGGAGGTGGAGATCTACCGGCAGACCTCGGAGATCTTCGACCTGCCGACCGCCGCCGTGCTGACGATCGTGCAGTTCCTCGCGGTGGGCGCGGTCCTCGCGGTGCACGCCTGGACCGTGCGCCGCCGGGAGAGCGCGCTGCGGCTGGTCGACGCGTCCCGCACGGCGCGCAGGCCGCGCGGTGCGGCCCAGTGGGCGCTGCTCGGCTCGGTCCTCGCCACCGTCGCCGTGCTGCTGGTGCTGCCGCTCGCCGTGCTGGTCGCCCGGTCGCTGGACGCGCCCGGGTTCGCGTACTACCGGGCGCTCACCCAAGCCGACGGCGGGACCTTCCTGGTCGCGCCGGTCCAGGCGGTCGGCACCTCACTCCAGTACGCGGCGGCCGCCACCCTGGTCGCCGTGCTGATCGGCTCGCTCGCCGCCGCGGCCCTCGCCCGCCGGGACGCGGGCCGCCTGGTGCGGGGCTTCGACGCGCTGCTGATGCTGCCGCTCGGCGTGTCCGCCGTGACCGTCGGCTTCGGCTTCCTGATCTCCCTGGACCGGCCGCCGCTGGACCTGCGCGGTTCCTGGATGCTGGTGCCGCTGGCGCAGGCGCTGGTGGGCGCCCCCTTCGTCGTACGCACCATGCTGCCGGTGCTGCGGGCCGTGGACGAGCGGCTGCGGGAGGCGGCCGCCGTGCTCGGGGCATCGCCGTGGCGGGTGTGGCGGGAGGTCGATCTGCCGCTGGTGCGGCGGGCGCTGCTGGTCGCGGCCGGGTTCGCGTTCGCCGTGTCGCTGGGGGAGTTCGGGGCGACGGTGTTCATCGCGCGGCCCGACAACCCGACGCTGCCGGTCGCGGTGGCCCGGCTCCTCGGCCGTCCCGGGGACCTCAACTACGGCCAGGCGATGGCTCTTTCGACGATCCTGATGGTGGTGTGCGCGGTGGCGCTGCTGGTGCTGGAGAGACTGCGGACCGACCGGACGGGGGAGTTCTGACGATGCTGGGGCTGGAACGGGCGACCGTGCGCTACGGCGGGCGGACCGCACTCGACGGCGTCGACCTGGAGGTCGCCGAGCACGAGGTGGTGTGCGTGCTCGGGCCGAGCGGCAGCGGCAAGTCGACGCTGCTGCGGGCCGTGGCCGGGCTGCGGCCGCTGGACTCGGGGCGGGTGGTCCTCGACGGCCGCGATCTGACCGGGGTGCCGGCGCACCGGCGGGGGGTGGGGCTGATGTTCCAGGACCACCAGCTGTTCCCGCAGCGGGACGTGGGCGGCAATGTCGCCTTCGGGCTGCGGATGCAGCGGGTCGCGCGCGCCGAACGGGACGCCCGGGTGGGGGAGTTGCTGGATCTCGTCGGGCTGCCCGGGGCGGCGGGGCGGGCCGTCGCCGCGCTCTCCGGCGGTGAGCAGCAGCGGGTCGCGCTCGCCCGGGCCCTCGCCCCGCGGCCCCGGCTGCTGATGCTGGACGAGCCCCTCGGCCAGCTCGACCGGTCGCTGCGGGAGCGGCTGGTCGTCGAACTGCGGGAGCTGTTCGGCCGGTTGGGCACCACCGTCCTCGCCGTCACCCACGACCAGGGCGAGGCCTTCGCGCTCGCGGACCGGGTCGTGGTGATGCGGGAGGGGTGTATCGCCCAGTCCGGTACGCCTCTTGAGGTGTGGCAGCGGCCCGCGGACGCCTTCGTGGCACGCTTCCTCGGCTTTGACAACGTGGTGGCGGCGACCGTGTCGGGCCCGGCCGCCGACACCCCCTGGGGCAGGGTCCCCGTCCCCGCGGGCTCCGCGCAGGGGCCGTGCGACCTGCTGGTGCGGCCCGCGGGAGTACGGCTGGTGCCGGTCGCCGAGGGCCTGCGCTGCACCGTGACCGCACGCACCTTCCGCGGCACCCATGTCGCCGTGCGCCTCAGGCCCGAGGGGGCGCCCGTGCTGGAGGCGGCCTGCCCGCTGCGCACGGCACCGGAGCCGGGGGACGAGACCGGGGTCGTCTTCGACGCGGACGAGGTCGTGGTGCTCGGGGGCGCCGCGGCCGCGTAGCCGGGAACACGCCGACGGCCCGCCCCGGACAGGGGCGGGCCGTCGGTTGTTTCTCCGGGCGCGCGGTGTGCGTCAGGTGTTCTTCGACGCGCCGCGGCGGCGCATGCCGAAGAAGACCGCGCCGCCGCCGACGACGACCAGGGCACCGGCGATACCGGCGATCATGGGCGTGTTGGAGCTGGCACCGGTCTCGGCCAGGTTGGAGCTGCCGGCCGCGGCCGACGGCGAGTTGTCCCCGGGGGTGGGGGCCGCGCTGGCGGACGCCGAGGGGGCGGCCGTCGGGGTCGCCGACGAGGACGGGGTGGCCGACGGCTTCGGGGTTCCGGAGGCCGGGGGAGTGGCCGGAGGGGTGGTCTCCGAGGCCGTGCACGCCTTGTCCGGCGTCGTCAGGCCCGGCGAGACGTCCTCGTTGAGGATGCCGTCGACGGTGACATGGACGCGGTACTGGGCCTTCGCCGCCCACTCCTCGGAGAAGGTGACGGTCGCACCTGCCCCGGTGCCGGTGACCGTCTGCTCGCCGACCTTCTTCGCGTCGGCGCCGTTGGACTCGAGGAACACCGAGACGGTCGCCTTGCGGCCGGACGCGTCCGTGTCGGTGACGGTGATGACGCCCTTCCCGTTGCCGTCGCAGGACGCGGCGGCCGAGAAGTCGCGGATGTTGCAGGCGAGCGCGTTGCCGGCGGCGCCGAGTGCGAGCACGGCGGTGGCGGAGGCGACGCCGAGGACGCGCACCGACCGTGCGGTGCGGGAGGATCGGAAGGATATGGACACGATTGCCCTTCGCGGGATGCGCAACTGCGGGGGGATCCAGGGACGTTGCCGCAGCAACAACGCCCCCACCAGGCTCACAGATGTATAAGCGTCGGCCGAGCCCTGTCAACGGCGATGTCCGGCATGCCACCCGTCTTTGCCGTCTCGTTAACCGTCCGTATGTTTGAAACACCGTTGGGTCCACCCCCGTACCCCCCTTGGGGGCACCCCCGTTCATCTACCGCCCCTACGGCTCACCGGCGCCCCCGTAGCCCGCCAGGAGTGCCGGTCCGTCAACTCGCCCGCCCTTGCGCCGCGTACGGCGCCGGGGTGCGGCCGCGGTTCGCCGTACCCCTTCGCGTACGCGACGGCCGCCCCCGCTCCCGGCCCGGTCAGCCCTTCAGCGGCATGGCCGCCAGCTCCGCGACTGCCCAGGTCAGCGGACCGAACACCAGGACAAGCGCGGCCGCCCGGAGCAGCGCCGCGCTGCGCAGCAGCGCCACCGGCGCGCCCAGCCGCACCAGCGCCGCCACCGTGCCCGCGCGCGCCTGACGCACCTCGATCGCCGCCGTCGTCAGCGCCGCCAGCGCGCACCCCGCCACCAGCAGCGCGCCCAGGGTGGTGAGCGGCCCGAAAGAGAGGCGCGCGCCGGCGTAGGGCGCCGTCATGGCGTACGCCCCCGAGGCGACCGCGCACACCACCCCGAGCGGCCCCCCGATCCGCCGCGCCTCCTGCTGGAGACCGCGCCCCGCGAGCAGCCGTACCGCGCCCGGGCGCCCGGCCTCCAGCAGCAGTCCGCACAGATGGGCGACGGCGGGCCCGGCCAGGGCCAGCCCCAGCGCGGTCAGCGCCCAGCCCGCCAGCACCCCGGCGGGACCGCCCGCGAGACCGTCGGGCAGCGGGAAGCGCGCCGCCCCGCCCGCCCGTGCCTCCACCGCGAGCCCCGCGGCGATCGCGGCCACCCCCCAGGGCAGCCCGCCCGGGACGGCCCCGGCCCGCGGGGGCAGCCCGGACGCCGGGATCTCCTGCGGACCGTCCGCCGCCTGCTTCTCCGCGCCGGGGGCCTGCTCCTCCGCGGTGACATCCATCGCGGAGTCGGCGCCGGGCGCGGCCGGTGCGTTCCCGCGGCGGCGGCCGGGGCGCCGGGGCCCCTCGCCCTCGGGCCGCAGCGCCACCGCGGCCGCCGCCGAGGCCGCGAACGGCACCAGCGCGAGCAGGGTGAGCGCGGCGGGCAGCGGCAGCGGCCGGTCGGCGGCGAGGAAGGCGGCTCCCGCGCCGTGGAACGGGGTGCCGGGCAGATCACCGCGCAGATGGAGGAAGGCCAGCAGCGCCAGCAGCGAGCCGAGCCCGGTGGCCAGGGCCGTGGTCAGCGCCGACAGGAGCATCAGCCGGGCCGGGCCGAGGCCGATGGCGGCGAGCCCGGACCGGGGGCGGGTGGCGGGGTCCGTACGGGCCGCGCAGACCGCGAGATACACCGTGGCGGCCAGCGGCACCAGGCACCACACCAGCCGGAGCGCCGAACCGGCCGACGCGTCCGGGTGCGCCAGGGCGTACCCCAGCGTGCACAGGAACAGCAGGCCCGTACCCGCCGAGGCCGTCGTGACCAGCAGCCGGCAGAGCTGGACCAGGGGGTGGGCGCCGCGCGCTAGACGGAGAGCGAGCACGCGGCCCGGCCTTCCGTCTCCGTGTCCGGCACCGGCGGCAGCTGGACCGTGGTCACGCGCCGCCCGTCGAGCAGGGACACCGTGCGGTCGGCGAGGGCCGCGACGTCCGGGTGCAGGGTGGCCAGGACCACCGTGATGCCGTGCGAGCGGGCCGCCGCGGTGAGGGTGCGCAGCACCTGGGCGCCGTCGGAGCGGTGCAGGGTGGCGGTCGGCTCGTCGGCGAAGAGCACCGTGGGCTCCGTGGCGAGGGCCCGCGCCACGGAGAGCCGCTGCTGTTCGGCGCCGGTCAGCTCCTGCGGGCGCCTGCGGTCGCAGCCGCCGATGTCGAGCCGGTCCAGCCACTCCAGGGCGGCGGCCCTGGCCCGGCGGCGGCCCGCGCCCCGCAGCATCAGCGGCAGGGCGGCGTTCTCCCAGACGTTCAGTTCGGGCACCAGCAGGGGCGCCGGATCGATCCAGCCGAAGCGGTCGCGCCGCAGCCTCTCCCGGCCGATCGGGCCCAGGGTGTGCACCGGCATGCTGTTGAACCAGACCTCGCCCCGCTGGGCGGGCAGCAGCCCCGCCAGGCACTTCAGCAGGGTCGTCTTGCCGCTCCCGCGCGGGCCGGTGACGGCCAGGATCTCCCCCTCGCGCACCCCCACGGAGACACCGCAGAGCGCGGGCGAGCCTTTGTGCTGGAAGTGCAGGGCGTGCGCCCAGAGCACGTCGTTGTCCGGCGGGGCCACCATGGCGTACACCTCGGTTCGGATCCGTTGTCCCGTGCCGGTCCCCGTCCGGGGGGACCCGTTCGGGTGAACGAAGGCAGGGGCGATCGGTCACGTCCGACGCTAGGCAGGCCGCGCGGGGAGCCGGGCACCGCAACGGCCCCGCACCGCCGTTTCTCACTCGAACGGGCGGCCCGGGGCCGTGGGTTGATCATCCAGAAGGATGAACCGTCCGGTCGGCGGGACCGGAATCCGGACGGGCTCAGAGCTTGGTCCACGCCTCCGTCAGCGTCGCGCGCAGGATCTGCTCGATCTCGTCGAAGGTCTCCTGGTTGGAGATCAGCGGCGGGGCGAGCTGGACGACCGGGTCGCCACGGTCGTCGGCACGGCAGTACAGGCCGTTGTCGAACAAGGCCTTGGAGAGGAAGCCGTACAGGACCCGCTCGGTCTCCTCCTCGTTGAAGGACTCCTTGGTGTGCTTGTCCTTGACCAGCTCGATGCCGTAGAAGAAGCCGTTGCCGCGGACGTCCCCGACGATCGGCAGGTCGTGCAGCTTCTGGAGGGTGGAGAGGAAGGCGCCCTCGTTGTCCAGCACGTGCTGGGTGAGGTTCTCCCGCTCGAACAGGTCGAGGTTGGCCAGGCCCACCGCGGCCGACACCGGGTGGCCGCCGAAGGTGTAGCCGTGCAGGAAGGTGTTGTCGCCCTTGTAGAAGGGCTCGGCCAGGCGGTCGGAGACGATGCAGGCGCCGATCGGGGAGTAGCCCGAGGTCATGCCCTTGGCGCAGGTGATCATGTCCGGTACGTAGTCGAACTTGTCGCAGGCGAACATGGTGCCCAGGCGGCCGAAGGCGCAGATGACCTCGTCCGACACCAGCAGCACGTCGTACTGGTCGCAGATCTCGCGGACCCGCTGGAAGTAGCCGGGCGGCGGCGGGAAGCAGCCGCCCGCGTTCTGCACCGGCTCCAGGAAGACCGCGGCCACCGTCTCCGGGCCCTCGAAGAGGATCTGCTGCTCGATCTGGTCGGCGGCCCAGCGGCCGAAGGCCTCCGGGTCGTCGCCGTGGATCGGGGCGCGGTAGAAGTTGGTGTTCGGCACCTTGTGCGCGCCCGGCACCAGCGGCTCGAAGGGGGCCTTCAGGGCCGGCAGGCCGGTGATGGACAGGGCGCCCTGCGGGGTGCCGTGGTAGGCGACCGCGCGCGAGATGACCTTGTACTTGGTGGGCTTGCCGGTCAGCTTGAAGTACTGCTTGGCCAGCTTCCAGGCGGTCTCCACGGCCTCGCCGCCGCCCGTGGTGAAGAAGACCTTGTTCAGGTCGCCGGGCGCGTGGTGGGCCAGGCGCTCCGCCAGCTCGACGGCCTTGGGGTGGGCGTAGGACCACACCGGGAAGAACGCCAGCTCCTGCGCCTGCTTGAACGCCGTCTCCGCCAGCTCGACGCGGCCGTGGCCCGCCTGGACCACGAACAGACCGGCGAGACCGTCCAGGTAGCGCTTGCCCTTGTCGTCGTAGATGTAGGTGCCCTCGCCCCGCACAATGGTCGGCACGGGCGCGTTCTCGTACGAGGACATGCGGGTGAAGTGCATCCACAGGTGGTCGTACGCGGTCTTGCTGAGGTCCTTGGTACTCACGGCTATCGGGTTCCCCACATGTAGGTCTGCTTCTTGAGCTTGAGGTAGACGAAGCTCTCGGTGGAGCGCACTCCGGGGAGGGCCCGGATGCGTTTGTTGATGACGTCCAGCAGGTGGTCGTCGTCCTCGCAGACGATCTCCACCATCAGGTCGAACGAGCCTGCGGTCATCACCACGTACTCGCATGCGGACATGGCGGCCAGCTCGTCGGCGACCGACTCCACATCGCCCTCGACATGGATCCCGACCATCGCCTGCCGCCGGAAGCCCACGGTGAGCGGGTCCGTGACGGCGACGATCTGCATCACGCCCTGGTCGAGCAGCTTCTGGACGCGCTGGCGCACGGCCGCCTCGGACAGGCCGACGGCCTTGCCGATCGCGGCGTACGGCCGGCGGCCGTCCTGCTGGAGCTGCTCGATGATGGCGAGGGAGACGGCATCCAGCTGGGGAGTGCCGTTCCTGGACTCGCGGGAGTCCTTCTGGTCTGCGCTTCGACTGGCCACGACCACACTGTGCACGACGTCTCGACAGTTTTGCAAGGCTCAATCGATGAAATTCGTTGTTTACGTACGGCAAGCCTGCGGATTTCGCAGCAGTGACGGGACTGGGGCTGTTGAAAACGTGGGGGCACGGACTAGGGTGGTCGTCTCAGCGATTGGACACCCGAACTTGGAGGGCCCGCAGTGAGCACCGAGCTGCGCCGTCTGCGCAACTACATCGACGGCGAATTCCGGGACGCCGCCGACGGACGCACCACCGAGGTGGTCAACCCCGCGACCGGCGAGGCGTACGCGACCGCCCCGCTGTCCGGGCAGGCGGACGTCGACGCCGCGATGGCCGCCGCCGCCGCGGCCTTCCCGGCCTGGCGCGACACCACCCCCGCCGAGCGGCAGAAGGCCCTCCTCAAGATCGCTGACGCCTTCGAGGAGCGCGCCGAGGAACTGATCGCGGCCGAGGTCGAGAACACCGGCAAGCCGACCGGGCTGACCCGGTCGGAGGAGATCCCGCCGATGGTCGACCAGATCCGCTTCTTCGCGGGAGCGGCCCGGCTGCTCGAGGGCCGCTCGGCCGGCGAGTACATGGAGGGGCTCACCTCGATCGTCCGCCGTGAGCCGGTCGGCGTCTGCGCACAGGTCGCGCCGTGGAACTACCCGATGATGATGGCCGTGTGGAAGTTCGCCCCGGCGATCGCCGCGGGCAACACGGTCGTGCTCAAGCCGTCGGACACCACCCCGGCGTCCACGGTCCTGATCGCCGACATCATCGGTTCGATCCTGCCCAAGGGCGTCTTCAACGTCATCTGCGGCGACCGCGACACCGGCCGTCTGATGGTCGAGCACCCCACCCCGGCGATGGCCTCCATCACCGGCTCCGTACGCGCCGGCATGTCCGTTGCCGAGTCCGCGGCCAAGGACGTCAAGCGCGTCCACCTGGAGCTGGGCGGCAAGGCCCCGGTCGTGGTCTTCGAGGACACCGACATCCCCAAGGCGGTCGAGGACATCTCGGTCGCGGGCTTCTTCAACGCGGGCCAGGACTGCACCGCCGCCACCCGCGTCCTCGTCCACGAGTCCATCCACGACGAGTTCGTGGCCGCGCTCGCCAAGGCCGCCGCCGAGACCAAGACCGGCCTGCCGGACGACGAGGACGTGCTCTACGGCCCCCTCAACAACCCCAACCAGCTCAAGCAGGTCTCCGGCTTCATCGAGCGCCTGCCCGCCCACGCCAAGGTCGAGGCGGGCGGCCACCGGGTCGGCGAGAAGGGCTACTTCTACGCGCCGACCGTCGTCTCCGGTCTGAAGCAGGACGACGAGATCGTCCAGCACGAGGTCTTCGGCCCGGTCATCACCGTCCAGTCCTTCGCGGACGAGGCGCAGGCCGTCGAGTGGGCCAACGGCGTCGAGTACGCCCTCGCCTCCTCCGTGTGGACCAGGGACCACTCCCGCGCGATGCGGCTGTCCAAGGCGCTCGACTTCGGCTGCGTCTGGATCAACACCCACATCCCGCTGGTCGCGGAGATGCCCCACGGCGGCTTCAAGAAGTCCGGCTACGGCAAGGACCTCTCGGCCTACGGCTTCGAGGACTACACCCGCATCAAGCACGTGATGACGTCGCTCGACGCCTAGCCACGACCCGGCGGCCCGGGGTCCGGTACGACTGCCGTACCGGACAGGGGCCCGCACGACGGTCGCGCGGCCCCGCACGGGAGGTTCCTCCTGTGCGGGGCCGCCGCGCGTGTGGGCCGTGTGGGCTACGACCGCCGTACGGTGCGACCGCCGCACGGCAGCAGTCCACAGACTGACAACTGTCCGCAGACGGACAGCGGTCCGCGGATTGACAGGGTGTCGGTTTCCCCCGGGGGCGCTCGACGGGGCGTCGATTGTCCCGCCCGGGAAACGGACGGCATGCTGCCGCAATGCCCCGGACACCGAAGCACCCCCCGTTCACCCGCCGCTCCCTGCTGCGCACTCTCGGCGGCGGCGCCGTCCTCGGTGCGCTCGCCGGCTGCGGCGTACCCGGGGCCTATGTGGCGCCCGGCGACCGGCCCGCCGCCGATCTGTCCGCCCGGGACCGTCGGCTGACCTGGGCGAACTGGCCGCTCTACATCGACTCGGACGAGAAGCACCCGAACCGGCGGCCGACCCTTGAGGCCTTCGAGAAGCAGACCGGTATCGCCGTCGACTACGTCGAGGAGATCAACGACAACGACGAGTTCTTCGGCAAGATCAGCCCGGCCCTGATGAACCACCAGCAGACCGGCCGCGACCTGATCGTCATCAGCGACTGGATGTGCGCGCGGTTCGTCCGCCTCGGCTGGGTGCAGGAGATGGACCGGGCCCGGCAGCCGCAGGTGGCCCAGCATCTCGACCCCCTGCTGCGCTCGCCCGCCTTCGACCCGGGACGGAAGTTCACGGTGCCCTGGCAGTCCGGCATCACCGGCATCGCGTACAACCGGCGCAAGCTCGGCCGGGAGATCCAGCGGGTGAGCGATCTGTGGGCGCCCGGCCTCAAGGGCCGGGTCACCCTGCTCTCCGGACTGGACGAGGCCTTTGCCCTGCTGATGCAGGGCAACGGGGTGGACATCACCCGCTGGACCGCCGACGACTTCCACCGGGTCTGCGACCAGGTCCAACGGCACATCCGCAGCGGGCAGATCCGCCGCTTCACCGGGAACGACTACACCAAGGACCTGGTCAGCGGAGACGTGCTGGCCTGCCAGGCGTACTCGGGCGATGTGATCCAGCTCCAGGCCGACAACCCGGACATCCACTTCGTCGTCCCGGAGGAGGGCGCCGAACTGTGGGCCGACTCCCTGATGATCCCCGACCGCGCCCGCCACAAGGCCAACGCCGAGCTGCTGGTGGACCACTACTACCGCCCCGAGGTCGCCGCGGCACTCGCCTCCTGGGTGAACTACGTCTGCCCGGTCCCCGCCGCCCGCGACGTCCTGGCGGCCGCCAAGGACCGGGACACCGCCGCCCTCGCCGAGAACCCGCTGATCTTCCCGGACCCGACGATGCGCCGCCGCCTGGCGGTCGCCCGCGACATCACCTCCACGGAACGACTGGACTTCGCCCGCCGCTGGAACAGAATCGTGGGCCTGTGACGGCCCGGAGTCCGGGCAGCTCGGCTGAACCCGGGCCCGCGAGGGCTTCCATGTTCCGGCGAAGGACGGGCTGATGACCCGGATAAGGCGTTTCACGCCATCGGAGATCGAAACTCTCGGGCGAGAGCGGAACTTCCTCCGCGACCAGTCGGAGTGGCTTTGCCCCGCGTGTGGGGAGGTCGCGGTTCGCACGTACCTCCGGGAAACGCAACATGCGCATCGCCCTGCTGTGATCAGCTACACGTGGTGTGCTGCTTGCCGTAAAGTGTCTGGCTCCACCGGCCCTTTGCCGCCTGGTGTGACCATCTCTGACCCCTGGCGGGAATTGGACCCTGTGGCCTGGGAGGAGTTCGACGTGAGCTTGCACAGGCTCTTCGCCAGGCTCGATCGGCTCTGGGTAGACGGTGTGCTACCACAAAGCCTCGGCTGGAGCAGGCCGGTTGAACGCTGATGGGCGGCCGCCACCGGCTCACGACCAGGCTCAGCGTCTTGAGTGCACAGAGGATATCCATCGCCGACTGGTTCAATTCGAATGGGAACACCAACAGTCATTGGGGCAGGTCGAGACGCTTCAAGTTTGCTCGGCAGTGGAATCTACCGTGGTGGGGCTTCCGGACTTCCTGACGGCAGTAGTTGACGGCAATGTCACTGGACGGGGGCTGTGCGAGACGGTGGGTCCCCCTCGGTCCGGTCGCCAAGTGCGTGTTCGAGGAGCGAGCCTCGCCGGAGACATGACCGCGGGTCACCCGCGGCGGCCGCGTGTGCGGTCGGGGTGAGGGTTTTGCCTGTTCTTTGCAACCCGGGTTGTGGTCGGGTCGTCTCTTCGCTCGATCCGTACGCCAGTCCGCCCGGTCCGGGCGGATCGACGAAAGAGAGCGACTCCATGCGCCGAACCGTCCTCAGCGGTATGGCTCTCGCGTGCACCGCCGTCCTGGCGGGCACCGTGCCCGCGTTCGCCCACGGGGCGAGCGCCACCCCCGTCCCCAGCGTCTCGCCCACCAAGGCCCCGGCTCCCGGTGTTTCGCCCACCCAGCCCCCCTCCCGCACCGCGACTCCCAGCCCCGTACCGTCCCGGGGCTCCGCGTCCCCCAGTGCCGTGCCGACCGTGCCGTCCGAGCGGGGGCAGGTCTCCGTGGTGCCCAAGGGCGCGCCCGACACCGGGGTGACCGCCTCGTCCTCCGGCTCCGGCAGCCGGGAGGGGCTGATCGGCGGAGGTGCCGCCGCGGTACTGCTCGCGGGCGGCGCGGGCTTCGCTGTCGTACGGCGTCGGCGGGCGACCGGGGCATGAGCCCTCTCTCCAGGCGCGCCTTCGCCACCGCGGCGGCGGCCGTGCTGCTCGCGGGCTGCGGCGGTTCCCCGTCGCACCGGTCCGCGGGCCGGGACCCCGGAAGTGTGCCACCGCCTTCGCCGGTTTCCGTGAAATCGGCGCGGCCGCTGGCGCGTTCGGTCCCGGTGCGGCTGCGGATCCCGGCGCTCGGGGTCGACACCCCGCTCATGCAGCTCGGTCTGGCGGCGGACGGCACCGTGCAGGTGCCGCCGATCACCGCGCACGACCGGGCGGGCTGGTACCGCAATTCGCCGACCCCCGGTCAGCTCGGCCCATCCGTCATCCTCGGCCATGTCACGGTCGGCGCCTACGGGGACGGCGTCTTCCGCCGCCTCGGCGGGCTGCGACCGGGCGACCGGATCGAGACGCGCCTGGAGAACGGCACAACGGCGGTGTTCGCCGTCGACGCCGTACGCACGGTCAGAAAGGCCGACTTCCCCGCCGACGAGGTCTACGGGAACACGGACCGCCCGGAGCTGCGGCTCATCACCTGCGGCGGCCCCCGCACCGGCGACGGGTACCTCGACAATGTGATCGTCTTCGCCGCGCTGAGCACCGCGGAGACCTCACCCCGCTCCTGAACCCGTCCGGAAGATCCGGGCCGCCGGGAACGCAAGCCCGTCGGCCCGGGTCTTCCCCGACGAGCCCCCCCCGACGACCCTGGAGAGTGTTGAAACGGTCCCGTGAGAGGGAGGCGGCCGAGCTGTTCGCCGCCCTCTACCCGCGCCTGGCAGGCTGGTGCCGCCGTCTCGTCGACGACGACGGGACGGCGCACGAGATCGCCTCGGAGGCGTTCACCCGGCTCTGGGCCCGCTGGACATCGGTGGAGGAACCCCGCGGTTTCCTCTACGTCACCGCGGCCAACCTCGTCCGGGACCACTGGCGCAAAATGGAGCGCGAGCGCAGAGCCGTGCGCCGGGTCACCTCGGAGGTCGCCGTCCGCCCCCACGCCGAGCAGGCCGACCCCTCGGTCCGCCTGCTGGTGCAGTCGCTGCCGGAGCGACTGCGGGTCCCGATCCTGCTGCACTACTACGCCGACATGCCGATCCGGGAGGTGTCCGCGCTGACCGGACGCAAGGAAGGAACCGTCAAGGCCGACCTCCACACGGCCCGGGAACTGCTCCGCGTCCATCTGAGGAGAAGCCTTGACCACACGCTTTGACGACGAGCCGGAGTACGGCCCGGACGACCCGCTCGCGGTGCTCCTGCGGCCCCCCGCCGAGCACCTCGGGCCACCCCCCGGCCGCTATGAGACGATCCGCCGGGCCGCGGGCCGCCGCAAAGCCCTCCGCGCCGCCGCCGGAGCGGCCCTGACCTGTGCCGCCGCCGCCCTGATCGTGCTGCCGCTCCAGCTGACGGCGCCCGCCGCCCCCGCCCGGCCCGCGGTCCCGCTCGCCCCGCCGCCCGCCAGCGGCCATACGGTGCTCCCCACTCCGTCGCCTTCCGCGTCATCGTCGGAGCCGCCCGGGCCCGCCCGCCCCACCCCGGCCAAGGGGCCCCGGCCCGAAGCCTCCCGCACCCCGGGCCGCTCGTCGGACCCGCGTCGGGGTCCCTCGGCCACACCGACGGCGATCCCCGCTCCCACCCCGACCCCGACCCCGGCTCGTGGTGAGCCGTCCCCGAGCGTCCCCCGGGGAACCCCGCAACCCGGCCGCGACATCAGCCGCTAGTGCTCTGGCCGGGAAGGTTCACCGGGTTGCTGTTCGCGGTGGGGGCCGTGCGCGCGGTTGGATGTGGTGACATCCAACCTGGTGCGTGGGGGTGCGGTGGCAGAGCCGGCCAAGGTCCGCAGGCTGACCGCTGGCCTGCCTGGACCCTCAATGTGCGGGAGGCCGTCCCCGCCTGCTCAGTCCTGACGACGAGGAGTTCGTCGTCCAGACGGCCACCACCCGCCCCCGTAAACTCGGCCAGCCCTTCACCCGCTGATCCATCCGCAAACTCGCCGTCTACCTGCGCAAAGTCCACGGCAGGGTGATTCGCATCGGCCGTGAGGCCCTGCGGACTCTGCTTGCCCGCCGCGGGGTCACCTTCCAGCGCACCAAGACGTGGAGGGAGTCCACCGACCCCGACCGCGATGCCAAGCTCGACCGGATCGAGCACGTCCTGGAGCACTTCCCGGACCGCGTGTTCGCCTTCGACGAGTTCGATCTGCTGGGCATACGTCCCACCGGCGGCACGTGCTGGGCCGAACAGGGCCGGCCCGACCGGCTGCCGGCGACCTACCACCGCACCCACGGCGTCACCTACTTCCACGGCTGCTACTCCGTCGGTGACGACACCCTGTGGGGCATCAACCGCCGCCGCGAAGGTGCGGTCGACACCCTCGCAGCCCTGAAGTCGATCCGGGCCGCCCGCCCGGACGGCGCCCCGGTCTACGTGATCCTGGACAATCTCTCCGGCCACAAAGGTGCCAAGATCCGCCGCTGGGCGAAGAAGAACAAGGCCGAGTTGTGCTTCACCCCGACCAACGCCTCGTGGGCCAATCCCATCGAGGCGCACTTCGGACCGCTGCGGCAGTTCACCCTCGCCAACTCCCACCACCCCAATCACACCGTCCAGACCCGCGAAATGCAGCGTTACCTACGCCGGCGCAACACCAACGCCCGCCACCCCGACGTGCTGGCAGCCCAACGCCGCGAACGCGCCCGGATCCGCAGCGAGAAGGGCATCCGTTGGGGAGGACGGCCCCTGGCCGCAGCGGCCTGACCCTCCCGGCGCTGTGGTCATCACGGCGGACAGCCGGGCTGCCGATCAGCTCACCTGCGCGGCAATGGTCCGTGCGCACTCCATCGACTCGGCATGCGTGGTATCCACCTCCAGGTCGTAGACCATGCCCCGGTGGACCATGTCCGCCTGGGACGCCGCCATGCCGATGACCCGGTCACCTCGTGCGACCTCACGGCCTGCGGCAACCGCACTGTCACACCGCACGCCGACCCACAGCACCCGCAGTTCACCCAGAGCCTTCTGCCATCGCTTCTGCGACTCCGCTCCACCGAGGAAGACCTCATCGACGATGACCCGGGCACCCGCACGGGCCATCGCGGCGACCCCCTCGATCCACGCGGCTTCCAGCGTCCGGAACTCCGGGCCGACGATCACCTGTCCGTCCGGACCGAACTCGATGCCCGCATCCGATGCCTGCATGGACGCGGGCATCGCGTCGACCAGCGTGTCCGTCCCGAGGGCCAGCCACGGATCTGGCAGGACCGCCTGCAGACACCGGACGATCCCGGACTTCCCCGAGCTGGAACCACCGTTGAGAACGATCACCTCAGTCATCACCGCGCCACAGTAGAGGCAGCGCAGCAACACTCGAAACGGATTTCCCCGAACGCGGGCCGCTACCTCAACCCGGTGAACCTTGCCGGTCGGAGCACAGCTAGGGCCTCTCGTGTGATCATGTCGGGCTCGCGGGCCCTGGCACCGGCCCTCGTGGCGTTGTCTTCGGTTGCCATGGCTCCGCCATGACGCCCTCCTCCGCCTTGCGATGCACGGCACCAGACCCCGCTCCCTGATCCGGCCCGATCCAAACGAGAGGCCCTGGGCGCGGAGCGGTTTCTCAACCCCCCGAGCCGTACGTCAGGTTCGCGCACGGGTTGTCGTCCGCCGAGCGGGCGTCCTGGGCCACCGAGGAGGGGACTGCGGCTGGGGCCGTGGGGGCGGGGGCCGGGGTGGCGTCCGGGTCGTAGCCCTGGCCGAGGACGACGCCGACGCCCGGGCTGGTGGAGGATTCGAGCCGGGCGCCGGGGAAGAGGGCGGCGACGGTCTCGGCCCGGTCCTTCAGACCGGGGCCGTACTGGACGACCGTGGTGCTGTGGTCCTGGCTGCTCGCGTTGGCGGTGCCGGTGACCGAGAAACCGTGCGCGGTGAGCGCCGACGCGGCGCGGGCGGCCAGGCCCCGGGTCGTGGTGCCGTTGTAGACGGCCACCGCGATGCCCTTGCCGAACGTGCCGCTGCCGGGGTCCGGTGCGGCGGAGGCGCTCGCCGTGGCCCGGCCGCCGCTCGCGTTCTTGCCGTCGATGGTCCGGTCGGCCTTGAGCGCCGCCCACAGTTCGGAGGCGTCCGGCTCGACGATCGCGACCCGGGAGCCCTGGTAGCGCCAGGGGACGGTGACGAACTTGGTGTTGTGCAGATCGATGTTCTGCAAGGACATGGCGAACGTGATCAGTTTCTCGGCCGAGCCCAGCCCGGGGTCCACGGTCATCGACTTGGTCGCGGCGTCGGCGAGCGGCAGCAGCTTCGAGGGGGTCAGCCCGTCGCTCTTCACCTTCTTGATCAGGCCGGCCACAAAGGCCTGTTGACGCTTGATCCGCCCTATGTCGGAACCGTCGCCGATACCGTGCCGTATACGCACGTAGTCCAGCGCCTTCTGCCCCGAGACGGTCTGCTCGCCCTTCGTGAACAACTGCTTGCCGCGGGTGGTGAGATGGGGGTCGAGGTCCCGCGCGTAGATGTCCTGCGGGAGGCACACCGGCACTCCGCCGACCACGTCCGTGAGCGCCGCGAAGCCCTTGAAGTCCACCACGACGGTGTGGTCGACGCGCAGCCCGGTCAGGCTCTCGACGGTGTTCTGGGTGCAGGCGGGATTGCCCTTGGCGGTGTTGCCGACGGAATAGGCCTCGTTGAACATCGTGTCGGCCTGCGGCTTGGTCCAGTTGCCGTCGGGCAGTCGGCAGGGCGGGATCGTCACCAGGGTGTCCCGCGGGATCGACACGGCCACGGCGTGCTGGTGGTCGGCGTAGATGTGCATCAGGAACGCGGTGTCGGAGCGGCCCACGTCGTCCTTGTCGCCGCCGCCGAGCGCGCTGTTGCCGTCGTTGCGTGCGTCCGAACCGATGACGAGGACGTTCTCGCCCTCGGAGGAGTCCGCCGGGGGCCGGGTCCCGGAGATTCCGCCCGCGTCGAAGGTGTCGATGTTCCCGTTGAGCTTCACATAGATCCACCCCAGGCCCGCCGCGCCGAGCACCGTCACGGACAGGGCGACCAGCAGCGTCGTCCGCAGCGGCCCGCGGGTACGGCGGCCCCCCGCCCCCTCGCGTCGGGAGCCGCCCCCCTCGCGGTGCGGGGAGTCCTGGTCGTTCGTCGGCATGGCTGCGCCCTTGTCCGTCGTGCTCGTACGGGTCGTGCTCATACGGAAGGACGATCGATCCGGCCTCTTGGTTGTACGGTTGCGCAATTTCGCAAGCATTCCGACTGGGCGGGAAGGGGGCCGGACCTGTCGCACCGGCGTCGTCCGCGGCTTTGGGGACCCCCCTTTTGAACGTGTTCAAAAAATGGGTACGCTCCTGCCATGAGCGACAGAGCCGCCCTGCTGAAGGGCATCCGCGCCTGGTTGTTCCTCTTCGTCGTCTGCCTCGTGCTGAGCGGCGCCACGGCCTTCCCTCTGGTGCACGAGCTGCGCTGGGCCGAAGACCTGCTCGCCTCCCTGTCCGTGCCCCGGTACCTCCCCGCCCTCGCGGACTGGATCACCCACGTACGCCAGGGCCTGGACGCCGCCGACGCCCGCTATCCGTTCCTGCTCTACGGCACGGACTGGCTGGCCTTCGCCCATCTCGTGATCGCGGTGGCGTTCTACGGGCCCTACCGCGATCCCGTACGCAACATCTGGGTCGTGGAGTTCGGGATGATCGCCTGCGCGGGCATCGTGCCGCTGGCCCTGATCTGCGGGCCGATCCGCGGCATCCCCTTCTGGTGGTCGGTGATCGACATGTCCTTCGGGGTCTTCGGCGTCATCCCGCTGTACGTGCTGCGGAAGAAGATCAAACGGCTGGAGCAGTTGGAGCAGTTGGAGCAACTGGAGCAGTTGCAGCGGGCGGGACGACCGGCGGCGCCGGTTCCGCGGGTGGCCCCCGCCACGGCCGCGGGAGAGTGAACTCCTCCCGCCGGGCCGGGTGCTTGGCCACCGTCGGGGCACTTGGTCACTGGCCGGGTATGTGGCCACCGGCCCGGTGGGACCGCGCGTAGCTCAGTGGTCGCGTACCGCGTGCAGTGCGTCGAGGCGGTTGGTCGTGATCGAGTCCACGCCCAGCGCGAGCAGGCGCCGCATCGCGCGGCGGGTGTCGGGGGTCCAGACGGACAGCAGCCTGCCGTCCCGGTGCACCTGGGCCGCGAGTTCCGCGGTCACCAGTGAGAAGCGGTAGTTGAGCCAGCGCGGCCGCACCGCCTCCAGCAGGGCGGGCCGGGGCGGGGCGAGGGTGGTCCAGGTCAGGGCGATCTCCGCGGCGGGGTCGGCGGACCGGACCGCCAGCATGGCCTCGGCCCCCGCGCAGTAGTACACCCGTTCCTGCGCGCCGCACTCCCGGACCACGTCCACCACCCGGCGCACGGCCCGGACCGGGGGAGCGCCCGGCAGGTCGATCATCACCCGGCTTCCCCCGGTCGCGGCCAGCGCCTCCGCCAGGGTCGGCACCCCGCCCGCCGTGAGCCCGTGCACCTCGGCGGCGGAGAGCCCGGCGAGCGGCCGGTCCTGGTCCCACAGCCGCTTCAGGGTGGCGTCGTGCAGCAGCACCGGCACACCGTCCCGGGTCAGTCGTACGTCGATCTCCACCGCGTCCGCACCCCGGCGGAGCGCGGAACACAGTGAGCCGACGGTGTTCTCGCGGTGGAGATAGGGGTCGCCGCGATGGGCCACGGCGGTCACGGTGCGCGGGGGACTGACGGGGCCCGTCGGGCTCATGCTGCTCATGCGGCTCATTGTGGGGGTGCCGTCAGGGCGTGAGCCAACCGGCGGTGTAGGTGTCGATCTCGGCCGCCAGCCTCTTCTTGCCCGTGTCGTCGAGGAAGGACGCCTCCACCGCGTTCTTGGCGAGAGCGGCGAGCCCCCGCTCGTCGAGGTCGAGCAGCCGTGCGGCGACCGCGTACTCGTTGTTGAGGTCGGTGCCGAACATCGGCGGGTCGTCCGAGTTGATGGTGACGAGGACCCCGGCATCCGCGAACGTCTTGAGGGGGTGCTCGTCGAGCGTGGCGACGGCGCGCGTGGCGATGTTGGAGGTCGGGCAGACCTCCAGCGCGATGCGGTGCTCGGCGAGATGCGCGAGCAGCTCGGGATCCCGGGCGGAACTGGTGCCGTGCCCGATGCGCTCGGCGCGCAGGTCGACCAGGGCGTCCCAGACCGTCTGCGGTCCCGTGGTCTCGCCCGCGTGCGGCACGGACCGCAGGCCGGCCGCGATGGCGCGGTCGAAGTACGGCTTGAACTGCGGCCGGGGAACGCCGATCTCGGGTCCGCCGAGCCCGAAGGAGATGAGTCCCTCGGGGCGGATCCGGTCGTCGGTGGCCAGCCGGGCCGTCTCCTCCGCGGACTCCAGGCCCGCTTCGCCGGGGATGTCGAAGCACCAGCGCAGTACGGTCCCGAACTCGGCCTCCGCCGCCTTGCGGGCGTCCTCGATCGCGTCCATGAAGGCACGCTCGTCGATGCCGCGCCGGGTGGAGGAGAACGGGGTGAGGGTCAGCTCGGCGTAGCGGATCTGCTGCCGGGCCATGTCGCGGGCGACCTCGTAGGTCAGCAGGCGGATGTCCTCGGGGGTCCGGATGAGGTCGACGACGGACAGATACACGTCGATGAAGTGGGCGAAGTCCGTGAAGGTGAAGTAGTCGGCCAGCGCCTCGGGGTCGGAGGGCACCTTGGAGTCGGGGTGGCGCGCGGCCAGTTCCGCGACGATCCGGGGGGAGGCGGAGCCCACATGGTGCACATGCAGCTCGGCCTTGGGCAGTCCGGCGATGAAGGTGTGCAGGTCGTGCACGGCACCGGTGTCGCGGTGGTCGGTCAAGGTTCCTCCCCGGGAACGGCGTCCCGGCGCCGGGTGAGGGCGGGACGCGGGTGATCGGCTGATCGATGACTCGGGAACGATCCTAGGCATACGGCCGGGCGGCCGTGTCGGGCGGGCACGTCGGGTCCGGCTGCGCCGGGGGAGCAGGGGCCCGCTGCGCCGGGAGCGCAGGGGTACGGGAGCGGGCGCAGGCCGGTGCGCGCAGGCCGGTCCGCGGGACCCGTGCCGGACCGGGTGGCCGGGCAGGGGGGTTCGAGTGGGCGTGCGGGGCTGGCCGTAGCATGACGGTTCGAGAGACCAGGGGGGGCACGACGTGGCCGACGAAGCACATCCCGGACAGGACGCCGCGGCGGGGGCGGACGATCCATGGGCGCCGCCGGAGCGGAAGGTGTCGATGGACAAGGCGGACAGACCACCCGCCGGGTCCGCGGGCCCGGGTGGGTACCCGCCGCCCTTCCATGACCGTATGACCACGGGCGCGGTGCCCCCGGCGGCCCCGGACCCTTATGCCCCACCGGGGTCCGGTCCGGCCGCCACCGGCCCGGCGGGCGGTGCCCCGGGGCCGGGCGAGGGCTTCCCCGTGCCGCCCCCGCCGATCGCGCCCCCGGACCCCGCGACCGCCGCATACGCGCCCCCGCCCGGCTACGGCTACCCGTCGCCCCCGGGCTACGCGGGCTACGGCTGGCCCGGGATGCCCGCGCCCCCGCGCAACGGGCTCGGGGTCGCCGCCATGGTGCTGGGCATCCTCTCGGTGTGCCTCTTCTGCCTCTACGGCGTGGTCTCGCTGATCCTCGGCATCCTCGCGCTGGTCTTCGGCATCAAGGGCCGCAAGCGGGCGGAGGCCGGGGAGGCCGACAACCGCGGCCAGGCCGTCGCGGGCTTCGTCCTCGGCATCGTCGGCATCGTGCTCGGGGTGGCGGTGATCGTGCTGGTGGTCATCGGCCTCACAGCCGCGATCCACGACGATCCCTCCTCCTCCCACGAGCCCTCCGTCGGGAACGCCCTCGGGATCTCGGCGCCCGCGCACTACCCCGGCTGACTCCGGCCGGCCCCCGCTCCGCACGGGCGGGGGCCACCGTGCGGGGACCGGTGTGGCAAACGGCGCGCACCGTGGCGAACGGGGCCATTACGATGCCTTGACCGTCCATGGAGGGGAGACCACACATGTCCAACGCCAGCCCGGGAGCCGGTGGCTTCGGACCACCGCCGCCGCAGCCGCCGCAGTCGGCACCCGGCTACGGCTATCCGCAGTCGGCCCCCGGCTACGGCCACCCGCAGTCCGGACCCGAGTACGGCCACCCCGGCTCCGCCCCGTCCTATCCGGCGGCGCCGCCCGTGGCGTACCCCCAGGGGCCCGGCTACGGCATGGCCGCCCAGCCCAGCAATGGCATGGGCACCACGGGGCTGGTGCTCGGCATCATCGGCGTGGTGTGCAGCCTGACGATCTTCCTGTGGTTCTTCGGCGTCATCCTGGGCGTGCTCGCCATCATCTTCGGCGCGGTCGGCCGGGGGAAGGCCAAGCGCGGCGAGGCCACCAACAAGGGGGCGGCGACCGCCGGACTGGTCTGCGGAATCGTGGCCACGGTGGTGCTGCCGCTGCTCGGCCTCGCACTCTTCGCGAGTGTCGTGGGCTCGTCCGGCACCTTCTGACCGGCGCGGGGCCGGGTCCTCAATCCGGCACCCTCTGAACGGGCCGGGCCCTCGACCGGGCCGAGCCGTCCCAAGGAGCCGTGCAAAGGAGCCGTGCAAAGGAGCCGTGCAAAGGGGCCGTCCCATCGGGGCGGCCCCTTCCCATGGGCGGCCGCCCGCCGTAGCTCCCCCTCAGCACGCCGGACCCCCGGACCCCGGACCCCCGGGCCCCCTCAAACCCCCGCCCCCACCGCTCCCGGGCCTCCATCAGCGCGAAGCCCAGCAGGTTCGACCCCCGCCAGCGCTCCGGGTCCGCCGCCGCCTCGTGGTCCGCGGCCAGGCCTATGCCCCACACCCGGTCCAGCGGGCTCGCCTCGACCAGGATCCGTTCGCCCGTGCCCAGCAGGAACGTCCGCAGATCCGGGTGGGCCGCGAACTTGTGGACGCTGCCCTCGACCACGATCGCGAACCGCTCCCGCGCCCACACCGCCTCGTCGAAGCCGCGCACCAGGCGGCCCGCGCGCTTGGCGAGCGCCGGGTTCGGCGCCTGAAGCGCGCTGCGCTCCGCGTCCGTGTCACCGAAGAGGCGGGCCTTGGACGCCATCATCCAGTGCTCCGCCGTGGCGTATTCCCGCCCGTCCACGGTGAACGGCGACGGCCACCACTGGCTCAGACAGCTGGCCCCCGGCTGCCCGTCCCGGCGCGGCCGGTGGCCCCAGAAGTGCAGGTACTTGACCCTCGCCCCCGCGTGGACGGCCCTGACCAGGGCCTCCCGAGAATCGATCTTCTCCATGCCACCGGAGTCTGGCAGGCACCACTGACACTCCGTCCTCCCTTTTTCCCTGGCACTCGACATCTGGTCGACAGATTCCGTCGCGTAACCAAAAGGCAACAACGGAATCACTTGTTGGAGTCCACTTGCTCTGTCAGGATCGGCACTCAAATCGAGCCAGAGCCACGCCAGCCCCCGCGTCGAACGCGGGCCGGGGGCGGAGGAGAGCGACATGCAGAACCCGGGCAACGCCGACGGCACCGATGTCCGCCGCACCACGCGCGAGGACGTCCGGACGCGTTTCGCGGAGGGCGCGCAGCACATCGGGGGCAAGCCGGCCAGGGGCACGTCGGGCCGTACGCACACGGTGGTCGACCCGTCGACCGGCGACGAGGTGTACACCTATGAGCTGGCCGGTGCCGAGGACGTCGACCGTGCCGTGGCCGCCGCGCGTGCCGCCTTCCCCGAGTGGGCCGGTGCGACCCCGGGGGAGCGTTCCGACGCGCTGCACCGCTTCGCCGCCGTCCTCGCCGGGCAGGCCGAGGACTTCGCCCGCTTCGAGTCGCTCCAGTGCGGCAAGCCGCTGAAGCTCACCCGGGAGTTCGACGTCCCGGGCACGGTCGACAACACCGCCTTCTTCGCCGGGGCCGCCCGCCATCTCCAGGGCCAGTCCGCCGGGGAGTACTCCGGCGACCACACCTCCTACGTACGCCGGGAGGCCATCGGCGTCGTCGGCTCCATCGCGCCCTGGAACTACCCGCTCCAGATGGCCGCCTGGAAGATCCTCCCGGCGATCGCCGCGGGCAACACCATCGTGCTGAAGCCCGCCGAGCTGACCCCACTGACCTCGCTGCTGTTCGCCCGGGCCGCCACCGAGGCGGGACTGCCCGACGGTGTCGTCAACGTCGTCAGCGGGACCGGCCGGGAGGCCGGTGAGCGGCTGGTCGGCCATCCGGACGTCGCCATGACCTCCTTCACCGGCTCCACCGCCGTAGGCCGCCGGGTGGCCGAGATCGCCACCGCCACCGTCAAGCGGCTCCATCTGGAACTGGGCGGCAAGGCGCCCTTCGTCGTCTTCGACGACGCCGACCTGGAGGCGGCCGTGCACGGCGCCGTCGCGGGCGCCCTCATCAACACCGGCCAGGACTGCACGGCCGCCACCCGCGCCTATGTGCAGCGGCCCCTCTACGAGGAGTTCGTCTCCCGGACGGCCGCGCTCATGGAGAGCGTCCGGCTCGGGGACCCCTTCGCCCCGGACACCGACCTGGGCCCGCTGATCTCGCACCTCCAGCGGGACCGGGTGGCCGCCTTCGTCGACCGGGCCCGTGCCTACGCGCGTGTGGTGACCGGCGGCGAGGCCCCCGGCGGCGACCTCGCCGGGGGCGCCTACTACCGGCCCACCCTGATTGCCGGTGCCGCGCAGGACAGTGAGGTGGTCCAGTCCGAGATCTTCGGCCCGGTCCTGGTGGTGCTGCCCTTCGACTCCGACGACGACGGCATCCGGCTCGCCAACGACACCCCCTACGGGCTCGCCGCCTCCGCCTGGAGCCGGGACGTCTACCGGGCCAACCGCGCCACCCGCGAACTGCGGGCGGGCTGTGTCTGGGTGAACGACCACATCCCGATCATCAGCGAGATGCCGCACGGCGGTTACCGGGCGTCCGGCTTCGGCAAGGATATGTCCTCGTATTCGTTCGAGGAGTACACGCAGATCAAGCACGTAATGTTCGACAACACTGCGGTGGCCCGCAAGGACTGGCACCGCACGATCTTCGGGGACCGATAGACCAGACCCGGCCGCCCACCACGGCCCATCCTCCCGAAAGGGCACCAGCGCATGGAGCAGTACGAGCCCGAACGCCTCTCCCCGGTCCAAGTGGCCGCCATGCGGCGCAGTTTCCGCGACGGCAGGGCCTCCCTCACCCGCCGGTCGCTGCTGCGTGCCACCGCGGGCGGCGCGCTCGCGGCCGGGGGCCTCGGGGCGCTGAGCGCCTGCGGGATCCCCGCGGCCGGCAAGGCCCCGGGCAGTGTGTCCGCGGACGACCACTCGGCCAAGGAGAAGGTGGTCAACTTCTCCAACTGGCCCGAGTACATCGACGTCGACTCCGGCGGCAAGCACCATCCGACGCTGGACACCTTCACCCGGCGGACCGGCATACAGGTCAAGTACACCGAGGACATCAACGACAACAACGAGTTCTTCGGCAAGATCAAGCCGCAGCTCGCCGCGGGCCAGGACACCGGCCGCGACATCATCGTCCTCACCGACTGGCTGGCCGCCCGGGTGATCCGGCTGGGCTGGGCGCAGAAGCTGGACCCCGCCAACCTGCCCCACGCCTACGCCGGTCTGTCGGCGCAGTTCCGCAGCCCCGACTGGGACCCGGGACGCGCGTACTCCTACCCCTGGCAGGGCATCGCGACCGTCATCGCCTACAACAAGAAGGCACTCGACGGCATCGAGGTGAAGTCGGTCTCCGACCTGCTCGACAACCCCCGGCTCAAGGGCCGGGTGGGCTTTCTCTCCGAGATGCGCGACACCATCGGGATGACCCTGCTCGACATGGGCAAGGACCCGGCGCGCTTCACCGACGACGACTTCGACGCGGTGATCGCCCGGCTCCAGAAGGCCGTCGACAAGGGCCAGATCCGCCGCTTCACCGGCAACGACTACACCTCCGACCTCGCCAAGGGCGACCTGGCCGCCTGTGTGGCCTGGGGCGGCGACATCGTCCAGCTCAAGGCGGACAGCCCGGACGTCGGCTTCGTCATCCCGGACAGCGGCTACATGTCGTCCAGCGACAACATGCTGATCCCCAACAAGGCCCGCCACAAGACGAACGCCGAGCGGCTCATCGACTTCTACTACGAGCCCGACCAGGCCGCCGCGCTCGCCGCATACATCAACTACGTCTCCCCCGTCGACGGAGTGAAGCCGTATCTCGCGAAGATCGACCGGACCGCGGCGGACAACCCGCTGATCATTCCCGACAAGGCCATGGCCGCGAAGTCGCACGCCTTCCGCTCACTGACGCAGAAGGAAGAGACGGCCTACGAAGAGAAGTTCGCGAAGCTCACAGGGGCGTGACGAAGATGACGACAGACAACAGCGGCGACGTCCGCCTCTCCGGGATCAGCAAGACCTACGGCGCCTTCACGGCCGTACACCCGCTGGACCTGACCGTGCCGCAGGGCTCCTTCTTCGCCCTGCTCGGCGCCTCCGGCTGCGGCAAGACCACCACCCTGCGCATGATCGCGGGCCTGGAGGAGCCCAGCTCGGGCACCGTGCGCCTCGGCGACCAGGACGTGACGCACCTTCCGCCGTACAAGCGGCCGGTGAACACGGTCTTCCAGTCCTACGCCCTCTTCCCGCACCTCGACATCTTCGAGAACGTCGCCTTCGGACTGCGCAGGCGCGGCATCAAGTCGGTGAAGAAGCAGGTCGAGGACATGCTCGACCTGGTGCAGCTCGGCGAGCAGGCGCGCAAGAAGCCGCACCAGCTCTCCGGCGGCCAGCAGCAGCGCGTGGCCGTGGCCCGCGCCCTGATCAACCACCCCAAGGTGCTCCTCCTCGACGAGCCCCTGGGCGCCCTGGACCTCAAGCTGCGCCGCCAGATGCAGCTGGAGCTCAAGCGCATCCAGACGGAGGTCGGCATCACCTTCGTCCATGTCACCCACGACCAGGAGGAGGCCATGACCATGGCCGACACGGTCGCCGTGATGAACGCGGGCCGGGTGGAGCAGCTGGGGTCGCCCACCGACCTCTACGAGAACCCGGGGACCACCTTTGTCGCCAACTTCCTCGGCACCTCCAATCTGATCGAGGCCGAGGTGGACGCCAGAAGCGGCGACGAGATCGTCCTGAAGGCGGGCGGCGGCAAGCTCACGCTGCCCGGGGCCCGATGTTCCGCCCCCACGGCGCCCGGCGGAAAGGTGCTGGTCGGGGTCCGCCCGGAGAAGATCTCCCTCACCCACGCCGACGACGCGGGTGAGATCCCCGGGGGCCGCAACCGCATCACCGGCACCATCGCCGACTCCAGCTTCATCGGCGTCTCCACCCAGTACGTCGTCGACAGCCCGGTCTGCCCCGAGTTCGAGGTCTACGCCCAGAACATCGACCGCGATCCCCGCCTGGTGCCCGGCGCCGAGGTCGTCCTGCACTGGAACCCGGCGCACACCTTCGGACTGGACGCGGCGCAGGACATCGACGCCGGTGTGAAGAGCGTCGAGGAGGAGTCCGCCTGATGTCCGCCGCCACCGAGGCGCCCCCGCCCCTCGCCCCCGCCGAGCCCGCCGCGAAGCCCCCGCGCAAACGGGGCCGCCTCACCCCGTACTGGCTGCTGCTGCCCGGCATCCTCTGGCTGGTCGTCTTCTTCGCCCTGCCGATGATCTACCAGGCCTCCACCTCCGTGCAGACGGGCTCCCTGGAGCAGGGCTACAAGGTCACCTGGCACTTCGCGACCTACTGGAACGCGCTCAGCGAGTACTGGCCGCAGTTCGTCCGCTCCGTCCTCTACGCGGCCGCCGCGACCGTGCTGTGCCTGCTGCTCGGCTACCCGCTCGCGTATCTCATCGCCTTCCGCGCGGGACGCTGGCGCAACCTGATCATGATCCTGGTGATCGCCCCGTTCTTCACCAGCTTCCTGATCCGCACCCTGGCCTGGAAGACGATCCTCGCCGACAACGGCCCGGTCGTCGCCGTCCTCGGAAAACTGCACGTCCTGGACGTCACCAACTGGCTCGGCTGGACCGCCGGTGACCGCGTCCTCGCCACCCCGCTCGCGGTGGTGTGCGGTCTGACGTACAACTTCCTGCCGTTCATGATCCTGCCGCTGTACACCTCGCTGGAGCGGATCGACGGGCGCCTCCACGAGGCCGCGGGCGACCTCTACGCCCGCCCCTTCACCACCTTCCGCAAGGTCACCTTCCCGCTGTCGATGCCGGGCGTGGTCTCCGGCACCCTGCTGACCTTCATCCCGGCGGCCGGTGACTACGTCAACGCCGACCTGCTCGGCTCCACCGACACCCGCATGGTCGGAAACGTCATCCAGACGCAGTTCCTGAGGATCCTCGACTATCCGACGGCCGCGGCGCTCTCCTTCATCCTCATGGCCGCGATCCTCACCATGGTCACGGTCTACATTCGCCGGTCCGGGACGGAGGATCTGGTCTAAATGCCCTTCGTGCACTGGCTCAAGCGCCATCTCGTCGTCATCGCGGGACTTCTGACGCTCGGATATCTGCTGCTGCCGAACGTCATTGTCACGGTGTTCTCCTTCAACAAACCGAAGGGGCGCTTCAATTACGAGTGGCAGCAGTTCTCCACGGACGCCTGGAAGGATCCGTGCGGGGTCGCCGACATGTGCGGCTCGCTGTCCCTCAGCCTTCAGATCGCGGTCTGGGCGACGCTCGGCGCCACCGCTCTGGGCACGATGATCGCCTTCGCCCTGGTGCGTTACCGCTTCCGCGCCCGGGGTGCCGTGAACTCGCTGATCTTCCTGCCGATGGCGATGCCCGAGGTGGTCATGGCCGCCTCGCTGCTCACCCTCTTCCTCAACATGGGCGCACAGCTCGGCTTCTGGACGATCCTGATCGCCCACATCATGTTCTGCCTCAGCTTCGTCGTCACCGCGGTCAAAGCGCGTGTGATGTCGATGGACCCGCGCCTGGAGCAGGCGGCCCAGGACCTCTACGCCGGGCCCGTGCAGACGTTTCTGCGCGTCACCCTGCCCATCGCGGCCCCCGGAATCGCCGCGGGCGCGCTGCTCGCCTTCGCGCTCTCCTTCGACGATTTCATCATCACCAATTTCAACGCGGGTTCCACCGTCACCTTCCCCATGTTCGTATGGGGATCGGCCCAGCGCGGAACGCCCGTTCAGATCAATGTCATCGGCACGACGATGTTCATCGTCGCCGTACTGTTCGTCCTGGTTTCCATGGTCCTCGGCAATCGCCGAAACCGTCAGAAGGCGTAAGCCGCTCCGCGTAAGGCACTGGTAGGGAGTTGAAATCATGGCCCCAAGCGCCATGACCCGTTGGACCACATCTCTTTCCGACGCACAGCCGGTCCCGTACTGGCTGGAAGACCCCGGCAAGCCCCACCCCGAGCCCGCCCTCACCGGCACCGAGACCTGCGACCTGCTGGTCGTCGGCGGCGGCTACAGCGGACTGTGGACCGCGCTGATCGCCAAGGAGCGCGACCCGCAGCGGGATGTGGTGCTGGTGGAGGGCCGCGAGGCGGGCTGGGCCGCCTCGGGCCGCAACGGCGGCTTCTGCGCCGCCTCCCTCACCCACGGCCTGGCCAACGGCCTGGCCCGCTGGCCGGACGACATCCACAAACTCCAGGAGCTGGGCGACCGCAATCTGGACGAGATCGAGAAGGCGGTCGCCCGCCACGGCCTGGACTGCGACTTCGAGCGCACCGGCGAGATCGATGTGGCGACCGAGACCTACCAGGCGTGGGAACTGCGCGACTGGTACGACGAGATGGAGAGGCGGGGCCTCGCGGGGGGCACCGAGTTCCTGGACGCGGAGGCGGTACGCGAACAGGTCGACTCGCCGACCTTCCTCGCCGGGCTCTGGGACCGCCGGGGCGTGGCCATGGTCAACCCGGCCAGGCTCGCCTGGGGCCTCAAGCGCGCCTGTCTGCGCCTCGGCGTCAGGATCTACGAGCACACACCCGCCCTCACCCTGCGCCCGTACGGCGGGGGCATGGCCGTCCGCACCCCCTACGGCCAGGTCCGCGCCCGCCGGGTCGCGCTCGGCACGAACATCTTCCCGAGCCTGGTGCGGCGCGTGCGCTCGTACACCGTCCCGGTCTACGACTACGCGCTGATGACCGAGCCGCTCACCGACGAGCAGCTGGCCTCGGTCGGCTGGCGCAACCGCCAGGGCCTCGGGGACTCGGCGAACCAGTTCCACTACTTCCGGCTCTCCGCCGACAACCGCATCCTGTGGGGCGGCTACGACGCGATCTACCCCTACGGCAAGCGGGTGCGCGCCGAGTTCGACGACCGCCCGGAGACCTACGCCAAGCTCGCCGGGCACTTCTTCACCTGCTTCCCGCAGCTGGAGGGCGTCCGCTTCACCCATGCGTGGGGCGGCGCGATCGACACCTGCTCCCGCTTCTCGGCGTTCTTCGGCACCGCCCACCAGGGCAAGGTGGCCTACGCGGCCGGGTACACCGGACTCGGCGTCGGGGCCACCCGCTTCGGCGCCGATGTGATGCTGGACCTGCTGGCGGGGGAGCGCACCGAGCGGACCGAGCTGGAGATGGTCCGCAGAAAGCCGCTGCCCTTCCCGCCCGAGCCGTTCGCCTGGACGGGCATCGCCCTCACCAAGTGGTCCCTGGCCCGCGCCGACGCCCACGGCGGCCGCCGCAACCTCTGGCTGCGCACCATGGACCGCTTGGGCCTGGGCTTCGACAGCTGACCCCGGGACACCCCCGTCGGCCCGGCCCCCGCCCGCCGGGTCCGGCGGGGTGGCGGTCAGCGGGCGGGCGGGGGAGCGGCCTCCGCGCCGTCGTCCACCGCCGTGAGCGTCCCGGCACTCATCGCCGTGACCGTCCCGAGCAGGACCCGCAGCCCGCACAGCAGCGCCCCGCACAGGCACCAGCTGCCCAGGACGTCCAGGGGCCAGTGGTAGCCGTGGCGGATCAGGCCGTAGGCGACGGCCAGGTTGAGGGACGCGGCCGCCGTGAGGAGGGCGCGGCGGGCGCGGGGTGTGGTGAGCCAGGGCCACAGGACCAGGGCCGCCGCGCCGTAGGCGATCGTGGCCGTGGCGGTGTGCCCCGAGGGGAAGAAGCCCGTCGTCGCGCCCATGACCGGCGGCCCCGGCCGGGCGATCAGGTCCTTCAGCGGCAGGACCACGCCCGGCAGCACCGCCATCAGGGCGGCCGCTGCGAGCGACGGCAGCCACCAGCCGGGTGCCCCCGCGCGGTGGGCGCGCCGGGCCGCACAACCGAGGGCGAGGGCCAGGACGGGGACGGCGACCGCGATGCTTCCCAGGTCGGCGAGGAGCCCCGAGACACGGTCCGGAGCGGTGACGTCCGCGCTGAGGTGCCGGTCCGCCCGGGTGAGCGGCCCATGGGTGACGACCTGCCAGGTGATCAGGAGGAACAGCAGCAGCGCCGAGGCGGCCAGCGTGAGGGCCGGACGGCTGCGGAGTGCGGCGGGCGGTGCGGCTCCGGGGGCCTGTTTGGCGGTGGACGTCACCGGAACAGCTTCGCAGGAAACGGCCGACGGAGAGGGATCCGGGGCAGGACGCGGGTCGGCCGCCCCGGAACAGGGGGGCGGTTCCGAGGCGGCCGGCCGGATCGGGGTGCCGCGCGCCCCGGGGGGTGTGGGGCGTGCGGCCGTCCGATCGGTGAGGAGATCCGGAGCCGGATACTCCGGGTGTGTGCGCGAGGCACGACCGGGCCGAAGCCGAGGAAGCCACGCCCGGTACCGTCCGCAGTCCCCTGCGGGCGGGTGTATCTCTCATCTGCCGAGAAACCTACGGCAGGAAAAACCGCTCCGACAGCCGGAATCGCGTCCCGCCATCCACCCCCCACACCTTCTTCACACCCTCCGACCGCCGCCGCCCCGGCCCTGGGGCGCGTGGGGCGCAGGGGGCCGGGGCGGCGGATGGTGCGCCGGGCGGGCGCGGGCCGGGTCAGACCCGGGCGAGCGCCTGCTCGATGATGTCCAGGCCCTCGTTCAGCAGGTCCTGGCCGATCACCAGCGGGGGAAGGAAGCGCAGCACGTTGCCGTAGGTGCCGCAGGTCAGGATCAGCAGGCCCTCCTGGTGGCAGGCCTTGGCCAGCGCGGCGGTCGCCTCCGCGTTCGGCTCCTTGGTGGCCCGGTCCTTGACCAGCTCGATCGCGATCATCGCGCCGCGGCCGCGGATGTCGCCGATCACGTCGAACTTCTCGGCCATCGCCGCCAGGCGGGCCTTCATGGTCTCCTCGATCTCCTTCGCCCGGGCGTTGAGGTCGAGTTCCTTCATCGTCTCGATCGCGCCGAGCGCACCGGCGCAGGCGACCGGGTTGCCGCCGTAGGTGCCGCCCAGGCCGCCCGCGTGCGCGGCGTCCATGATCTCGGCGCGGCCCGTCACGGCGGCCAGCGGCAGACCGCCCGCGATGCCCTTGGCGGTGGTGATCAGGTCCGGGACGATGCCCTCGTCCTCACAGGCGAACCACTGGCCGGTGCGGCAGAAGCCCGACTGGATCTCGTCGGCGACGAAGACGATGCCGTTGTCGGAGGCGAACTGGCGCAGCGCGGGCAGGAAGCCCTTGGCCGGCTCGATGAAGCCGCCCTCGCCGAGCACCGGCTCGATGATGATCGCGGCCACGTTGTCGGCGCCGACCTGCTTGGTGATCTGGTCGATGGCCTGGGCGGCGGCCTCGGGGCCGCAGTTCTCCGGACCGGTCGGCCAGCGGTAGCCGTAGGCCAGCGGCATGCGGTAGACCTCGGGCGCGAACGGGCCGAAGCCGTGCTTGTACGGCATGTTCTTCGCCGTCAGCGCCATCGTCAGGTTGGTCCGGCCGTGGTAGCCGTGGTCGAAGACGACGACGGCCTGGCGCTTGGTGTACGCGCGGGCGATCTTGACGGCGTTCTCCACGGCCTCGGCGCCCGAGTTGAACAGCGCGGACTTCTTGGCGTGGTCGCCCGGCGTCAGCTCGGCCAGCGCCTCCGCGACGGCCACGTAGCCCTCGTACGGCGTGACCATGAAGCAGGTGTGGGTGAAGTCCTGGAGCTGCGCCGAGGCACGGCGCACCACGGCCTCGGCGGAGGCGCCGACCGAGGTCACGGCGATGCCCGAGCCGAAGTCGATCAGGCGGTTGCCGTCGACGTCCTCGATGATCCCGCCGCCCGCACGCTGGGTGAAGACCGGCAGCGTGGAGCCCACGCCCTGCGCGACCACAGCGGTACGGCGGGCCTGAAGCTCCTGCGACTTCGGGCCGGGGATGGCGGTGACGACGCGGCGCTCCTGCGGAATGGCGCTCATGGGGGGCTCCCTGATGATCGTGCGAACCGAACCGGGAATCCCGGTGCCGGTGGTCCGGCGGACGGGGGTCCGGGCGGGGGTGTCTTTTCGGACGCTAGCCTGCTTTTCTCGCAGGCTAGAGGCGGCGGCGGAGGGTGGGCATGCTCCATGTGGGCGCCTTGCGCGCCGCCGCTTGTCCGCGGTGGACATAGCGGAGCGGCGCGGTATCGCCGCAGGCCCGGCGGCGTATGCGGTGAACTCCCCGTGGAGCGCGTTAGATTGACTCGCTGACGGTGGACGGAGCGGCTGGTCAGGGGGCAACGGCGATGGACAGCGACGGGACGCAGGACGCGCGGAGCACACGGGCCACACCCGTGCCGCGTCCGGCGGGGCCGCCGGAACGCCCGGCAGTCCCGGGGCACTCCGGGACGCCCGCCCTGCCCCCCATGCCGACCGAGGCACCGGGCATGCCCGGGGTGTCGGATGTGTCAGGGGTGTCGGGGGCGCCGGGGGTGCCCCCACTGCCCGACGGTACCGCCTTCCTCACCTGGCTGCGGGCGCCACGGCCCCAGGCCGCGCCGGGCGTCTGGCGCTTCGGGCACCGCCCCCGCCCGGACCAGGAGCCGGAGCAGATCCCGGCCCGGCAGCTGCTGAGCGGCGCGCTGATCGCCTTCCTGGTGGGCTGGCTGCTGTGGTCCCTGCTCTCCCACGGCTACCTCGGCGACTGGTGGATCCTGCCCCTGTATCTGCTGACGCCGGACTCCTGGCGGCAGAGCAGCGACCACGGCGATGTCTTCAACCTCGTCCTCTGGGACGGCTACGACCTGCTCGTCGTGCTCGGGATCGCGCTGGTGGTGGGCAGGCTGGGCCGCTGGGGCGAGGTGTGGCGCCGGTTCGGGGCGTCCCGGCTGCGGCGTCCCGAACCCCGGCAGGCGCCCCCGCCGGCCCCCGAGGACGACCCCGCCCAGTGGAACCAGCTCCGGGCCGCGGGCGCCCACGACGCCGCCGACCGGCTCGCCGCCGAGGCGCGCGCCGGACTGATGCGGGACGTCGACCACGCCCGGATCGCCCGCGCCTGGCAGGGCGTGCTCACCGGCCGCCACAGCCTGGCCGCGTTCACCGGGACGGTCCTCAAGGACGGCGCCGCCGCCTGTCTGCACCCCTCGGGGGAGCGCGACCTGCCCGCCCGGCTGGCCCGGCACGACCTCATGACCGGGCAGGTGCGGCTCGGCACCGCGCTCGACGACCCCCGGAACCCCTACGGCTACCGCGGCAGCGGACTCGCGCTCGCCCCCGAGCTGCTGGGCACCTCCCTGGTCGCCGTCGGGCCCTCCGGCTCCGGCAAGACCGGCTCGCTGGTGTGGCCGCTCGTCGAGTCGCTGTGCCTGCACGCGCTGTCCGGGCGGGCCGCCGTGGTCGTCGTCGGCGCGGCCGGTGCCGGACTCGGCCCGGCGGACGCCTACGACGTCGTCGTCCGCATCGGCCACCCCGAATCGGTGTACGACCTGGACCTCTACGGCGGCACCACCGACCCCGACGAGGCCGCGGCCGTACTGGCCGAGGCCCTGGTGGGCGACCTCACCGATCCGCAGCACGGCGGGGACGGCCGCCGGGCCGCCACCGTGCTCGCCCAGCTCCTCGGCCCCTATCTGGCCGTTCACGGCCGCTTCCCCTCGGTGCCCGAGCTGCGGCAGCTCCTGGAGGGCGCGCCCGGCCCGCTCGCCGCGCTGCGCAAGGCGCTGGTGGACGCGGGCCGGGACTCGCTGCTGCGGGAGCTGGACGCGCGGGAGCGGCAGTCCGGGCACCCCGGCGACGTGGGCGGCGTCCTCGCCGACCGGGTGGCGCTGCTCGACCGGCCCGCCTTCGCCTCCTTCTTCGACACCTCCGGGCAGTCCCGGCCCTTCTCGCTGCGGGCGCTGGACCACCCGGTCCGCGTCCGTATCGACCTCCCCGAGCGCGGCCACGCCGATGCCTCCCGCATCCTGGCGCGGCTGGTGCTCGCCCAGTTCACGGCCGCGGTCTCGGCGCGCGAGGACCGCTCGCTCTTCGCCTGCCTGGTGCTGGACGACGCGACCGGGGCGGTCACCCCCGAGGCCGTGCGGTCCATCCAGCGGCTGCGGTCCGCGAACGCCGGGACCGTGCTCACCCTGCGCACCCTCGACGACGTGCCCCGGCCGCTGCGCGGGCCGCTGCTCGGCGCCGCCGGGTGCCGGATGGCGCTGTCCGGGCTCACCCCCTGGGACGGCCAGGACTTCGCCGAGGTCTGGGGCAAGGAGTGGATCGAGGCCCGGGACGTCACCGACCGGCAGATCATCGCGGAGACCCCCGCGGGCAAGGCCCTGCACATGCTGCGCCGGATGATCACCGGCCGGGCGCCGACCGCGCGCGCCGTCACCGTGCGCCAGGTGGAGCGGGAGCGCTGGTCCGCCTCCGAGCTGGCCCATGCGGTGCCCCCGGGTCACGCGGTGCTGTCGCTGACGACCGTGCAGGGCGAGCACGCGCCGCCGCTGCTGGTGAATCTGCGCGGCTGAGGGGCGCCGCGGGGCGCTGCGGGGCGCTGCGGGGCGTTCGGTGCGGGACCGTGCGGGACCGTGCGGGGCGGAGCCTCCACGGGAACCGTGCGCCAGACAAAGCGGACACCGCGTCCGCCGACGGGTGTCTGCTGTCCGGTAACCGGTGTTCTGTCGGTGTCCGAAAAATAATGGCCAGAAGGAACCGGCAGGAACGTATATCCGGGCTCGCCCCGACCGTACGGTGAGGCAGAATCGACATAGGTCGTTCATACGCGGCGGCCAAAGCATCACAAAGTTCACACCGTCCGTGATGTCCCACGGTTCCCGTGCAGACCGAAGGCCACATGCCCCCCACCCTCGCCTCGCTCGTCCACCACTCCGCGCTCAAGCTGACCGTGCGCGCGGGCGAGGACCGCCTCGACGTCCCCGTCCGCTGGGCCCACGTCAGCGAACTCGCCGACCCCGTGCCCTATATGGAGGGCGGCGAGCTGCTGCTGATCACCGCGCTGAAACTGGACGCCGAGGATCCGGTGGCCATGCGGCGCTATGTGAAGCGGCTCGCGGGCGCGGGCGTCGTCGGCCTCGGCTTCGCCGTCGGCGTCAACTACGACGAGATCCCCGAGGCACTGGTGACCGCCGCGCAGGAGGAGGGGCTGCCCCTTCTGGAGGTGCCCCGCCGGACCCCCTTCCTCGCCATAAGCAAGGCCGTCTCCGCCGCCATCGCCGCCGACCAGTACCGCTCGGTGACCGCGGGCTTCGCCGCCCAGCGCGAGCTGACCCGGCAGGCCCTCAGCGACGGCCCCGAGGGGCTGCTCGCCGCGCTCGCCCAGCAGGTGGACGGCTGGGCCGCGCTCTACGACGCGTCCGGCGCCGTCGTCGCGGCCGCCCCCGAGTGGGCCGGACGGCGCGCCGCCCGGCTGACCGCCGATGTGGAGCGGCTCCGCGAGCGCCCCGCCCCCGCCAGCTCCGTGGCCGGCGGCCCGAGCGGCGAGGACCGGGTCGAACTGCACTCCCTGGGCACCGGACGGCGCCCGCGGGCCGCCCTCGCCGTGGGCACCGCCGCCCCCCTCGGCACCGCCGAGCGGTACGCGGTGCACTCCGCCATCGCCCTGCTGACCCTGACCACCGAGCGGTCCCGCTCCCTGCACGCCGCCGAACAGCGCGTCGGCACCGCCGTCCTGCGCATGCTGCTCGCCGGTGAGCCCCACCATGCGCGAGCCGTGGCAGGTGATCTCTACGGCGACCTGCTGGACGCCCCGTTCCGGCTGATCCTCGCCGAGTCGGCGTCCGCGTCCGCGGCCCGGGCCCACGCCGACGGGCACGCCCGCACGGTCCCCGCACCGCCGACCGCCGCCGCCCTCGCCGCGGCCGAGGCGGCCGGCGATCCGCTGGACGGCCTCGCGGAGATCGTGGAGTCCGCCGCCGCCCGCGCCGGGGAATCGGTACTGGTGGTGCCCGACGGGGAGCGGCTGGTGGTGCTCGCCGGGGACGGCGGCGCGGCCTTCGCCGCCTGCCAGGACTACGCGCTCGCGGTCCAGGCGGCCCGGGCCGCGGCCCGGGAGCAGGCCGCCGCCGACGGGAACGAGCTGGTGGTGGGGGTCTCCGCCCCGGCCGGGCCGATCGCCGCCGCGTCCGCCTACAAGCAGGCCGAACAGGCGCTGTCGGTGGCCCGGCGGCGCGGCCGCTCGCTGGTCGAGCACGACGAACTGGGCGCCGGATCGGTGCTGCCGCTGCTCCAGGACGACGCGGTGCGCGCCTTCGCCGACGGTCTGCTGCGCGCGCTGCGCGAGCACGACGCGACGGGCCGCGGCGACCTGGTGGCCTCGCTGCGGGCCTGGCTGTCCCGCCACGGCCAGTGGGACGCGGCGGCCGCCGACCTCGGCGTCCACCGCCACACCCTGCGCTACCGGATGCGGCGCGTGGAGGAGATCCTCGGGCGCTCCCTCGACGACCCGGACGTCCGGATGGAGCTGTGGCTCGCCCTCAAGGCCACGGCCGCCGCGGGGGAGTGACACCCGGGAGCCCCGGCGGCCCCGGCGGGCTCTCGCTGTACACCACGTAGAACCGCGCCCCCGTACTGCTACTCCCCGGACAAACGACCCGGCGCCGCCCCGGCCCTACCGTGGTCCCCGTAGTACCAGGCAGTACCAAGCAGCACCAGGCAGTACCAGGAACAACCCACCACCGAAGGGCCGGGACCGACCATGACCTCCACCCACGCCTTCTGGCTCGCCGGCCGCCAGGCCACCGGTGAGTCCGCTTTCGACGTCACCTCCCCGTGGGACAACCGGCTGGTCGCCCAGGTCAGCGTGCCCACCGAGGCCCAGGTCGAGGAGGCCGTGGCCGCCGCGTACGCCGTGCGTGACGAGTTCGCCGCCACCCCGGCCCATGTGCGCGCCGCCGCCCTCGACCATGTCTCCAAGCGCCTGGCGGAGCGGACCGAGGAGATCGCGCAGCTGATCTCCGCCGAGAACGGCAAGCCGGTCAAGTGGGCCCGGGGCGAGGTCGGCCGCGCCGTCTCCGTCTTCCGCTTCGCGGCCGAGGAGGCCCGCCGCTTCAACGGCGGCGAGGCCCAGCGCCTGGACACCGACGCGGGCGGCCAGGGCCGCCTCGCGCTGACCCGCCGCTTCCCCAAGGGCGTCGTCCTCGGTATCGCGCCGTTCAACTTCCCGCTGAACCTGTGCGCCCACAAGGTCGCCCCCGCGATCGCCGCCGGTGCCCCGATCATCCTCAAGCCGGCCCCGGCCACCCCGCTGTCCGGCCTGATCCTCGGCGAGCTGCTCGCCGAGACCGACCTGCCCGCCGGTTCCTGGTCGATCCTGCCGGTCACCAACGACCGGATGCCCGCCCTGGTCCAGGACGAGCGCCTGCCGGTGATCTCCTTCACGGGCTCCGAGAAGGTCGGCTACGCGATCATGGACTCGGTGCCGCGCAAGCACTGCACCCTGGAACTGGGCGGCAACGGCGCGGCCGTGGTCCTCGGCGACTACGCCGGCGACACGGACCTGGACTGGGCCGCCACCCGCATCGCCACCTTCTCCAACTACCAGGGCGGCCAGTCCTGTATCTCCGTGCAGCGGGTGATCGCCGACGCCTCGGTCTACGACCGCCTGCTGCCGCGTATCGTCGCCGCCGTCGAGGCCCAGGTCACCGGCGACCCCGCCGACTCCGCGACCGACGTCGGCCCGCTGGTCAGCGAGGACGCCGCCCGGCGCGTGGAGTCCTGGGTCGACGAGGCCGTGGAGGCGGGCGCCACCCTGCTCACCGGCGGCAAGCGCGACGGCGCCTCCTACGCGCCGACCGTGCTGACCGACGTCCCGGCCGGTACGAACCTCTCCTGCGAGGAGGTCTTCGGACCCGTCCTCACCGTACAGAAGGCGGACGGCGAGGCGGCGGCCTTCGCGGCCGTCAACGACTCCAAGTACGGCCTCCAGGCAGGCGTGTTCACCCACGACCTCCAGTCCGCCTTCCGCGCCCACCGCGCCCTGGAGGTCGGCGGCGTCGTCATCGGCGACGTCCCCTCCTACCGCGCCGACCAGATGCCCTACGGCGGCGCCAAGCAGTCCGGAGTGGGCCGCGAGGGCGTGAAGTTCGCGATGGACGACTACACCTACGAGCGCGTCCTCGTCCTGACGGGCCTCGCCCTCTGACCCACCCCACCCCAACGGCCGGAGCCCGCTGTGCGGGGGCTCCGGCCGTTTGCGTTCAGCCCTGGCACGGGACGTGACGACCCCTCATGATCGTGAGGGCGGGACGCCGGGAATGGGCACGGCCCACCGGCGAGATGATCGAGAACCCACGGTAGGGAGCGAAGTGACCAAGACTGCGATCCCGGCCCGGACGCCGGTCGGCCCGGAGGAATGGATGGTCCATTCCTCCGAGGAAGAGCCATGGACAATCCGGGCGATGGCTCCCGACGGGCGGTCGTTCGAGGCCGTCGGTGCCGATCTTTTCCACGCGCTCCAGCAGGTGCGAAGGGAGGCCGAGAAGCAGGGCGTACGGCTGTGCTGCAATGGCGCCAGGGCCAACGCCCGCCCCTCACCTCAGGCGAGCGCGGTCGGAGGCGGCATGGTGTATCTGCTGCCCTCCCTCAGAAATCCGGGACCGGCGGACCTGGTCCCGCTGCTCGCCCCGGCTCTCGCCGACCAAGTGAGCTCGGTGGCCGAGCAGGAGGCCTTCTGGGCCAAGTACCGTTCGTCCTCCACCCGTTCCACCCTGAGGGCCCTCAGCCCCGTGGCTCCACTGGCAAGGCTCGCAAGCAGGTTCCGCAGGACAGCCCGGCCAAGCGAAACGTAAAACACCGGCCGCGTCCCGCTCGACGGCACGCTCCGCGGAGACCTGGCGGCCCCAGCCGTGGCGTCGCAGCATCTCCACCGCCGGGGCGACCGCTTGTTACCCTCCGATCATGCGAGCCCTCTTCCCAGGATCCTTCGACCCGGTCACGCAGGGGCATCAGGACGTACTACGGCGCGCTGCCCTGCTGTTCGACGAGGTCGTCGTGTGCGTGATGTTCAACGCGAACAAGACCGGCCGCCTCCCCGTCGCGGAACGGCTGGAACGACTCCGCGCGGCAGCAACCGACTTGAGCAACGTCACGGTCGACTCCCACACCGGCGGCCTGCTGGTCGACTACTGCCGCCACGCCGGAATCGACATCGTCATCCGCGGAGTCCGCAACACCCACGACCTGGACTACGAAATGCCGATGGCCCGCATGAACCGCGAACTGGCGGGAGTCGAGGCGTTCTTCATCGCCGCCGACCCCACCCTGGCCCACATCTCCTCCACCCTTGTCACCGCGATGAGTTGACCGGACCATGCCCCCGAAGCGTGAGGCAGCGCATCTGTCTGTACGGCGTCTTCGACCCGTCGAGCACACCGTATGGACCGCGGCTACATCCGTGCTGGTGCTGCCGCTGGTTGTGCAGACCCCTTCCTCGTCTTTCAGACCGTCTCCTCGGCCCTGTAGGAGATCCGGCCCGGCCGTACTTCTCCCGGTTGAGGGCCGTCGACGGCCGTTGGCGGCCATCGACGGGCGGAACATGGAGGTGCTGTGAGACGACGACGAACAACCGCCGGGGAACATGGCGACCCGGCCGGACACCGGGCCCTGGAGGTGCTCTATACGGCATGTGGAATCAGCCCGCACAGGGCACAGCGCCGCGGACGGCCAAGCCGCCCCGGTTCGCGGCCTGCTATTTCCCCAACGCACAGCCTGACAGCGGCGATTCCGCGGTCACCGGCGACGGTGGGGCACTCGGAGCCCCGGTGATCTTCCCGGCGGACGGCTACCCCACAGAGAAGGCGGCCTGCGCAGCCATCGGCTCCAGGCCCGTGGCGGGCGGTTGAGGCCGACGGGGGACGGCTGACCCAGGTCGTTGTACTCGAAGCCGAACAGGCCACGAACGGGCAACGATTGGATCACCGGCCGTGAGCGCCGGAGAGTTTCGGAGAGCGCCGGAGGGTTCGGTGGGGGCGAATCCGGCGGTGTCATGCGGTACTTCGGCCCGCTTTGGCAGGGGCGGTTCGCCGTGGAGGCGGGGCGGGAGTGCCGGTGCTCCCGTTCCAAAGTGTGTGGCGAAAGTGCGTGCGATCTGGGTAGTCTGCGCCGTCCGCATTCACCGGGCATCCACATTTTCTTCAAGGGATTTTTGTGAACCTCGACTTCAGTGCTGAGCCCCTCTTTTCCTGGTACGTCGTGCTGCTCTTCCTCAGCGGTGCCACGATGCTGGTCCTGGGCATCATCAACTCCGGTGGTCTCAGCAATGGTTGGCGGGCGTTCAACGCGATTGCCGGGCTCGGATTCATGGGCTACGGCATCTACCTGGGGTTCATCTTCCAGGGTGGCTCGTACATCCTGTTCTTCAAGGCGTTCATTCTCCCCGTCATGGTCGTCGTCAACTTCTTCCGGTCGCTTTCGCGCCGGAAGGCAGTGGCTGCGATCCGGCAGCCGGTGACCACCCCGAAGCCGATGAACACCCCGCAGCCCGAACCCGCCCCGCAGCACAACGGCTGACATTCGGACGGTAAATGGGCCGTGCCACCGGACGTAAATCCGGTGACACGGCCCATTTCGCTGAATTCCGACGGAAGAGGCAGGCGCACCGGAGGAATGAAGGGCATGGACCTCATGGAGTTGGAGATCGGTCTCTACGACTGGTCCGCACTCCCCTGCCGCGGCTGCGAGTCGGCGGAGCACGTCCCGGGTGACCTGCTGCGGATGGCTCGTGCGCAGACGCGGGAGGAGGCCGGGACGAGGGACGTCGAGTCCCATGTGCTCCAGGGTGGTCGGGCGACGCCGACCGTCGTTCCCGTGGCCCGGGTGCTGATGGCCGGTCTGGCGGACCCGGGCATCTCGTACGCCGCCCGGCACCGGTTTCTGGAGCTGCTCTCGTCGTTGGTCGTCGTGGACGACGAGACTCTCGCCGAGGCGTGCAAGGACGTGGTGCGGTCCGGGACCTGGGCGCTGTACGAGGAAGTCCTGTCCGGCGCGTCAGAAGGCAGTGCCCTTCTCGCCTACTGCCTCCTGAAGGAGGTGGAGACGGCTCCCGCCAGGGTGGAGCGACTCCTTCAGGTGGCGCGGCATCTGCTGCCGACCGAGAAGCAGGGCGCCCCACGGTGCTGCGACGGCGCCGGGGTGGGAGCGCGAGACCTGGTTCCGGCTCCCGCCCGCCAGGTGGGTACGGTCGCCGAGCAGGACGAGTTCTGGTCAACGTACCGCTCCTCCTTCCGGTCCATCGTGCGGGCGTTCAGCACTCTCACCGCGCTGAAGTGGCTTCCGAACAGGTTCGGCCGTAGTTCCACCAAGCCCTTGGAGATGGAGCTGAGCCTGTACGACTGGTCCACGCTCCCGTGCCGCAGCTGCAAGTCCGCGGAGCACGTTCCCCGGGACCTGTTGCGGCTCGCCGCTGCGCGGACGTCGAAGGAGGCCCAGCCGCTCGGTATTGACGGCCATGTCTTTCAGGAGTCCTGGGGGAGGACGACGGTGGTGCCGGTGGCCCGGGCGCTGATGGCCGGTCTGGCCGGGCGGTCCCTCTCCAGGGAGGCCCGGCATCAGTTTCTGGACCTGCTGGCAGGGTTCGTCCAACTGGACGACGAGGGTCTGGCCGAGGCATGCCGGGAGGCGGCACGGAACGGGATCTGGACGTTCTACGAGGAAGTGCTCTCGGGCAGAGCCAGGGGCAGTGCCGGCTACGCCTACTGGATCCTGACGGACGTGGAAACGGATCCCGCCAGGCTGGAGCGGCTTCTCCAGGTGGCGCGGCACCTGCTGCCGGACGACCTCAAGGACGAGTGGCCGCGCCGTCCCCGCAGCCGCCTCCGCTCAGCCCCGTCCCACCGTCTCCGCCCGGAACCCCGCCACCCACTCCGAGGCCGCGCGCAGGCCGCCGAATGTGTAGAAGTGGACCTTGAGTTGGCCGTGGCGGGCGGGGGTGTAGTGCTCGGCGAGGGTGTGGAGGAAGCGGTCGGGGCCGGCGGTGCCCATCAGCTGGGTGAGGGAGAAGCCGTACTTGCGGACGACGGAGGCGCTGGTGCCGACCCCGAAGCGGGTGGCGTACGTCAGCAGCCGCCGTACTCCGGCCGGGCCCGGCACGCCGACCCGCACCGGCAGTCCGATGCCCCGGTCGCGGGCCGCCTCGACCCAGCGGAGCACGGATCCGGCGTCGAAACCGAACTGCGTGACGACCTCGCCGTCCAGCTCCTGTTCCTCCAGGGCCTTCGCCTTCTCCTCGATCGCCGACCACAGGACCTCGTCCGGGATGGCGGGATGCCCCTCGGGATAGCCGCCGAGCCCGACGTGCCGTACGCCGTGGGTGTTCAGCAGGCCGGAGCGGATCACGGTCAGGGCGTCCTCGTAGGGGCCGTGCGGGGTGGCCGGGTCGCCGCCGATCACGAGCACCCGCTCCGCGAGACCCTCCGCCCGCAGCGCCGACAGGAAGGCGTCCAGGTCCGCCCGGGAGGCCAGCCGCCGGGCCGATATGTGCGGCACGGGCAGGAAGCCCAGCCGCTTGACCGCGCGGGCGGCCGCCAGCCGGGTGGTGAGGTCCTCGGTGCCCAGGAAGGTCACATTGATCCGTGTCCCGGGCGGAACGACGGCACGGGCCTCCTCCAGCTTCACGACGTCCTTGCCGGTCATCTCCAGGGAGAAGTCCTCCAGCAGGGGTGCTACGGCCGGGGCCGCGGGGCCGGAATCCATGGTGCTCCTCGTTCGCACGACGCCCACGGCACTGGATGTGCCGCGACCTCGGGCGAGGATACGGGGGCTCCGCCACAGCCCCCACACCCGGGCGCCCACCCCGGCGACGCGGCCCCGCCACGCCCCCGGTGGCGTGGGCCCCGGGCGCATGCCCGGCGCACAGGCCCCCGCCCCCGGGCAACCCCAGCGGCGGAGCGCGCCCCGCCCCGGGCGCCCCCGCCCCCCACTTGACACCCCCGCACCCCCGCCCCCTCGCCGCCGACCCATGTTCCGCGACGACGACCCCGCGCGAGGACTGGCTACGGCCCCCGTATTGGGGTACCAACGATCGAGTAGCACCGGTCAGTAACGCACCGCCCGCAATACCGCCGTACGGCCCCCTCGGGCCGCCGTACGGTGTGCGACCCATCAGCCCCGATTCGCGGCGAGGTGAGCCTCATGACCGCACCAACCGACGCCCCCACTCCCAAGCCCGCTGTCACCGAACGCGAGGCCCGCCAGGTCGCGGAGGCCGCGCGGGAGCAGGACTGGCACAAGCCCAGCTTCGCCAAGGAGCTGTTCCTCGGCCGCCTGCGGCTCGACCTGATCCACCCGCACCCGCTGCCCGCCGAGGACGACGTCCAGCGCGGTGAGGAGTTCCTCGCCAAGCTGCGCGACTTCTGCGAGACCCAGGTCGACTCCGCCCGCATCGAACGCGAGGCGCGCATCCCCGACGAGACGATCAACGGTCTCAAGGAACTCGGCGCCCTCGGCATGAAGATCGACACGAAGTACGGTGGTCTCGGCCTCACCCAGGTGTACTACAACCGGGCACTCGCCCTGGCCGGCACCGCCAGCCCCGCCATCGGCGCGCTGCTCTCCGCGCATCAGTCGATCGGCGTACCGCAGCCGCTGAAACTGTTCGGCACTCGGGAACAGAAGGAGACGTTCCTGCCGCGCTGCGCCCGCACCGACATCTCCGCCTTCCTGCTCACCGAGCCGGACGTCGGCTCCGACCCGGCCCGCCTGGCCACCACGGCCGTGCCGGACGGCGACGACTACGTCCTCGACGGGGTGAAGCTGTGGACCACCAACGGTGTGGTCGCCGACCTGCTCGTGGTCATGGCGCGGGTGCCGCGCTCGGACGGCCACAAGGGCGGCATCACGGCCTTCGTCGTGGAGGCCGCCTCCGAGGGCATCACCGTGGAGAACCGCAACGCCTTCATGGGCCTGCGCGGCCTGGAGAACGGCGTCACCCGCTTCCACCGCGTCCGGGTCCCCGCCTCCCACCGGATCGGCCCGGAGGGCGCGGGTCTGAAGATCGCGCTCACCACCCTGAACACCGGCCGTCTGTCGTTGCCCGCGATGTGCGTCGGCGCGGGCAAGTGGTGTCTGAAGATCGCCCGTGAGTGGTCGGCCGCCCGTGAGCAGTGGGGCAAGCCGGTCGCCCTGCACGAGGCGGTCGGCGCGAAGATCTCCTTCATCGCGGCCACCACCTTCGCCCTGGAGGCGGTCGTCGACCTGTCCTCGCAGATGGCCGACGAGAACCGCAACGACATCCGGATCGAGGCCGCCCTCGCCAAGCTCTACGGCTCCGAGATGTCCTGGCTGATGGCCGACGAACTGGTCCAGATCCGCGGCGGCCGCGGCTTCGAGACCGCGGAGTCCCTCAAGGCCCGCGGCGAACGGGCGGTCCCCACCGAGCAGATGCTGCGCGACCTGCGCATCAACCGCATCTTCGAGGGCTCCACGGAGATCATGCACCTGCTGATCGCGCGGGAGGCGGTGGACGCCCATCTGTCGGTGGCCGGGGATCTGATCGACCCGGAGAAGACCCTCGCCGACAAGGCGAAGGCGGGCGCGAACGCCGGTGTCTTCTACGCCAAGTGGCTGCCCAGGCTGGTCGCCGGACAGGGCCAGGTCCCGGGCGCCTACGGCGAGTTCCGCCAGGGCATCGACCTCTCCGGGCATCTGCGGTTCGTCGAGCGCAGCGCCCGCAAGCTCGCCCGGTCCACCTTCTACGGCATGTCCCGCTGGCAGGGCCGGATGGAGACCAAGCAGGGCTTCCTGGGCCGGGTGGTCGACATCGGGGCCGAGCTGTTCGCGATGAGCGCGGCCTGTGTCCGTGCCGAGCATCTGCGCCGGAGCGGGCAGCACGGCCAGGAGGCGTACCAGCTGGCCGACGCCTTCTGCCGCCAGTCCCGCATCCGCGTCGAAGAGCTGTTCGGGCGGCTGTGGAGCAACACCGACGACCTGGACCACAAGGTGGTCAAGGGCGTGCTGTCCGGTACGTACGCCTGGCTGGAGGAGGGCATCGTGGATCCGTCCGGCGACGGCCCGTGGATCGCGGACGCCCATCCGGGTGAATCCTCCCGCAAGGATGTACGAAGGAAGATCCCGAAGAGCTGACCCGCCCGTACGAGGGTCCCGTACGAAGGTCTCGTCGTCCGGGCCGTGCGCACCGTGCGCGGCCCGGGCGGTGGCCCGATGTCGGGACACCGTGTCCTTCCCGCCACCCGGTGCGGCAACAATGGGGGGATGAGCGACAGTCCAGCCCCTCTTGCCGACCCCCATCTCGTCTTCGATCCCGCGGACGGAGTACGGGATGTGGTGATCCTCGGCTCCACCGGCTCGATCGGCACCCAGGCCGTCGACCTCGTGCTGCGCAACCCCGACCGCTTCCGCGTCACCGGCCTCTCCGCCAACGGCGGCCGGGTCGGACTGCTCGCCGAGCAGGCCCGGAGCCTGCGCGTCCGCACGGTCGGGGTCGCGCGCGAGGACGTCGTACCGGCCCTGCGGGAGGCCCTCGCCGCCCAGTACGGCCCCGGGGAGCCGCTGCCCGAGATCCTCGCCGGGCCCGACGCGGCCACCCGCCTGGCCGCGTCCGACTGCCACACCGTCCTCAACGGCATCACCGGTTCCATCGGCCTCGCGCCCACCCTCGCCGCCCTGGAGGCGGGCCGCACCCTCGCGCTCGCCAACAAGGAGTCGCTCATCGTCGGCGGCCCGCTGGTGAAGGCCCTGGCCAAGCCCGGGCAGATCATCCCGGTGGACTCCGAGCACGCCGCGCTCTTCCAGGCCCTCGCCTGCGGCACCCGCGCGGACGTCCGCAAGCTCGTGGTCACCGCCTCCGGAGGTCCCTTCCGCGGCCGGAGCCGGGCCGAGCTGGCGCGGGTCACGCCCGAGGACGCGCTCGCCCACCCCACCTGGGCCATGGGCCCGGTGATCACGGTCAACTCCGCGACCCTGGTGAACAAGGGCCTGGAAGTGATCGAGGCCCATCTGCTCTACGACATTCCCTTCGACCGCATTGAGGTCGTCGTGCATCCCCAGTCGTATGTCCATTCGATGGTGGAATTCACGGATGGATCAACGCTGGCGCAGGCGACGCCCCCCGATATGCGGGGGCCGATTGCCGTCGGGATCGGCTGGCCCGAGCGGGTGCCCGACGCCGCCCCGGCATTCGACTGGACCAAGGCCTCGACCTGGGAATTCTTCCCCCTGGACACGGAGGCCTTCCCCTCCGTCGGACTCGCCCGGCACGTGGGAGAGCTCGCGGGCACGGCCCCGGCGGTGTTCAATGCGGCCAATGAGGAGTGCGTCGACGCGTTCCTGAACGGCGCACTGCCGTTCCTCGGGATCATGGAGACGGTGACGCGGGTGGTGGAGGAGCACGGCATCCCCCAAACGGGAACTTCCCTGACCGTCGCGGACGTCCTCGAAGCGGAGGCCTGGGCACGAGCCCGGGCGAGAGAACTGACGGCGCAGACGGCAACCGCGGAGGCTCGTGCATGACGACTTTGATGATGATCCTCGGCATAGTCGTCTTTGTGCTCGGACTGCTGATCTCGATCGCCTGGCACGAGCTGGGGCATCTGTCGACGGCCAAGCTCTTCGGGATCCGCGTGCCGCAGTACATGGTGGGCTTCGGCCCCACCATCTGGTCGCGCAAGAAGGGCGAGACCGAGTACGGCGTCAAGGCGGTCCCGCTCGGCGGCTACATCCGCATGATCGGCATGTTCCCGCCGGGCCCGGACGGCCGGATCGAGGCCCGCTCCACCTCCCCGTGGCGCGGGATGATCGAGGACGCCCGGGCGCAGTCCTTCGAGGAGCTCCAGCCCGGTGACGAGGACCGCCTCTTCTACACGCGCAAGCCGTGGAAGCGGGTCATCGTCATGTTCGCGGGCCCCTTCATGAACCTGGTGCTCGCCGTGGCGGTGTTCCTCGGCGTGATGATGACCTTCGGCGTCCAGACCCAGACCACCACGGTCTCCAAGGTCTCCGACTGCGTCATCCAGCAGAGCGAGAACCGCAGCAAATGCGAGAAGGGCGACGCGCCCACCCCCGCCCAGGCCGCGGGCCTGAAGCCGGGGGACCGGATCGTCGCCTTCGACGGCCGCAAGGTGACGGACTGGTCCGTCCTCCAGTCCGACATCCGCGCCAACCCCGGCAAGAACGTCACCCTCACCGTCGAACGCCAGGGCAAGCGGCTCGACCTGCCCACCCACCTGATCAAGAACCAGGTGAGCAAGACCGACGGCAACGGCGGCTATGTCGAGGGCAAGTACGTCTACGCGGGCTTCCTCGGCTTCACCCCCGCCACCGGGATCGTGCCGCAGTCCCTCGGCCAGTCCGTGGGGCGCATGGGCGACATGATGGAGAACGGCGTGGCGTCGCTGGTCTCCCTGCCCGGCAAGATCCCCGCCCTGTGGAACGCGACCTTCGGTGACGCCCCGCGCCAGCCGGACTCCCCGATGGGCGTCGTCGGCGCCGCCCGCGTCGGCGGCGAGGTGTTCACCCTGGACATCCCGCCGTCCCAGCAGATCGCGATGATGCTGCTGCTGGTCGCGGGCTTCAATCTGTCGCTGTTCCTGTTCAACATGCTGCCGCTGCTGCCCCTGGACGGCGGACACATCGCGGGTGCCCTGTGGGAGTCGCTGCGCCGGGGCCTGGCCAGGGTGCTGCGCCGCCCCGACCCGGGTCCTTTCGATGTCGCGAAGCTGATGCCGGTGGCCTATGTGGTGGCCGGGATCTTCGTCTGCTTCACCCTGCTGGTGCTGATCGCGGACGTGGTCAACCCGGTCAAAATCTCCTAGCCACACGGTGTTGTCGGCGGCCGGGAAGACTGACGTCCCGGCCGCCGCCCTTTGGGTGGGTTTAACGGGCCGTGATGTGCTCCGGCCCGGGCGTGTGGCGTAATCTCGGGGCTTGGAGCCCGCCGATTCGGGACCGGATCTTGATCCACAACGTTGGGGTTGCACAGCAGATGACTGCGATTTCACTCGGCATGCCGTCCGTTCCGACCAAGGTCGCCGAGCGCCGGAAGAGCCGGCAGATCCAGGTCGGATCCGTGGCGGTCGGGGGCGGGGCGCCGGTGTCGGTGCAGTCGATGACGACGACGCGGACGTCGGATATCGGTGCGACGTTGCAGCAGATCGCGGAGCTGACGGCGTCGGGCTGCCAGATCGTGCGGGTGGCGTGTCCGACGCAGGACGACGCGGACGCGCTGGCGGTGATCGCGCGGAAGTCGCAGATCCCGGTGATCGCGGACATCCACTTCCAGCCGAAGTACGTCTTCGCGGCGATCGAGGCGGGCTGTGCGGCGGTCCGGGTGAATCCGGGCAACATCAAGCAGTTCGACGACAAGGTCCGGGAGATCGCGACGGCGGCCAAGGACCACGGCACGCCGATCCGGATCGGGGTGAATGCGGGCTCGCTGGACCGGCGGCTGCTCCAGAAGTACGGCAAGGCCACCCCGGAGGCCCTGGTGGAGTCGGCGCTGTGGGAGGCGTCCCTCTTCGAGGAGCACGACTTCCGCGACATCAAGATCTCGGTGAAGCACAACGACCCGGTCGTGATGATCGAGGCCTACCGCCAGCTCGCCGAGCAGTGCGACTACCCCCTCCACCTCGGTGTCACCGAGGCGGGTCCCGCCTTCCAGGGCACCATCAAGTCCGCCGTCGCCTTCGGCGCGCTGCTCTCCCGGGGCATCGGCGACACCATCCGCGTCTCCCTCTCCGCCCCGCCCGCGGAGGAGGTCAAGGTCGGCATCCAGATCCTGGAGTCCCTCAACCTGCGCCAGCGCGGCCTGGAGATCGTCTCCTGCCCCTCCTGCGGCCGCGCCCAGGTCGACGTCTACAAGCTGGCCGAAGAGGTCACGGCGGGCCTGACCGGCATGGAGGTCCCGCTGCGGGTCGCGGTCATGGGCTGTGTCGTGAACGGCCCGGGCGAGGCCCGCGAGGCCGACCTCGGCGTGGCCTCCGGCAACGGCAAGGGCCAGATCTTCGTCAAGGGCGAGGTCATCAAGACCGTGCCGGAGTCGAAGATCGTGGAGACCCTGATCGAGGAGGCCATGAAGCTGGCCGAGCAGATGGAGAAGGACGGCATCGCCTCGGGCGAACCGTCCATCTCGGTCGCGGGCTGACAAGCCCCCGGCACCCGCTCACGGACGTCCCGTCACCCCCGGGTGGCGGGACGTCGCCGTACCTCCGCCCAGACGCACTTCCCCGGACAGCGCGGATCCACCCCCCACCGCTCCGCCAGCGCCTCCACCAGCAGCAGCCCCCGGCCGCCCTCCTCGGCCGCCGGGTCCGCCGGGGGCCGCTTCTCCGGCAGCCGCTCGGTCCGTGTGTCGGACACCTCCAGCCGTACGCCCTCCGCCGCCGCGAGCAGCCGCAGCTGGAAGTCACGGCCGGGCACATGCCCGTGCCGTACGGCGTTGGCGGCCAGCTCGGCGGCGATCAGCGTCACGGTCTCGTTGAGGGCACTGTCGTAGGGATGCCCCCACTCGTCCAGCCGGTGCGCGACCAGCCGCCGGGCGAGCCGGGCGCCCCGGGGGCTGGACGTGAACCGCATCTCGAATGTGTGCGCGGGCGCGGTGCGCTTGGGCATATGCCAGTCGGAGGGAGTTGCTGACTTCATGGGGCTTACCGTCGCGCACCCTGCGTAGCGTTGAACAGCAGCTGAGCCGGGACCGCCGAGCGTTGTACGCGGCCGGGGCGTATCTGTACGCGGGGCGAGCCGTAACCGGTGCTGCACCAGAAGCGGTGAGGGGTGTATGAGCGACGAGCAGGCCATGGGAACGGGTGTGCCGCAGCTTTTCGGGCGGCAGTTGAAGAGGTTGCGGACCTGGTCGGGGATGGGCCGCGCGGAACTGGGGGCACGGACCGGCTACTCCGAGTCGACCATCGCCTCCTACGAGCAGGGGAGGCGGATCCCACCCCGGAACTTCATCGTGCAGTCGGACGAAGTGCTGGACGCGCACGGGGTGTTGCTGGAGATGGTCGACGAGATGGAGCGGGCACAGTACCCGCCCTTCTTCCAGGACGCCGCGAAGCTGGAGAAGGAGGCGGTTGCGCTGCACTTGTTTGCCGTCCAGGCAGTCCCCGGTCTGTTGCAGACGGGGGAGTATGCCCGGGCGGTGTTCACCATGAGGCGCCCACTGTTGGACGAGGAGGTGGTGGACCAGCGCGTGACGGCTCGATTGGCCCGACAGGCGATCTTCTCCAGGAAGCCTGCGCCCATCATCAGCTTTGTGATGGAGGAGATGATCCTGCACAGGCGTCTGGGCGGAAAGGCTGTCATGCGGGGGCAGTTGGAGCAGATCCTGCTCGCCGGGCAGCAGCGAAACGTCGAGATCCAGGTGATGCCGAATCACCGTGAGGAGCACGCGGCGCTTGCTGGCCCATTCACCTTGATCGAAACGGAGGAAGGGCGCAGGATCGCCTACGCGGAGGTGCATGCGTACAGCCGCCTCTTCTCCGACCGGCGAACCGTCAGGGAGTTGGAGGAGCAGTACGGCCTTCTGCGCGCCCAAGCCCTGACACCGCGCGAATCGCTAGCTTATGTAGAGAAGTTGCTGGGAGAGACATGAACGAGCTGACGTGGTTCAAGAGCAGCTACAGCAGCGGCGAAGGAGGCGAATGCCTCGAAGTCGCCCTCGCCTGGCACAAGTCCAGCTACAGCAGTGGCGAGGGGGGCCAGTGTCTGGAAGTTGCCCCCTGCCCCACCGCCGTCCACATCCGTGATTCGAAGCGGATCTCGGAGGGCGGGCCCGCGCTCACCCTCCCGCCCACGGCCTGGGAGGCGTTCGTGGGGTTCGCCGTCCGGTGACGGAGGGTATACCGGTTGCTACCGGGCGGCAGCCCCACCGCACGGCAGGTACAGTGCGGAGATCAGCAGACCCCAGGGGTGAGGCTTCCGCACGTGTTGACGCAGACCACCACCCGGGTCCTCGCACCGAGTGACCTGGAGGCCGCGCTCGCCGTTCTCGACCGCGAGCCGGTCGTGAACGCCTTCGTGATGTCACGGGTCCAGGTCGCCGGCCTCGACCCGTGGCGCCTCGGCGGCGAGATGTGGGGCTGGTACGAGGGTGGCATGCTGACCTCGCTGTGCTATGCGGGCGCCAACCTCGTACCGATCTGCGCGACCCCCCGCGCGGTGCGCGCCTTCGCGGACCGGGCCCGGCGGGCGGGCCGCCGCTGCTCCTCGATCGTCGGCCCCGCCGAGCCCACCGCCCAGCTGTGGCGGCTCCTTGAGCCCGGCTGGGGACCGGCCCGCGAGGTCCGCGCCCACCAGCCGCTCATGGTCACCGACCGGATGCCCCCCGACATCGCCCCGGACCCGTATGTCCGCCGCGTCCGCAAGGACGAGCTGGAGACGATCATGCCGGCCTGCGTGGCGATGTTCACCGAGGAGGTCGGCATCTCCCCGATGGCCGGGGACGGCGGGCTGCTCTACCAGGCCCGGGTCGCGGAACTCGTCGGCGCGGGCCGCTCGTTCGCCCGTCTCGACGACCAGGGCCGGGTGATGTTCAAGGCGGAGATCGGCGCTGCCACCCCGGGGGCCTGTCAGATCCAGGGGGTCTGGGTGGCCCCCGAGTACCGCGGGCAGGGCCTCGCCGCGCCCGGCATGGCGGCCGTACTGCGCTACGCCCTCACCGATGTGGCGCCCGTAGCCAGCCTCTACGTCAACGACTTCAACACGGCCGCCCGGCGCACCTACCTCCGGGTGGGCTTCCAGGAGATCGGTGCGTTCATGAGCATTCTGTTCTGAGAGGGAGCATTCTGTTCTGAGCCGGGCCCGCCGCCCCGGTAGGCTCCAGCCATGCCGCGTACCCCCGACGACGTAGTGATCGGCTCCCTGGACCTGTCCGGCCGCGTCGACGAGGCGCTCGCCGTGCAGGCCGTCGCCTTCGGGCTCGGCGCCGAGGAGATCGCCGTACGCCGCCAGATCGTGCTGCGGCACATGACCTACCCGGGCGCCCGCGCCCTCGGGGCCGTCGCCGCCGACGGACGGCTCGCCGGATTCGTCTACGGCATGCCCAACGACCGCCTGCACTGGTGGTCCACCGTCGTCGAGCCCTATCTCCGCGCCCAGGGCCGCGACGACTGGCTGGACAGCTCCTTCGTGATCACCGAACTGCACGTCCACCCCGGCTACCAGAACCGCGGCATCGGCCGGACCCTGATCACCACCATCACCGACGCCGCCGAGCAGCCGCGCTCCATCCTGTCCGCGATCGACACCGACAGCCCCGCCCGCGGCCTCTACCACTCCCTGGGCTATGTGGACCTCGCCCGCCGGGTGGTCTTCCCCAGCGCGCCGAGGCCGTACGCCGTGATGGGCGCCCCCCTGCCGCTCCGCCGCCGATAACGGATTTCCACCCGAACAGCAAGCCCGGCTAACCTCCTAGCCATCAGCTTCCCCCATTCCCGGCTTCGCGAGGGCAGGGGGACCCCAGCGGCAGGAGTACGAGACACCATGGCGAACGCACCGGTCCAGCGCATGTCCCAGTTGATGGCGAAGACGCTGCGCGACGACCCGGCGGACGCCGAGGTCCTCAGCCACAAGCTGCTGGTCCGGGCCGGTTATGTGCGCCGCACCGCCGCCGGGGTGTGGACCTGGCTGCCGCTCGGCAGGAGGGTCCTCGCCAATGTGGAGCGGATCGTCCGCGAGGAGATGGACGCCATCGGGGCCCAGGAGGTCCTGCTCCCCGCCCTGCTGCCGCGCGAGCCCTACGAGGCCACCGGCCGCTGGGACGAGTACGGCGCCGAGCTGTTCCGCCTCCAGGACCGCAAGGGCGGCGACTATCTGCTGGGCCCGACCCACGAGGAGATCTTCACCCTGCTGGTGAAGGACCAGGCGTCCTCGTACAAGGACCTGCCGGTCATGCTCTACCAGATCCAGACCAAGTTCCGCGACGAGGCCCGGCCCCGCGCGGGCATCCTGCGCGGCCGCGAGTTCCTGATGAAGGACTCGTACTCCTTCGACCTGGAGGACGAGGGCCTCGCCCACTCCTACGCCCTGCACCGCCAGGCCTACCAGCGGGTCTTCGAGCGCCTCGGCCTGGACTACCGGATCGTCGCCGCCACCGCGGGCGCCATGGGCGGCTCCAAGTCCGAGGAGTTCCTCGCCCCGGCCGGAGCCGGTGAGGACACCTTCGCCGACTGCCCGAACTGCGACTTCGCCGCGAACACCGAGGCGATCGCCTACGAGCTGAAGCCCGCCGACGCCGCGGACGTGCCCGCGCTCGAGGAGATCCCCACCCCCGACACCCCGACCATCGAGACCCTCGCCGCCTCCCTGGGCGTCCCGGCCTCCGCCACCCTGAAGAACCTGCTGGTCAAGGTCGACGGCGAGATCGTCGCCGTCGGCGTGCCCGGTGACCGCGAGGTGGACATGGACAAGGTCGAGGCGCACTTCGCCCCGGCCGCCGTCGAACTGGTCACCGTCGAGGACTTCATCAACCGCCCCGACCTGGTCCGCGGTTACGTCGGCCCCCAGGGCCTTGAGAAGGTCACCTACCTCGCGGACCCGCGCATCGCCCCCGGCACCTCCTGGATCACCGGCGCCAACAAGGAGGGCATGCACGCGAAGAACGTGGTCGCGGGCCGTGACTTCGAGGTCGACGCCTATGTCGACGTCGTGGTGGTCCGCGAGGGCGACCCGTGCCCCAAGTGCGGCACCGGCCTCAAGCTCGACCGCGCCATCGAGATCGGCCACATCTTCCAGCTGGGCCGCAAGTACGCCGACGCCCTCAAGCTCGACGTCCTCGGCCCCAACGGCAAGCCGGTCCGCGTCACCATGGGCTCCTACGGCATCGGCGTCTCCCGCGCGGTCGCCGCGCTCGCCGAGCAGACCGCCGACGAGCAGGGCCTGTGCTGGCCCGCCGAGGTCGCCCCGGCCCATGTGCACGTGGTGGCCGCGGGCAAGGCGCTCCAGACCGAGCTGGCCCTCGATGTCTCCGGGCAGCTGGCCGAGGCCGGGCTCCGCGTGCTGGTGGACGACCGGGCCGGGGTCTCCCCGGGCGTGAAGTTCACCGACGCGGAGCTGATCGGCGTCCCGAAGATCCTGGTCGCGGGCCGCCGCTCCGCCGAAGGCGTCCTGGAGCTGAAGGACCGCCGGACCGGCGAGCGCGAGGAGCTGACGGTGGCCGAGGCCATCGCCCGCCTCACCGCCTGACACACGACGAGACGGCCCGCACCGCCGTGGCGGTGCGGGCCGTCTGCGTGCGCTGTGCGGAGACGCGGCAGCCGCTACAGCCAGGTGGCGAATTCCAGGAGCAGTTCCGCGTCCTGGGTGCGGCCCACCCGGCGGGCCCGTACGCCGGACTCCACCGCGCGGAACAGGGTCCAGCCGCGCAGCCGTTCCTGGTCCAGGTCCAGGGACTCCGCGAGCCGCTTCACCCGGCGCCGGGTGATCGCCGCGCCGGAGGGCGAAGCGATCAGGTCCTCCACCCGGTCGCGCACCAGGCGCGCCAGATCGAAGGCGCACTCGCCGACCACCGGATCCGGACCCACCGCCAGCCACGGCATCCGCTCCCCGGCCAGGATCTTGCTCTGCCGCAGGGTGCCGTGCAGCAGCCGCTCCTCGGGCGCACCGCTCAGCAGCTCCTCGCGCGCCGCGAGCGCCGACTCGATCAGCGGGGCCGCCTCGGAGTCCGTCCGGGCGCCCTCCCGCATCGCCTCGGCCTGCCGCCCGGTGCGTCCGGCCACCGTCTCGAAGGAGTGCCCGGCGGGCGGTGCCACCCACAGCCGCCGCAGCGTGCCCGCCGCCTCCAGCAGGGCCTTCGCCTCCGGCAGGGACCGTACCGACATCTCCGGGTGGAGCCGCTCAAGGAGCAGCACACCCTGCTCGGTGTCCGCGTCCAGCAGCCGTACCGCGCCCGAACCGTTCCAGTGCGCCAGCGCGGCCCGCTCGCTCTCCGGACGCGCCCTCGGCGGCGCCACCTTCAGCACCGCGGGCGTACCGTCCGCCTGCCGCACCAGCAGCGCGACACTGCTGCGGCCGCCCGGCGCCTGCACCCGCTCCACGGTCAGCCCGCGCAGTTCCACGGCCCGTTCGACCAGCCCGGGCAGCAGGGCCAGCCACTCGGCGCCGCCGTCCGGGTGCGTCTCGCCGAGTGCCCGCACGAGACGCTGCGGCGGTTCGAAAGCCATGCGCGAGATGTTCCCTTCCAGGTCTGCTTCGCACGCGCGGAAAGATGCGTGTGCGCCTGTCTCCGGCGGTAGGTCTCCGGCGGTACCGCTCAGGTCCGCGGGGCCGACGACGCGGCAGGGGCGGCCGCCGCCCGCTCGGCGAGACCAGGGAAGGCTACGCTCCCGCCGCTCCAGCGCACCGCCCGGACCGCCGCCTCCCGCAGCGCCTGGGCCGCGGACCGCCGCCGCGCGCCCGTCGAGGCCCGGACCAGGTCCGAGTACACCCCGGCCACCCGCTCCTCGAGCTCGGCGGCCAGCCGTACGGCGGCGGCCGGGTCGGCAACGGTGAAGGGCAGCGTATACGCGGCCGCGGCGGCCTCCGGTGTGCCGCCCAGGTCCCGTACGGCCCGGGCCAGCTCGTCGCGGCGGGCGCGATGGGCGTCGTAGGCGGCCCGGGCGTCGGCCCGCCGGGCCGGTGCGACATGGCCGCCGACGACGCCGTAGCCGTAGACCGCCGCGTGCTCGGCGCGCAGGGCGGCCTGGAGGGCCGCGAGTTCGCCGTCGGCCGTCGGCGTGCTGTCGCTGGTGCTCACCGTGCGCCCTCCGTCAGCAGATACACATGGGCGGCACCGGCCGCCGCCACGGACGCCAGCAGCCGCGCCAGCTCGCCCGGCACGTCCAGCAGCGCCGCGGCCCGCCGGTCGGCGAGCGTGCGTTCGGCGGCGGCCAGCCCGGCAAGAGCCGTCGCGGGATCCGCCGAAGCCGAAGCCGACGCCGACGCCGACGCCGACGCGGAAGGAGAACCCGAGGCGGAGTCAGGGGCAGACGCAGACGCAGAGCCGGGGGCGGAAGCCGTAGCCGTAGCCGTAGCCGTGCCGGAAGCGGACGGGGACGCCGATGCGGACGCGTCCGCCGACGGCGCCGCCGCCGGGGACACCCCCGCGGACGCGGACGCGGAGGCACCGGGGGAGGCGGACGCGGAGGCACCGGCGCGGCCGCCGAACGCCTGTACGTGCCGGACCGTTTCCTCGTGCAGTGGTCCGAGCCGGGCGGCCAGCGCCGGATGGGCCGCGATCACGGCGGCGTACCGCTGCGCCAGCTCCGCGCTGTCGCGGGCGGCCCGCGCCCGGACCCGGTCGGCGGCCGCGGAGCCGCCCGGACCGCCGGTGTCGGAGGCACCGGAACAGCCCGCGGCCAGCGCGGCACCCGCCGCCGACACGAGCAGGCTCCTTCTGCGCAGACGGGTGCGCGGATGCGGGGGGATGGGCACGGGGGACGTCCTCGGATCCTGGGGGTCGACGCCGTCGAGGGCCTCGTACGAACTGGTGGGCGGCTGCCCGTGATCACCGTACCCGCGCGCCGCCCCGCCACCCGCCATCGGCTCGGCACGCGCCGCGGGCACTCCAGGGGAGCGGTCGCGGTGCCGGTGGACGGCAACACCCTTCGGGACCGGATACCCTTTGACCTGACACGCGACCATCCCACAACAGCACACGCGGCCGAGGAGTCACCCGGATGAGCACCACCCAGAGCGAGAGGCTGCGAGAACTTCTGGAACCGCTCGTCGGCTCCCAGGGCCTTGATCTCGAAGAGATCGCGGTGGACTCGGTCGGACGCAAGCGTGTGCTGCGCGTCGTCGTCGACTCCGACACCGGGGCGGACCTGGATCAGATCGCCGATGTGAGCCGTGAGCTCTCGGCGAAGCTCGACGAGACGGACGCGATGGGCGAGGGCGAGTACACCCTCGAGGTCGGTACCCCGGGCGCGGAGCGCCTCCTCACCGAACACCGCCACTACCTGCGCGCCGAAGGCCGCCTGGTGCGGTTCCAGCTGGCCGAGGGCGGCGAGCTGGTCGCGAGGATCCTGGGGGTCGACGACGAGGGCGTCGACCTGGAGGTGCCCGGTGTGAAGGGCCGCAAGGCCACCACCCGCAGACTCGCGTTCCCGGAGATCGACCGGGCGCGTGTGCAGGTCGAGTTCAACCGCAAGGACATGAAGGACATGAAGGAAGAAGAGGAGGCGTAGCCGTGGACATCGACATGAGTGCCCTGCGGGGCTTGGTTCGGGAGAAGGAGATCTCCTTCGACCTGCTGGTCGAGGCGATCGAGTCGGCCCTCCTCATCGCGTACCACCGCACCGAGGGAAGCCGCCGCCACGCGCGCGTGGAACTGAACCGGGAGACCGGCCATGTGACCGTGTGGGCGAAGGAGGACCCCGAGGACCTGGAGGAGGGGCAGGAGGCGCGCGAGTTCGACGACACCCCGTCGGGCTTCGGGCGGATCGCCGCCACCACCGCCAAGCAGGTCATCCTCCAGCGGCTGCGCGACGCGGAGGACGACGCCACGCTCGGCGAGTACGCGGGCCGCGAGGGCGACATCGTCACCGGTGTGGTCCAGCAGGGCCGCGACCCGAAGAACGTGCTCGTGGACATCGGCAAGCTGGAGGCCATCCTGCCGGTGCAGGAGCAGGTGCCCGGCGAGGTCTACGAGCACGGCAAGCGGATCCGCTCGTACGTCGTTCGGGTGGCGAAGGGTGTGCGCGGTCCGTCCGTCACTCTTTCGCGTACCCACCCCAATCTGGTGAAGAAGCTCTTCGCCCTTGAGGTGCCGGAGATCGCCGACGGGTCCGTCGAGATCGCCGCGATCGCCCGTGAGGCCGGTCATCGCACGAAGATCGCCGTCCGGTCCACCCGATCGGGCCTGAACGCCAAGGGCGCCTGCATCGGCCCCATGGGCGGCCGGGTGCGCAACGTCATGGGCGAGCTGAACGGCGAGAAGATCGACATCGTGGACTGGTCGGACGACCCGGCCGAGATGGTGGCGAACGCCCTCTCCCCGGCCCGGGTCTCCAAGGTCGAGGTCGTGGACCTCGCGGCCCGCTCCGCCCGGGTGACCGTGCCCGACTACCAGCTGTCGCTGGCGATCGGCAAGGAGGGGCAGAACGCCCGTCTGGCCGCACGGCTCACCGGCTGGCGGATCGACATCCGTCCGGACACCGAGCAGCCCGCCGACCGGTCCACCGACCGGCCGACCACCGACCGGTCCGCCTGAGGCCCCTCGGCTCCAGCCCGGCTGAGGCCCTCGGGCCCCGGCCGGGACAGGCCCCTCGACCCCCGTCGGGGACCGTATCCCGGCCGGGCGTCGCCGAGATCACGACAGTTTTCTGCGCAGCAAGTGTTCGATTCTTGCCCCAAAGGGGTGAGGTCGTTGCGGGGAGGTAGACTTAAGCGTGTCTGGCCGGACGCATGCCCGCGCATGCCCTGAGCGCACCTGTGTGGGGTGCCGGGAGCGAGCGGCCAAGATCGAACTGCTGCGCACCGTGGTGATCGAGGACGCATGCGTCCCCGATCCGCGCGGTACGCTGCCCGGCCGGGGTGCGTATGTGCACCCCGCGTCGGCATGTATCGACCTGGCGGTCCGCCGCCGGGCCTTCCCCAGGGCGCTCCGCGTCCCGGGGCCGCTCGACATAAAGGCGTTGCGCCAGTACGTCGAGCAGACCGACAGTTGCCCCCAGCCCCCGGCTGAGCAGGCAGCACCGTAAGAAAGCGCCGCGCGGAATCCCTGCGCGGCCCTGGTACCTCGCGAGTCGAAAGCAGGTCGAGATTGCGATGAGCACTCGATGAGTACGCGATGAGTACGCCCATGAACTAGCGACGGTCCGGACGCAACCCGGACCTCAAAGGAGCGAAGTGGCTAAGGTCCGGGTCTACGAACTCGCCAAGGAGTTCGGTGTGGAGAGCAAGGTCGTCATGGCCAAGCTCCAGGAACTCGGTGAATTCGTCCGTTCGGCGTCCTCGACGATCGAGGCGCCCGTAGTACGTAAGCTGACCGACGCATTGCAGCAGGGCAACGGCGGTGGCGCGAAGTCCGCCCCCCGCAAGGCCGCACCGGCCAGGCCGGCCGCGCCCTCCCCGGCGCAGGCCGCCCGTCCGGCTGCCCCGCGCCCGGCGGCGCCCAAGCCCCCGGCGGCCGAGCGCCCCGCGGCCGAGGCCCCCGCGGCCGAGCGCCAGGCGGCTCCCGCCCCGGGTCCGCGGCCGACGCCCGGCCCGAAGCCCGCGCCGCGGCCCGCCCCGGCGGCCCCGGCTCCGAGCACCCCCGAATTCACGGCACCCCCGGCGGCTCCGGCCGCCCAGGCGCCGCGTCAGGGTGCCCGTCCCGGCGGTCCGAAGCCCGGCGCACGTCCGGCCACGCCCGGCCAGAGCCAGGGTCAGGGCCAGGGTCAGGGCCAGGGTCAGGGTCAGGGCGGTCAGTCCGCGCGTCCCGGCGGTTCGCGTCCGGCCGCTCCGGGAGCGCGTCCCGGGGCCCGTCCCTCGGGTCCCCGCCCGGGCAACAACCCCTTCACCTCCGGTGGCTCCACCGGCATGGCGCGCCCGCAGGCGCCCCGTCCGCAGGGCGGCCCCCGTCCCGGCGGTCCCGGCGGTGCCCCCGGCGCCCCGCGTCCGCAGGGTGCGGGCCAGGGCGGTCCGCGTCCCCAGGGTGCTGACCGTGGTCCCCGTCCCCAGGGTGCGGGCGGCGGTCCGCGTCCGCAGGCTCCGGGCGGTCCCCGTCCGACGCCGGGTGGGATGCCCCGTCCGCAGGGCGGTCCTCGTCCCGGCGGCGGTCCCGCGGGTCCGCGTCCGAACCCCGGCATGATGCCGCAGCGTCCCGCTGCCGGTCCTCGTCCCGGCGGCGGCCCCGGCGGCCGCGGCCCGGCCGGTGCCGGTCGTCCCGGTGGCGGCGGCGGTCGTCCCGGTGGTGGCGGCGGCTTCGCCGGTCGTCCCGGTGGCGGCGGCGGTCGTCCCGGTGGCGGTGGCGGCTTCGCCGGTCGTCCCGGTGGCGGTGCCCCGGGCGGTGGCGGCGGCTTCGGCGGTGGCGGCGGTGGCCGTCCCGGCTTCGGCGGTCGTCCCGGTGGTCCGGGTGGCCGCGGTGGCACGCAGGGTGCCTTCGGCCGTCCCGGCGGTCCGGCGCGTCGCGGCCGCAAGTCGAAGCGGCAGCGCCGTCAGGAGTACGAGGCCATGCAGGCCCCGTCGGTCGGCGGCGTGATGCTGCCCCGCGGCGGCGGCGAAGCCATTCGCCTGTCGCGCGGTGCCTCGCTCACCGACTTCGCGGAGAAGATCAACGCCAACCCGGCCTCCCTCGTCGCGGTCATGCTGAACCTCGGCGAGATGGTCACGGCCACGCAGTCCGTCTCCGACGAGACGCTCCAGCTCCTCGCCGACGAGATGAACTACACGCTTCAGATCGTCAGCCCCGAGGAGGAGGACCGCGAGCTGCTCGAGTCCTTCGACCTGGAGTTCGGCGAGGACGAGGGCACCGAGGAAGACCTGGTCGTCCGTCCGCCGGTCGTGACCGTCATGGGTCACGTCGACCACGGTAAGACCCGCCTCCTCGACGCCATCCGCAAGACGAACGTCATCGCGGGCGAGGCCGGTGGCATCACCCAGCACATCGGTGCCTACCAGGTCGCGACCGAGGTCAACGGCCAGGACCGGGCGATCACCTTCATCGACACCCCGGGTCACGAGGCGTTCACCGCCATGCGTGCCCGCGGTGCGAAGTCGACGGACATCGCGATCCTCGTGGTCGCGGCCAACGACGGTGTGATGCCTCAGACGATCGAGGCCCTGAACCACGCCAAGGCGGCCGAGGTGCCGATCGTGGTCGCGGTCAACAAGATCGACGTCGAGGGTGCCGACCCGACCAAGGTGCGCGGTCAGCTGACCGAGTACGGCCTGGTGGCCGAGGAGTACGGCGGCGAGACCATGTTCGTCGACATCTCCGCCAAGCAGGGTCTGCACATCGACAGCCTCCTGGAGGCCGTCGTCCTCACCGCCGACGCCGCCCTGGACCTTCGGGCCAACCCGCACCAGGACGCGCAGGGCATCTCGATCGAGTCCCGTCTCGACCGCGGCCGCGGTGCCGTGGCGACGGTCCTCGTTCAGCGAGGCACCCTGCGGGTCGGCGACACGATGGTGGTCGGCGACGCGTACGGCCGTGTCCGGGCGATGCTCGACGACAACGGCAACAACGTGTCCGAGGCGGGCCCGTCGACGCCGGTGCAGGTCCTGGGCCTCACCAACGTCCCGGGTGCGGGCGACAACTTCATCGTGGTGGACGAGGACCGTACGGCCCGTCAGATCGCGGAGAAGCGCGCCGCCCGCGAGCGGAACGCGGCGTTCGCCAAGCGCACGCGCCGTGTCTCGCTGGAGGACCTGGACAAGGTGCTCAAGGCCGGCGAGGTCCAGCAGCTGAACCTGATCATCAAGGGTGACGCTTCCGGATCCGTCGAGGCCCTCGAGTCCTCCCTGCTCCAGCTCGACGTCGGCGAAGAGGTCGACATCCGCGTCCTGCACCGCGGCGTCGGTGCGGTCACGGAGTCGGACATCGACCTGGCGATGGGCTCCGACGCCATCGTGATCGGCTTCAACGTCCGCGCGGCCGGCCGCGCGGCGCAGATGGCCGAGCGCGAAGGCGTGGACGTCCGGTACTACTCGGTCATCTACCAGGCGATCGAGGAGATCGAGGCGGCCCTGAAGGGCATGCTGAAGCCGGAGTTCGAGGAGGTCGAGCTCGGTACGGCGGAGATCCGCGAGGTCTTCAAGTCGTCCAAGCTGGGCAACATCGCGGGTGTTCTCATCCGCTCCGGCGAGGTCAAGCGCAACACCAAGGCGCGCCTCATCCGCGACGGCAAGGTGGTCGCGGAGAACCTCAACATCGAGGGTCTGCGTCGCTTCAAGGACGACGTCACCGAGATCCGCGAAGGCTTCGAGGGTGGTATCAACCTCGGAAACTTCAACGACATCAAGGTCGACGACGTCATCGCGACGTACGAGATGCGCGAGAAGCCGCGCGTCTGACACCCGGCAGCGGGTGTCACGCCGGACGAGCGCCGCTGGCCGACGGGACCTGGTCCCGTCGGCCAGCGCGCCGTCTTCCCGGGGTTTTCCCCGGGCCCGGCGGCTCCCCGGGGAAAACCCCGTCGAGCCGCCTCGGGTGTTCGTTGTACGGTTTTCGTGTCCCCGCCCCTTCCGGCGGCGGGGCCATCGATCCCGTACCGGCGGGTCATCCGGAATCACAGATGTATGTGGGGACGCTGTCCTTCGACCTCCTTCTGGGCGACGTGCGGTCGCTGAAGGAGAAGCGCTCCGTCGTCCGGCCGATCGTCGCCGAGCTCCAGCGGAAGTACGCGGTGAGCGCGGCGGAGGTCGGGCACCAGGATCTCCACCGGCGGGCCGTCATCGGCCTCGCGGTGGTGTCCGGCGACGCGGGGCACGTGACCGACGTACTGGACCGCTGCGAGCGGCTGGTCGCCGGGCGCCCCGAGGTGGAGCTGCTGTCCACGAGACGGCGCTTCCACGGCGACGACGACTGAGCAATGAACACAGACAGGAAAGAACGGGAGACGGACCAGTGGCCGACAACGCGCGTGCCAAGAGGCTGGCGGACCTCATCCGAGAGGTGGTGGCCCAGAAGCTCCAGCGCGGGATCAAGGACCCGCGGCTCGGTACACACGTCACCATCACGGACACCCGGGTGACGGGTGACCTGCGGGAGGCGACCGTCTTCTACACGGTGTACGGGGACGACGAGGAGCGGCAGGCCGCTGCCGCGGGCCTGGAGAGCGCCAAGGGCATCCTGCGCTCCGAGGTCGGACGGGCCGCGGGCGTGAAGTTCACCCCCACCCTCACCTTCGTCGCGGACGCCCTGCCGGACACCGCCCGGACCATCGAGGACCTCCTCGACCAGGCGCGTGCCTCCGACGCGAAGGTGCGCGAGAGCGCCACCGGCGCCGCGTACGCCGGTGAGGCCGACCCGTACCGCAAGCCCGGCTCCGACGACGAGACGGACGACACCTCCGCATGACCCAGCAGCACAGCACGCCCGACGGCCTGGTCATCGTCGACAAGCCGTCGGGCTTCACCTCGCACGACGTCGTCGCCAAGATGCGCGGGATCGCGAGGACACGGCGCGTCGGCCACGCCGGGACCCTGGACCCGATGGCTACGGGCGTGCTCGTCCTGGGCGTGGAGCGGGCCACCAAGCTCCTCGGGCACCTCGCCCTGACGGAGAAGGAGTACCTGGGCACCATCCGGCTCGGGCAGAACACCGTCACGGACGACGCCGAGGGGGAGATCACCTCCGCCGCCGACGCCTCCGGCATCACCCGCGAGGCCGTCGACACGGGCATCGCCAAGCTGACCGGCGACATCCTCCAGGTCCCGTCCAAGGTCAGCGCCATCAAGATCAACGGGGTGCGCTCCTACAAGCGCGCCCGGGACGGCGAGGACTTCGAGATCCCCGCCCGCCCGGTCACCGTCTCCTCCTTCGCGGTCTACGACGTCCGGGACGCGGTCGCCGAGGACGGCACCCCGGTGCTGGACCTGGTGGTCTCCGTGGTGTGCTCCTCCGGGACCTACATCCGGGCCCTCGCCCGCGACCTCGGCGCCGATCTCGGGGTCGGCGGCCACCTCACCGCCCTGCGGCGCACCCGCGTCGGCCCGTACAAGCTCGACTCCGCGCGCACCCTGGACGAGCTCCAGCAGGAGCTGACCGTGATGCCGGTCGCCGAGGCCGCCGCGGCCGCGTTCCCCCGCTGGGACGTGGACACCAAGCGGGCCCGGCTGCTGACGAACGGCGTCCGGCTGGAGATGCCCGACGAGTACGCGGGCGCCGGTCCTGTCGCCGTCTTCGACCCGGAGGGGCAGCTCCTCGCGCTGGTCGAGGCGCACAAGGGGAAGGCCAAGAGCGTGGCGGTGTTCGGCTGAGGCCGACCCGGGGCGCCCCGGTGCGCCTGCTGTGAGGGGGCCGGGCCGTGGTCGATGACCTTCGGGCAGTCGCCCGTGGAGCGGCGGTCACGGGGTACCTGCCGCCGCTCCACGGTCCCCCCTCGTTCCCCCTCCAGAGGTCTGTCCATCACCCCCCGTCCATTCACCCCAATGGGCAGGCGCTCGGAGTGAACCGAGGGAGTGGAAGGGGGCGCGTTCGCCGCGCGCCCTGTTCCCTCGATCATCGGAGCGGTGCCGCCGCCGCACGTGCCGCCCGTCACAGCCACCACGCCGATGCGGAGCGCAGGGCCCCGGCATGGCACCCTTAGACCTGCGTACAAGGCAAACACGGACACGGGTTCGACGAGGAGCGGTCACAGTGCAGCGCTGGCGTGGCTTGGAGGACATCCCCGAGGACTGGGGGCGCAGCGTCGTCACCATCGGCTCCTACGACGGTGTCCACCGCGGGCACCAGCTGATCATCCGGCACGCTGTGGCCCGCGCCCGCGAGCTGGGCGTCCCCTCGGTCGTCGTCACCTTCGACCCGCACCCCAGCGAGGTCGTGCGCCCCGGCAGCCACCCGCCCCTGCTCGCCGCCCACCACCGCCGCGCCGAACTCTGCGCGGAGCTGGGCGTCGACGCGGTCCTGATCCTGCCCTTCACCACCGAGTTCTCCCGGCTCTCGCCCGCCGACTTCGTGGTGAAGGTCCTGGTCGACAAGTTGCACGCCAGGGCCGTGGTCGAGGGCCCCAACTTCCGCTTCGGCCACAAGGCCGCCGGAAACGTGGAGTTCCTCGCCGAGCAGGGCAAGACCTACGACTTCGAGGTCGAGGTCGTGGACCTGTATGTGTCCGGTGACGCGGGCGGCGGCGCACCCTTCTCCTCCACCCTGACCCGGCGGCTGATCGCCGAGGGCGACGTGGAGGGCGCCGGAGAGATCCTCGGCCGTCCGCACCGGGTCGAGGGCGTGGTCGTACGCGGCGCCCAGCGCGGCCGTGACCTCGGCTTCCCGACCGCCAACGTGGAGACCCTGCCGCACACCGCGATCCCCGCGGACGGCGTCTACGCCGGGTGGCTGCACGCCCAGGGCGAGGTGATGCCGGCCGCGATCTCCGTCGGCACCAACCCTCAGTTCGACGGCACCGAGCGGACCGTGGAGGCGTACGCCATCGACCGCGTGGGCCTCGATCTCTACGGTCTCCATGTCGCCGTGGACTTCCTCGTCTACGTCCGCGGCCAGGCCCGATTCGAGTCGCTGGACGCCCTGTTGGAGCAGATGGCGGAGGACGTCAAGCGCTGCCGGGAGCTGATCGCGGCCGCGGAGAGCGGCGTCTGAGCCGGGCCTGAGGCCGGGCCCGATCCGGGCGTGATGCGCGTCCGGTCCGCGTCCGATCCGAGCGTGCCCGGTTCGTCCCGCCTGTGCCGTTCTCGCTGTCCAAGCTCCGTGCCGCCGCGCTGAGTTGTAGAATCCTCGCTGTCCGTAAGGTCGGCAAGGCCGGTGAGTTCGGTGGAACGGAGTGAACGGGTGGCGACCGAGCAGGAGAAGGAAGCGCTGTACGCCATGGACATCAGTGGCGTCGAGTGGGTCGGTTCCCCCGACGGTCCCCAGGACGAGCGGGTGGAAATCGCCTACCTGGAGGGCGGCGCGGTGGCCATGCGCAACTCGGCGGACCCCGACACGGTCCTGCGCTACACCGAGGCGGAGTGGCGGGCGTTCGTACTCGGGGCCCGCGACGGGGAGTTCGACCTGCGGTAACGACGACGGGCGGCCACAGCCGCGCACATGCCTGAGGGCCGACACGATGAACGTGTCGGCCCTCAGGCGTTGCGGGTCGGGCAGGCACCTACGCGGCGCCCGGTCTCACTGCTGGGTCCAGCCCGGCGGTACCGGGCCCTGCGGGGGCTGCTCCTGCTGCGGGGCGGGCGGAGCCGGGGGCTGCTGCCAGCCCTGGCCCGGCGCGGGCTGCTGCTGCCAGCTCTGCCCCGGCGCCGGGGGCTGCTGCCACCCCTGGCCGGGAGCCCCCTGCGGCCAGCCCTCACCCGGCTGGGGGGAGCCGCCGGGCTGACCGTAGGCCTGCGGGGGCTGGTGCGGGTGCCCGTAGCCCTGCGGGGGCTGCTGGTACTGGAGGTTCGGATTGCCGAAGCCCTGCTGGGTACGGGTGATGTCCTCGGCGATCAGCGCGGCGAGGTCGAAGTAGGCCTCGCGGGTCTTGGGCCGCATCATGTTGAGGTCCACCTCCGCACCCGCCGCGAGGTGCTCGTCGAAGGGCACCACGACAACACCGCGGCAGCGGGTCTCGAAGTGCGCGACGATGTCCTCCACCTTGATCATCTTGCCGGTCTCGCGGACCCCGGAGATCACGGTGACCGACCGCTGGACCAGATCCGCGAAACCGTTCGCCGACAGCCAGTCCAGCGTGGTCGAGGCGCTGCTCGCACCGTCCACCGAGGGTGTGGAGATGACGATCAACTGATCGGCCAGGTCCAGTACTCCGCGCATCGCGCTGTAGAGAAGACCGGTACCCGAGTCCGTGAGGATGATCGGATACTGCCTGCCCAGCACCTCCAGCGCGCTGCGGTAGTCCTGGTCGTTGAAGGTGGTCGAGACCGCCGGGTCCACGTCGTTGGCGATGATCTCCAGACCCGAGGGCGCCTGCGAGGTGAAGCGGCGGATGTCCATATAGCTGTTCAGCTGCGGGATCGCCTGCACCAGGTCACGGATGGTGGCACCGGTCTCGCGCCGCACCCGTCGGCCGAGAGTGCCCGCGTCCGGGTTGGCGTCGATCGCCAGGATCTTGTCCTGGCGCTCGGTGGCCAGCGTCGCGCCGAGCGCCATGGTCGTCGTGGTCTTGCCCACGCCGCCCTTGAGGCTGATCACCGCGATCCGGTAGCAGGACATCACCGGCGTACGGATCAGCCCCAGCTTCCGCTGCCGCTCGGCCTCCTCCTTCTTGGCGCCGAACTTGAACCGCGACGGGCTCGTGTTGTTCTTGCGCACCTTGGGCTGGTTGCGCAGCAGCCGGTCGGAGGACAGCTCCACGGCGGCGTTGTAGCCGAGCGGAGTGCCGGGCGTGGCCTGCGGCTGCGGGCCACCGGGACCGGCCTGGGGGCCGACCGGCGCGGTCCAGCCCTGGTTGCCGTAGGCGGCGGGGGGCTGTTGCGGTGTCTGCTGCTGGGGCGCCTGCGGTTGAGATGCCTGCGGCTGAGGCGCCTGCTGTTGCGGAACGGACGGGGCGGGCGGCTGCTGCTGGGCGGCCGACTGCTGCGGCTGCTGCGGCTGGGCGGGCAGGGGGTAGCCGTAGCCGGGCTGCTGGTGCGGGTAGCCGTAGGCGACCGGTCCGGGCTGTTGCTGCTGCGGCAGCGGCTGGGCGGGCGGCTGCTGCGGTCCCGGCTGCGCGGGCGGCTGCGGGTAGCCGTAACCGGCGGGACCCGGCTGGGGCTGGTGGGGCGGCTGGGGGTAGCCGTAACCGGCGGCCTGGGGCTGCGGAGGCTGGGGGGCCTGCGACTGCGGGGGCTGGGGTGCCTGGCGCGGGTCGACCGGACGGCCGCCCTGGGCCGGGACGGTGGGCGGCTGGGGCGGCCCGAACGAGCCCTGCGGCGGCACCTGGTGCTCGGGCGGTGCGGGATGCTGCGGGGGCACCTGGTGCTCGGGCTGGACAGGGTGCTGTGGGGGACCGAAGCCGGTGGCGGGCGCCGTCGGAGCCTGGCCCGGCTGCCCGGCCTGCCGCGGTACGCCCGGGGTGGACTGGGCGGGCACATAGCCCTGCGGCAGCGGCGGAAGCTCCTGGTCCGCCAAGGGCGCGGCGGGGGCCTGCGCGGGCGGCTGCTGCGCAGGGAGGGGGCCGGGGGCGGGGGGCGTCTGCGCCGCGATGTCCGTGGCCGTGGGGGAGTTCGGCTCCCCAGCGGGTGCGGTGCCGGTGGCGCCTTCCTGGGCGCCGACGTTGTCCGCGGCGGCGGGTGCGGGGGCGGTGGGGTCGGTGGGGGCGGGTACGGCATCCGCCGAACCTTCGCCCTCCGCCGCCGGGGCGGACTCGGCGGCCCCGTCCGGTCCATTGGACCCGGCGGACCCGGTGGTTGCCTCCGGCTCCGCGTCCTCGGTCCGCTTCTCCTCCGGCTCCTCGTCGTCGGAGTCACCGCCGAACAGCCTCTGGGCCTCCGCGTCGGCGGCAGCGTGGTTCAGCTCGGACACCGGCTCCTCGGGGGCGGCGCCCCGGGGAACCTCCGCCACGGGAGCGGCCGCAGGGGGCTCCTGGGCCGGGGTGTCGTCGTCGACCGGCCGCAGTACGGGGAAACCGGGCGCGCTCGGCGGCTGGGCCGGGGCCTGCGGCTCAACGGGCGCCTGCTGAGGGGCGGGTGCCTGCGACTGGACCGGCGGCTGCGGCTGGGCCGGTGCCTGTTGGTGGGCCGGTACCTGCTGGTGGGGCTGCGTCGGGGGCGCGCCCATTCCCGTGGCCGCCGGGGGCGCGCCCTGGGGATAGCCGTAGCCGAGGGGCGCCCCCGGGGGCGTACCCGGAACGGACTGCGGCGGCGGAAAACCGTAGCCACCCATCCCGTTCGGGCCGGGTGCACCCGATGCGTCCGGTGCACCCGGTGCGGCGGGCGCACCCGGTACGCCAGGAGCCCCGAACGCGGGCTGCGGCGGCACGCCCTGGGCGTACGGCTGCGCCGGTGCGGGTGCCTGGGGAGCGGGCGGAACATGCGGAGCAGGAGTCTGGGGCGCGGCAGCAGCATGCGGCGCGGGAGCCGGGGGCGGGGCAGCGTGCGGCGGAACGGCGTGCGGTGCGGGACCGGGACCCCCCGGCTGCCCGGCCGGAGGCCCGGACGGCTGACCGGCAGGAGAACCGGACGGCGGTCCTACGGGAGACCCGGAGGGCGGTGCGAGGGGAGACCCGGACGGAGGCCCGAAGGGTGACCCGGACGGCGGCGGTGGCGGAGTCTGCCCGGCGTCCCCCGGCCCACCGGCCGGAGCTCCCTGCGTGGTGCTCTGGGCATACCAGGCGGGAGGCGTGTAGACGATCTCGAACTCGCCGGTGAGGTCAACCTCCTGATCGTCCCCGTCCGAGGACGGGCTGCCGCCGTTGTACTCGGACCGATCGCTGTTCACTGCTTGCCTCCTGGTCAGCCACTGCTGCTGAGCTGAGTTGGTCGTCGTCGCGGCCGGGCGGACCGAGTGGCGAGCCCACGCGGCTGCGAACGTCACCGCATCACCAGAAGACTAATCACTCGTATCGCGCGAGGGAAAAGTGCCCGTCGGCGCCTGTGCCCCGTGCCGCGACCCGGGGCGACGAGGCGTCAGTCCATGCGGCGGGCAGCGCCGAGCAGGCCCGTCTCCGCGTCCGTGGGCTCGGTCATCACAAATCTGCGGTGCTGGCGTGTGCACCACAGGGCGACCCCGTCGTAGAGGGTCGGCAGCGCCTGGAGCTGCTCGTCCGGAATGCCCAGCGTGTCCCGTACAACCTCGGTCTCCTGCGGCGAGATGCGCTGGATGCCGACCAGATGCGCCTGCGCCAGCCAGCGCGGCGCATGCTCACTGACGAAGGGCAGCACCGTCACAACGGACTGCCACGGCAGGGAGGTCACCCGTCCGCGCGGCGGACGGACACCGCAGTCCCGGATCAGCACCACCGGACTGGAGACGGAGGGCCCCTGGGCGGGCACCCGGCCCACCGGATAGACCGTCACACACTGCTGGCCGCCGCCCGCCGCCTGCGCCAACTGCTGCCAGGCCCCCGGACGGCCGGTCTCCACCCCCACCCGGGCGCCCGTCGCCGCGGCACGCAGCGCCAGCACCTGCGCCAGCCACAGCCCGCCCACCAGGACGATCTCGTAGGGAGTGGGACGGGACAGGCCGAGCACCGCCGGACGCGACTCCGGATCGGTGCCGATGAGCACACCGTCGTCACCGATCGGCACACTGATCGCGGCCAGCTCGTCGACGGTGACCACATGGCGGTTGCGGCGCGGCCCGCGCAGCCCGAACCCGGGGCTGACGACGCGCCGCTGCTCCGGCGCCGCCTGCGGCTGGTGGGCGACCGGGACCACCCCGGTGTCGGTGGGCGAGGCCACATGCGCGGGAGTGCGCCCGGCGGCCCGGCCGTGCTGGCCCGGCGGGACGGGCGACGCGGAGGGAGCGGGATGGGACATCAGTACGTACCTCCGAGGGGCAGGGTGGCGAGGGCTCCGGGAACCTGCTCCCGGTCGAGGCGCACCAGACCGACCTTCTCCGCGCTCGCGGCCCGTTCCAACTCCCGTCCCACCTGCACGAGTTCACTGTCACCGCGGGTGGTGATGCGAAGGTGCCCGGCGAGGGAGACACCCCGGCTGCCGGCCCGGCCCAGGGTCACACTGAACGTCGTGGCGAGGACGGGCATCGAGGTGAAGCGCGTGACCAGCTCGGGCAGTCCGACCCCGCCGTTGCCCAACTGGGGCCAGCGGGACAGCCAGTACGTGGTGTGCCACCGGTCGTCGACGCGCCAGCTGCGCACCGACTCGACCGTGCGCCGCTGCGGCTGCCGCCCCTCCTGGGCGTGCTGCGCGTTGGCCCGCGGGTTGAGGCAGCTGGACGTCGCCAGCGCCTGCACCAGCTCGGTCTCGTCCAGGATGGTCGCCTTGAAACCGGCCCCGGCCAGTCGGCTCACCAGCTGGTCCGCCACCCGCAGCAGCGCCCGCTGCGCCCCCGGCACGCCGTCGCCCCGGGCCTGCACCGCCTCCGGGCACAGCTCCGGATCGAGCTTGAGCGCGACCCAGGTGAGCCGCAGCGCGGGGGAGCCCGCCTGCGCCTGGAGCGGACCGTAGGACCGTACGGCGACCGACTGCGGCGGCAGATGCGGCGCGGGCGCGGGCTGCGTGTGCTGCACGACCTGCGCGGACGCGAGCCGGATCCCGTCGACCTCCAGCGCGTCGTGCACCAGATGGAGCGGCAGCTGCCGCCCGGCGGACTCGGGACGCAGCGGCTGGTCCCCGGGCTGTACGAAGAGGACGACGGTCAGGAAGGTCCCGTCGCCGATCATGCCGATCGAACGGTCGTCCCGGGACACGAAACGGCAGGTGCGCAGCGCCGGGTCGCACTCGACGACCGGCGCCAGCATCGCTTCCGTCCCCGGCGGCACGGGCAGCTTGGCCTCCCGCAGCCGCCGCCTCAGGGCGCGCGTCGTCTCGTACCACTCGGGCAGCGGACGGCGGCCCCGGCGCAGCACGGCCGGAAGCAGCAGCAGCGCCGCCACGGCAACGGCCGGAGCCAGCAGCCAGGGGGCGCCCGCGGCCCAGGCGGCCAGCACGACCGCCACCGCCAGCTCCATCAGCACGAGCTGCGGCAGCCGCAGCGGTCCCATGCCGCCCGGGCGGGGCAGCGTACGCGGCGACGCGGCGGGGGCCGCAGCGGGCCCGCGTCCGCCGCCCGGGCCGTCCTGTTGCTGCGGTGCGCGGCCTCCGCGCCGAGTGCTCGTAGCGCTGGTCATCCCCCGGGACATCCCTTTCGCGAAATAATGGCCGTTCGTCGGGCGGATCCGCTGTGGGGATCCCGCGACGGGCCAGGGGCACCGAAGGCCCACGTCGTCCATGCGCTGGCTCACGGTACCCGCTGCTGAACGCGGGGCGACACAGGGGACACCGGTACCCCGGGCGGTCAGCCTGCCACGGACCGCTCCCGTACGGTGGTGCGCCGTGTGAGGCTCTGTGAAGATGCGGGGGCGGCCGCCCACCTGACGAGCCGTCGGCCCGCGGTGCAGTGCGATAGTAAATGCCTGCTCGGCCGCAGCGGCCCTCCGAGTACGTCACACACACGCCGAAACACGCACGCCGAAGTACGCACGTCGACACACACGTCGAACACGCAGAGCATCACACAACGGGAGACCTGGGGACCATGGCAAAGCGTCGGGACGAGCTCGCCGCCTACACGTACGCGCGCAAGCGCACCGTCGCGGCCTTCCTGGCGCCGTCGCCGGGAGGCTCCGACGAAGGTGCACCGCGCCCGATGCAGACGGTGATGCCCAGTCTGGCCATGGGTGTCGTCCTGGTGGTCGGATTCATCGCCTGGGGCGTCATCAAGCCCACGGCGCCGCCCGGTTGGGACACCCCCGGCGAGTACATCATCGTCGACAGCGACTCCACGACGCGCTACGTCGTCCTCGACGACAAGGCGGCCAACGGCAAGGACGTCGCCACCCTGCACCCGGTCCTCAACTACGCCTCCGCCAAGCTCCTGCTGGACAAGGACAAGGGCAGCGTCATCGAGGTCCCCGGCAAGGCGATCGACAAGAGCGGCATCCCGCACGGCGCGACCCTCGGCATCCCGTACGCCCCCGACCGGCTGCCCGCCACGGAGGACGCGGAGAAGGCCAAGACCTGGGCGGTGTGCGAACGCCCCGCCCCGGGCTCCGCCGACGCCATCGACCGCGCCGTCTTCGTCCTCGACGCGGGCGACGCCACCTCCCTCGCCGACGCCGGGAAGGTGGACGCGGGCGAGGCCCTCTACGTCGTCGACTCCAAGACCTCGCAGGAGTACCTGGTGGACGGCCGCGGCAGCGCCTTCCTGCTGGGCGGCCCCTCCGGCCTCGACAGCACCACCATGGAGCAGCTGCGCGCGGCCGTCGTCGGCACCACGGCCCGGCCGCAGCCGGTGAGCGAGCAGTGGCTGCACACCCTCAACCCGGGCGGCGCCATCACCTTCCCCACCGTGCCCTCCGCCGGCCGGCCGACCGCGCTCAAGGGCCTGCCGCAGGAGGCGCAGACGGTGGGCCGGGTACTCAAGGCCGATGACGCGCAGGGCACCCAGTACTACGTGGTCCTGCCCGACAAGGTCGCCACGATCACGCCCTTCGTGGCCAGCCTCCTCAAGAACTCCCCGTCCGCCAAACTGGCCTACGGCACCGACCCGATCGCCGACATCAAGGTCGCCACCCCCGACATCATCGCCGCCAACGGCGGCGGGGCGGCCACCTTCTACGCGGACAAGGGCTGGCCGCAGACCGTCCCGCGGCAGGCCAACCCGGCAGCCACGGCGACCGGCCAGGCCCGCACCACCTCGTGCAGCGTCTACGACGGCACCGTCGGCGCCGACCGCAAGCCCCGGCTGGCCGCCTGGGCCGGGACGGCGTACCCCAAGAAGGTGGTCGCCGACTCGCTCAGCGCCTATGTCTCCTCCGGCTCCGGACTCCTCTTCCAGGAGGTCACCGGTACGGCACAGGGCGGCGGCGCCACCTATCTGCTGACCGACACGGGCCTGCGCTACTCGCTCCCGTCGAACAACGACAGCTCGGCCGCGTCCTCGTCGCCCTCGACGTCGACCTCGTCCTCCTCGTCGGACGCGAGTGAGACGGACAAGGCCCGCACCCGCCTGGGCTACGAGAAGGTCTCCAACCCCGCGGTCGTACCGCAGTCCTGGGCGACCTTCATCCCCAAGGGACCCACCCTGGACACCGGCGGCGCGGCCCAGCCGCAGGCCCAGTAGGCCGCCAACAGCGTTGTACCGGCGCGCACTTGAAGCAATCGATCACAAAAGCATCGCTCAAGTGTGTGAGCCGTGTAACTGATTGCCCTTGCCGGTGGATGCGTGACAGGCGGACGATAGAGTGTTTGCAGCACTCAAGGCTGCGAAGCTTTCCGGGCACCTGGTGCAGGCTTCCCGGATCAACAACAACATGGGGGAAGGTTCAACATGGCCGGCCAGTTCCGGGTAACAGAAGACGAACTGACCAAGCTCTCCGGGGACATCAGCACCGCGAACGGTCAGATCCAGGGTGAGATCCGCCGGCTCAACGGCGTCATCGACCAGATCGCGGGCGGCTGGCAGGGCCAGGCGGCCCAGTCCTACCGGCAGCTTCAGGAGCGTTGGAACGCGGACGCCAAGAGGATGAGCGACATCCTCAACGACATCAAGGAAGCCGTGGACTCCACGCGGAGCAACTACTCCGCTTCGGAAGAGCAGCAGAACTCCGAGATCAGCAAGATCATGTCCGACTTCGGCTGATCCAGACCCTCGGGCGCAGATTCTCCACGATTTTCTGCACTCTTCCCTTCTTTTCCACTGATTTCCTCGACTCTTCCTGAAAGGGAACGCGATGTCGATCCTCGTCAATTACGCAACCATCACCAACGCGTCCACGGACGTCCGCAGCACCGCGGGCCGCATCAAGCAGCAGCTCGACGACCTCGAGGCGGCCGTCAAGCGCGTCGCCAGCACCTGGGAGGGCGAGGCGCAGGAGGGCTACCAGCGCAAGCAGCGCGAGTGGGACACCACCGCCGCCGACCTGCACGCGACCCTGCTGAAGATCTCCACCGCGCTCCAGAGCGCCGCCGAGAGCTACCAGGCCACCGAGAAGAGCAACGCCTCGACCTGGGGCTGAGCCGTCGGCATCCCGAGGGACACGGTATGAGGAGGATCGGCCCAGCCGACGCCGCGGCGTCCGCTGGGCCGACCCCGTCTCCGGGGCCGCGCACAGAAAATGCGACACACCTTCACATGCGCCGGGGCGCCTCCACCGGCCCCCGACGCATGACCACACCCACCGACACGACACAGCTTCGACTTCGCCGGAAGCACCAAGCCCTGGGGGCCTGAACATGGGGGGCCTGACAGCCCGTTCGCACCGCAGCGACATCCGGACCCACACCCTGCGGGGTGCCTTCGGCGTGCTCGCAGCCACGGGAATCTGCCTCGCCACGGCCGCGTCGGCACCGGCAGCACCGCCGACGCCCACCCGCCTCGCCGACTCCGGCAGCACCGAGTGCGTCTTCGGCGGCGCTGTCATCAAGTCCACGCCCTGGTCCCTCCAGCGGCTCCTCCTGGACCAGCTGCGCGGCCAGGCGACGGGCAAGGGCGTCACGGTCGCCGTGGTCGACACCGGCGTCGACGACTCCAACCCGCAGCTGAGGGGCGCCGTCCTCCCCGGCGGCGACTACGTCGGCCACAGCGGCGGCACCCAGGACGACGAGGGCCACGGCACCCGGGTGGCGGGCATCATCGCCGCCCGCCCGCTCAAGGGAACCGGCTTCGCGGGCATCGCCCCGGACGCCAGGATCCTGTCCTTCCGTTATACGGGAGCGCAGGACAAGCAGGGCGACTCGAAGACCATGTCCGAGGCGATCACCGCGGCGGTGGCCAAGGGCGCGAAGATCATCAACATCTCCTCGGACACCGCGGACAAGAAGGACAACCTCCCGCTGCGCAACGCCGTGGCCGCCGCCGTACGCTCCGGCGCCCTGATCGTGGCGGCCGCCGGCAACGACGGAGCCGACGGCAGACCGGCCGACACCTACCCGGCCTCCTACCCGGGTGTCCTGGCCGTGGCCGCCTCCGACCGCAACGACGAACGCGCCTTCTTCTCCCAGGCGGGCGACTTCGTGGACGTCGCGGCACCGGGCGTCGGCATGGTCTCCACCGTCCCCAAGGGCGGCCAGTGCACCGCCGACGGCACCAGCTTCGCCGCCCCCTACGTCACGGGCGTCGCGGCCCTGCTGAAGCAGAAGCACCCGGCCTGGACCGCGGCCCAGATCACCACGCGCATCGAGGAAACCGCCCAACGCCCGGGCCGCGGCCCCAACCAGTTCACCGGCTGGGGCGTGGTCGACCCGGTCGCCGCCCTCTCGGACGACACCACACCGGCGAGCACCCCCCACCCGGACCCGCCCACCGCGGCCCGCTCGGGCGAGGTCGTCCCGATGGCCGTGACGATGGGCGAAAGCGCAACAGACCGCGAACGCCGCACCGCCATCTACGTCCTGGGCGTCACCCTCACCCTGACCCTGGTGATCGCAGGAAGCGGAGTAGCCCTACGAGACTGGCGCACCAAGCGAACCAAACCTTCGCACCCGCCCGCCTAAACACACGACGTGAACGCAGAAAACAGGGGAGAGGACAACGGGGTATGAGCAACGGAATGCGGGTCGACCTGAGCGCACTGGACGAGGTCATCCGAAAGCTCTGGACGTTGCTGGACGACATGGACAAGGCAGGCCAGACGTCCCGCTACAACACAGAGATCCCGATGGACGCCTTCGGAAACACCTGCACCTTCTTGGAGGCGGGGGATCTTCATGCTGCGCACAAGGACATGAAGACCGATCTGGAGCGCGGGATTAAGGGATTGCATGAGCTGATTGACAAGTTCGGCAAAAGCACGTCGAAGGTGAAGGACAAGTACACCGAGCAGGAGTACGCAAACAAGCAGCAAATGGGTGGTAATTCCGGGGGCTCGAACGGTGATTGGGCCAAGTAGACCGATCGAGAATCACCTACAGAGGGGAAGCTTTCAACATGGCCGGTGAAAAGGAACTGCCGAAGCCAGTCATCGAGAACGAGGTCTGCATCGCGGGACGTCCCAAGACCAAGACTCAGTTCATCGACTACTCGCTCAAAGAGCTCAAGCAAATGCTCGACGGCACCAACCCCGGGACGATCGAGGAGGTCGGTCGTCACTGGGGCAAGGTGAACGAGATCCTCGCCGGTGGCGAGGGAGGCGGGATCGCCGGCCTCCTCGATAAGGCTGTCGACAACGTTCTGGAGCACTGGGAAGGCGATGCGGCCAGCAGCTTCGAAAAGAAGGCCCGCGAGATCGCGCAGAGCATCCGAAATGCTGCATGGCACGCAGACTTGAACAGCTCCCAGATGGTCGATGCCGGCCACCAGCTGCGCACGTACAAGGAACAGCTGGACGCCGTCAAAGAGCCCAGCACCATGGACAAGGTTGGCGACGCGCTGAGCGACTGGAAGTGGGACGACGGCCAAACGGTGGCCAAGGACCTCCACGCAGGCAAGATGACTGCCGCTCAGATCGCCCAGGCCGACGAAAGCAAGATCGGCGCCAGCCGACAAGCCCAGCTCAATGGCGTCTCTGTCATGGAAAACCTCGGGGCCCAGTATTCGCGAATCACGCGAAACTTGAGGAATAACCACATGGAAGATGACGGTGAAGGGAACATCAAGGAGCCCAGCCGTAACGTAGAGTACCCGCCGCCCGTCATGCCTGTCGGAACGGGAGGGGCATCGCGACCCGGAGAATCGGGCACGGCTCCAAAGCCATGGAGCGCTGGGCCGACGAGCACGATCAAGCCGGCGCCAACGGTCCCCAGGGGCGCCGACGTTGCGGTGCCCCATGATCAGGGCATGGGAGTAACGCGGCTCCCGACCACCAAGACGAACATCGACAGCCTCAGTCCCGGCATTGCGGGACCCGCTCCCGGCGGTGGCCCAGTCGGAGTCGGTGGGGGCGCCAATATCAGCGCTAGCGGAGTCCAGGGCTCAAACATCGTTCCTCCGACGGGAGGATTCGGAGGGGCCATTGCCGAACGTGGTGGCATCGGGGGGCTGGGGGCTCGTGGCGGTGTGACTGGTGGCGGTACGGCAGCGGGGCGTGGCGTCGGTGGTCGAGCCGGTATGGGGGGCATCGGCGGGGGAGCTGGTTCGCTTGGTCGTGGCGGTACCGGAGCCGGTGGCCGTGGAGCTCTCGCAAGGTCCCGAGGAGGGGTGGTCGGCGCTGCGAAGGGCGTAGGCAAGGGGGCCGGGGGCGGGGCGGGACTGCATGGCAGTCGCGGCGGAACCCAAGGCGGTGCCATGGGAGCCAACGGTCGCAAGGGCCGAAAGCCTGAGGAAGGGAAGAACCAGGGCGACCGTCCTGACTACCTGGTCGAGGACGAAGAGACCTGGATCTCGGAAGACGACCGCAACCGTAACGTCCCTCGGACGATCGAGTAGGAACTGGGTGAGCCGCACGTAGAGAGTGCGCGGCTCACCGGTATGAAGGCTGGCGGAACCAGTCGTGGTTGAGTGAGGAGCAGAGAAGTGGGTTTCAAGCGAGTCTGGTCTGCGACGGGAGTCGCGGCGCTGACAGGAGCTCTGCTCCTCACTGCAGCCCCAATCGCATCAGCGGACTATGTTAGAGATCAGCAATGGGCTCTAAAGGTATTCGATGCAAAATCCGTTTGGAATTCGTCTCAGGGGGAGGGCGTCACTGTTGCTGTTGTCGACTCCGGAGTCGATGCCAGTCACCCTGATCTAAGCGGTCAGGTCCTCGAAGGCAAGGATTTCACCGGTGGGGGCAATGCTCAGGAGGACCTGGCGGGCCATGGAACTCGAATGGCGAGTATCATCGCTGCCCATGGCCATGGCGGGGGAAATGAATCTGGCATGATGGGTCTCGCTCCGAGAGTAAAGATCCTTCCTCTGCGCGTCATTCAAAACAAGTCCGACAAGAATCAGGACGAGACATGGGCCGCTGCAGTTCACTACGCGGTGGACCAGGGGGCGAAGGTCATCAACCTGTCTTTTGGGGATGACTACAGCAAGACAGGGAGCACTGGCCGAGAGGCTATCTCCTATGCGGAAGCACACAACGTAATCGTTGTTGCGAGCTCAGGGAACAATGGCGGAGATGTCGGCTATCCGGCCGCCCTGCCTGGCGTCGTAGCCGTGGGCGCGGTCGACAAGGAAGCCAATCTTTGGGACAATTCCAATACCGGAAAACAAGTCGCGCTTACGGCTCCGGGCGTCGATATCCTCGCTGCCAACAAGACGCGTTCCCAGGGATACGGCATCGCTAGCGGAACATCAGATGCTACGGCCTATGTATCAGCAGCCGCCGCCCTGGTTCGCGCAAAGTTCCCCGATCTCACCGCCGGGCAAGTGATCAACCGATTGATCAAGTCGGCGACCTTCGCGCAACATAAGGGACTGAAGGCTCCTGACGAAGAGTACGGTTACGGGATCGTGCGGCCGTACTCGGCGCTGACGATGAACATCCCGGCCGGTCCCAAGGAGAACCCACTCGGTCAACTCGAGTCGTCCGGCTCCACTGCCGGCGGGGAAGCCAATGGGGCGAGCGCCTCACCTCAGGCAGAAAAGAAGTCCTCTACCACCCTTGTAGTGGTTGGCGGTATCGCAGCGGTAGTGGCCCTCGGCGCAATCGCTTTCGTAGTTGGTCGAAGCCGCCGCAACGGCGGTAGCGGTGGCCCCGGGTCCGGTGGCGGAGTCCAGCAGCCCTACCCCAGTACGCCTCCCCACCAGGGGTACCCCGCTCCTCCGGGGCAGGTCCCGCAGCAGCCCAACCCCTACATGCAGCAGCCTCCGCACCGAGGGCAGTAGGCGATACGCGCAAGTCCGGCCCATGACCCTAAGGGCATCGCCCTGGCAGTCCTGCTCTGAAGATATGAGGGGCGGGGATTTAGGCTTTCATCCCCGCCCCTCATGCAATCGATGAAGAATCTCAAAGGCCGTCTCGAACCCAATCGATGGATAACTGAGCCGATGCGAGTTTCGTGAATTTTGTGGGGCGTGGTGCGGACGGCGGTGCGCAGGCAGCCTCGTACATGGCTAAGAATGCGTAGGCCGACAAGGCGGTTGGCAGGGGAAGCGGCAGGAGCCGTTCGTCGAATATTCTCATCGAGTCGGCCAAGTCAGGCGAATTAAGACGAAGTGCTCCTCCGGCGGCATCGCAGCCATCGTGGTCGTGGTAGCCGTTGCCTACGACGCAATCTGCATCCCTAATAGCACTACTAATGGCTCCAGTTCGGGAAACCTCGCCTCAAACGTAGTCTGATGGACCTCTACTCCTTGTCGGTGATCTTGCAGCTACTGTCGTCATCATTGGAAACATTGTCTTGGTGTTTCGCCGTCAACTGTAATAGAAATTGAGAAGGGGTTAGTCATTGAAGTGCGGGCGGGTCTTGTCAATGACGGGCGTCGCGGTTTTGGCGGGATCGGCGCTTCTCGTCTCAGCCCCGATTGCGTCGGCTGACTATGTCAGGGGCCAACAATGGGTCTTGGACGTATACAGGATGAATGACACCTGGGCGCAGACTCAGGGAGAGGGCGTGACAGTTGCTGTCGTCGATTCCGGCGTGAATGGCAGTCACGCTGATCTAACTGGTCAAGTCCTTGAGGGTCAGGACTTTACCGGTGGGAACAACGCCCAGCAGGACTTGGACGGACATGGGACCAGTATGGCGAGCCTCATCGCCGGACACGGTCATGGTGCGGGAAACGCCGCTGGAATGGTGGGGCTCGCGCCGAAAGCGAAGATTTTGCCTCTCAGGGTGCTGGAGACTCAGAGAGACCCGAATCATGATGCTACCTGGGCTGCGGCTGTCCGCTACGCCGTGGACCATGGAGCAAAGGTCATCAATCTGTCTTTCTCTAATGATGGCGGCAAAACTCTCAGCGAGGGTCGTGAAGCCATCGCGTATGCGGAATCGCACGATGTTGTAGTGGTTGCATCCGCAGGAAATCAGGGCTCTGTGGCGGTCGACGAACCGGCCGCATTGCCTGGCGTTGTTTCTGTCGGCGCCGTAGATAAAGACGGTGACCGTTGGGAAGACTCCAACACTGGGAATGGTCTTACTCTGATGGCTCCCGGTGTTGGAGTTCTGGCAGCGGATCCAACTCGTTCGCCGAAATATAGCCTGTCAACGGGTACCTCGGATGCTACGGCCTATGTTTCCGCTACTGCGGCTCTGGTGCGTTCAAAATATCCCAATCTCACCGCCGGGCAAGTTATCAATCGCCTAATCAAGTCGGCGTCGTTCCTTAAGCATAGGGGATTGAAAGCTCCGGACAGGGAGTACGGATACGGAGTCATCCGCCCACTTCAGGCGGTGACAATGGAAATTCCGGTCGGCTCAAAAGAAGGTCCTCTTGCTCAAGTGCCGGACTCAAGTGGAGTCTCCAAAGGCGGCGATGGTGCGAATCAAGCTCGTAAGGGCGAGAGTTCTTCCCTCGGCGGCCTTCTCATCCTCGCCAGTGCCGGGGTTGCAGTGATCGCCGTTGCCGTGGCTTTTGCTGTGGGTGGCAGGCGTCGAAGGTTTCGCAGTCGCGGCGTTGGGGTCTGATATTCTCCCGCAGAGTGCGGGTTTTCCGTCCCTCCATATACCGTTCTGTTCAGAACACTCCCCCAGACCGCGAGAGCAATTAATTCGCTCCGAGGTGGTGGTCACTCTATCCGCATGCTCGGCATAGCGACCGGCAGGCGCACCGCAGGGGCGAATGATCATTTCCGCGTGATTCTTCACTTCCGTCTGAAAGTAGTGGAATAGTTGATAGTTGGAATGCGGGCCAGCAGCGTGAGTCTTGGGCGAGTCCTTTCTGTGACGGGGGTCGTTTCCCTGGCAGGAGCGCTGCTCCTCACTGCAGCCTCAGCTGCGGCAGCTGACTACGTCAGAGATCAGCAGTGGCCATTGAACGCCATTTCCGCAGAGGACGTTTGGGCTGAGTCGCAGGGAGCCGGGATCACCGTTGCCGTTGTCGATTCCGGGGTTGATAGCAGCCATCCTGATTTGACCGGCCAGGTCCTTGAAGGCAAGGACTTCACCAATGGGGGCGACGCCCAAAAGGATGTGATTGGTCACGGAACAGAGATGGCCGCCATTATTGCCGGCCATGGTCACGGAGCAGGAAATTCCTCTGGCGTTGTTGGGCTCGCGCCAAAGGCAAAGATCTTGCCCCTGCGTACGCTTCGGACGAGAAATGACAGTAACTCTGATGAGACGTGGAGTGCCGCAGTTCGATATGCGGTTGACCATGGCGCACAAGTAATTAATTTGTCCTTCGCAAGCGAGAGCGGAAAAACTCTGAGCTCGGGCCGTGATGCCATCGCATATGCAGAGGATCACGACGTCATCGTTGTGGCGGGATCGGGAAACGATGGGTTTTCTGCTGTAAGTGATCCCGCAGCGCTGCCAGGCGTCGTATCGGTTGGCGCCGTGGATAGGAACGCCAACCTGTGGGGGGACTCGAACAAGGGGAAGGGGCTGGCCCTAACAGCTCCGGGTGCAGATATTGTTGGTGCAGATCCCACTCAGTCGAATGGGTATGGTGTGGGCAGTGGAACCTCGGATGCCACGGCTTTTGTGTCCGGGGCTGCTGCCCTGGTTCGCGCAAAATTCCCCAACCTCACCGCCGGGCAGGTGATCAACCGCCTGATCAAGTCGGCAACCTTCGCGAACCACAAGGGACTGAAGGCTCCCGACGAAGAATACGGTTACGGAATCGTCCGGCCGTACTCGGCGCTCACGATGAATATTCCCGTTGGCCCCAAGGGGAACCCCCTCGGACAACTCGAGGCGTCCAGTTCCACCTCGGGCAAGGCACCTCAAGGAACGAGCGCCTCATCGCAGGCGGACAACGAGTCCATCAGCCACAACGTCCTCATTGTGGCTGGCGGCATCGCTGCGGTGGTGGTCCTCGGGGCCGTCGCCTTCGTAGTTGCTCGAAACCGCCGCAACGGCGGTAACGGCGGCCCCAGCTCCGGCGGCGGAGTCTCCCCGCAGGGCGCGGGCCACCCGTATGCCCAGCCGCCGTACCCCAGTGTGCCTCCCCACCAGGGGTACCCCGCTCCTCCGGGGCAGGTCCCGCAGCAGCCCAACCCATACATGCAGCAGCTTCCGCACCAGGGGCAGTAGGCGATGCGCGCGAGCCCTGTTCATGACCCTGAGGGCATGCGCCCTGGCAGTCCTGCTTTGAAGATATGACGGGTGGGGACTCAGGCCTTGATCCCCGCCCCTCATGCAATCGATGAAGAATTTTCTGGACGTCTCGAATCGAACCGAGGTGCGTCGCTCGTCGTTCGATGACTGAGCCGATGCGGGTTTCGTGAAGTTTGTGGGGCGTGGCGCGAACGGCGGTGCTCAGGCAGCCTCGTGGAGCGATATGAGCGATCAGAACGTCGGACTCGGGTCCTTCCCGGTGAGGTTCAGCGACTCGCTGGTCGTGTGGTTGGTCAACCTGCTGGCGGCATCGGTGGTCAAGGTGCCCCTCATCGGAGGACAGGTCGCGTTGGCAGCAGTGTTCACGTTGGCCGCGGCGGTGGCCGTCGGGCTGATGGAGATGTTTGCCCGAGGCGCCCGAGGTATCGCTCGAACCGTGACATTCGTCGATCCGGCGCGACCTGTGGACACTCAGGACCTTGAACCAGAGAATCCGATGGGTGCTTTTAGTGGCCATGCGTAGCGACTTCGGATAGTGCCAGCCGGACTTGAGTAGACCTTAGGAGGACCAGCGTCGAACGACACTGAAGATGCCTCCGCGGCAGATACATTGGACACCCCCGAGCTGCGCAGGAAGGTGACCCGCCAGGTGTGGGGATCCGGAATCCGCAATGGCGGTATCTACGGGATCATGGCGATCGGGGGACCGGCACTGGGCGCGTCCATGACTCGAGTAGGTCTGTCTTGGGTGTTCATCGTCATGGGGCCGATAACTCTCATCGGCATCGTAGGCTTTTTCGCCACTCTCGGCAGCATCCCGGTTGCCGTTGTTGTCACTCGTGGCTGTCGCGAGACGCTCGCACGGTATTCCTTTGATTCCTTCTGGACGCAGGTCGTCAAGGTCGACGGTGCCCAGACGACCATGGATCGCCCGAAAATATGACGCTCACCTTGCGAGCCCACGGGATCCAGGATTCCCCCCTGATGCGGATGAACCCTGTACCTCGGCACGCCCCGTGGCGGAACCCTTGGCCCAGAGGCCTGGAGAGTGGCGTATACGTAGCTGGGGACTTGGCCTTCGGCGCCGTCGGATATGTGCCGGATTCCGGAGCGTTTTTCTTTATGCAGCCCGAGGCATGGGACGCGGCAGTGCAGGACCGCAAGCTGGCGCCCGCCGACCGCGCTACCCGAGCCCAGGAAGCCGGCCTCACCCGAAGGGTCATCTAAGCGTTGTCCCGTGACCCGGCCGGTGCCGCGGTAGCTGCCGCCAACGATCAGTGTGGTGTTGCCGACGTCGTCCTTGGTGCCGGACATTTCCCTGCCTTGCAGTCGTTGCGATTGCCGGGCAGTGGCCAGTCGGCGGCGATGGCGAGACGGGCTCCGCCGTCGATGACGACCTGGTGGTTGGCGGCGTGTATCGGTAGTTCTTCGATTGCTCCGCCACCGCGTGGTCGAGGGTGGGCAACAGGGGGCCGGCCACGGTGAGTACGTCGTCCGTGCGGAGGCTCCTGCGCCGCTACCGGGCGAGCGACGGCTCGAGGTGATCGATGATGCGGTCGGAGGCCGACAACGACGCCCCAAACAGCGGGGCCAGTTGGCGCAGGGTGAGATGGGTCCGGCAGTACGCAGCGATCAGCAGGACTCGGTTCTCCAGGGCTGCCTCTTGCGCTCCGGGTCTGCCCCATGCCGCCGTAGGGCAGAGACCGGCTTGCCGAACTGCTGTGGGCTCAGCCTGGTGAAAGGGGCTGGGGGTGCTGCGCGTGTTCGTGTCACCAGCCGCGTATTTGAAGTGTTTGCATGCGCATTGGTAAGTTGGCGCTTGTCGAGATGGTCCGGCGCTGCTGATGAGGTACCCCGTGGACAAGATCCCCTACAGCTCTCCCCGGACGATGGACCACTCCGAGTTGCTGGAGATGGCTCAGCAGGATTCCGCCCAGGCCAAGATCCTGAAGCAGTCCCTGGAACACCTTGCTTCGGGGCTCGCGGGAGACACGCTCAAGGAGATGGCACAAGAAGTTCTCTCCGGGCGCATGGGTTTGCGTGACGCAGCCGCTGTGGCGGCTTATGCCGAAGAGGCCGTGGAGCAGTCTGCTCCGCTTGCCGAGAGGTGGGCGGCTCTGTCTGAGGGCGAGCGCGAGGCGCTTGCCGCGGAGGGACGATCCCGCCTGGACGAGGAACGTCGGCAACTCGAGGACGGCCGGCGCGCGGAAGCAGAGAATCGCTCGGGTACCAAGGCGCGTCACGATGGGCGTGGTTGGTCCCTGTACTGAGCGATAGGCGTGAACAACACCCAGCGGATCTGTCGCCCGGTGATCGATGACTGAGCCTATGTGGGCAACGGGGGAATTATGGGCTTTCGGGTAGACCCTGACGCGATCGACGGTTTCGCGAAGCTGGTGGGGCGTGGCGCGGACGGTGGAGCGCAGGCAGTCTCGTACATGGCTACGAACGCGCAGATCGACAAAACGGTCGGCGGTAAACTTTGGGACCTTGTCGCAGGTGACCACGACCACTATGTGAGCGAGGCGAAGAAGGCCCTAGAAAAGGTCCGGGGCGTCCTTGAGACCTCGGGGAGGGAACTCACCGGGACGGCCAAGTACTACAGGGACACGGACCAGGATGAGGCGGCCAAACTCGACGCCACATACCCCCGTTCCAAGGCGCCGTCCCTCGGTTCCGCCGGTGACCCGCACGACTTCTCCGACGTCGAGGACGCGATGGAGACGCTCAAGGCGCCTGGCGGCGGAAGTGGCAGCTCATTCGTCGCCTATCTGGCGGGCCACGGCGACGAGTACAGGATGAACCCGGTGCAAAAGACCCTCGGTACCGCACTAGACCTGGGCAGCCCCTCCGCGATGGCCGTGGAAGCATCCAAGCTCCTCTTCGATTTCGACCCTTTCGCCGAGATAACGAACTGGGTGTTCGGAGACTGGAACAAGTACAACGACTGCTCGAGCGTCTGGGGGAGCCTCGCGTCGTTCGGCGACGCTGTGGCCGCCAATGTTCGTAAGGGTAACCAGAACGTCGGACTCAGCTGGGACGGCAACGCCGCTGACGCCGCCACCGTGTATTTCGATGAGTTCACCCAGAAACTCGAGGAGATCAAAAAGACCTTCGAGTCCCTGCGGACCTGCTACGCGCAGGGGGCGCAGATGGCTTTCCAGTTCGCAGAGTTCCTCAAGTCCTTCCTGGTGATGTTCAGCGACATGCTGGTCGTCTGGTTGGTCAACTTGCTGGCGGCGCAGGCGGTCAATGCGATCCCCGTCGGCGGACAGGTCGCGTCGGCGGCCATGTTCGCGCTGGCTGCGGCCGAAGGCATCCGGCTGATGGAGATGTGGGCCGAGGCGGCCGAGGCGTTCGACAAGGTCGCCATGGCACTGACCGCGCTGGGGGCGACCATGTCCACGGCCATCAACGGGTTCTCGGCGGCTGACGGCTTCCCGCAGGTGAGTGGTGGCTATGACCACCGCGCGATATAGCAGAGAGACTGATCCCAGATCATGGAATTCTTCGGTGACGGCTATGGACTGGAGCGCTTCCTCACACGCTGCTCCTATCTGAGCCTCGGATCGGTGCTGGTCTGCTGGTGCGCCATGGTGTTCCTCGTCAGGGAAGAAGGCTGGCACTTCAGCTTCCTCGTCTGTGCCGCCCTCCCGCCGATTTCCGCGTACTTGGGAGTGCGGGGAAGACGAGAGATACGTGTGGGGATGGCGGCCACGGCGGCTGTGCTCGCCCTCTCCGCATTCCCGTTGACGTTGGCGCTGGCGTCCCTGGAAAGTTCGTAGAAGAAGCGACCTGTCGTGCGGTGACAGCGCCGTAGTGGGTATCTCGGCGTCGGCTCTCCGTGATCTGCGAGGCCCCCTCCGGCCGGCATCAGGCGATGAAGGACACCAGGATGCTGAGGATGCAGCCGATCAGGCCTGTGGTGGCCAGGATGTAGACGGTGCGGAGCAGGCCCTGGCTGGCTGTTTGCCTGGAGCGGTGGACGTCGGAGGGGCCGCCGAAGGCGAAGCCGGTGGCGGTGAAGAAGAGGCCCAGGGCCAGGGGGATCAGGGCGCCGAACCACCAGGCGCAGCCGGTGGCGATGGCGGCGGTCCAGCTCTGGTCCAGCTCGTAGGAGGTGTCACCCGTCTTGCGGGCGTCGATGACGTGGCCGCGGGGGTATACGGAATGGGTCTTGAGTTCGGCGTTGAGGTCCTTGGCGGTGCCGTTGTCGGCGGCGAAAGTGCCGTAGCACCATTTGGTCTTGGTGCGCTTCCGTGAACTGCTGCTCCTGCTGCGGTACTTGTAGTCGACCGTGCAGTTCTGGACGGTGAGCTTGCCCGGTGTGGACGTGGCCTGGGTGTAGGGGCCGAGATAGGCGCCGAGGGCCAGGAGGACGAGGCTGACGAGGATCAGGCCTGCGCCGATGAGGCGGCCGAGGCCCGCCCGCTCTCCGGGTGCGGCGGCGGTCGACGCGGCGTTCCCGTGAACTTGTGCCATGGGTGGGGTGACTCCTCAGAGTGCGGATACGGGCATCACAGGGCGAGTGAGCAGACGAGCGCTGCCAGGAGGCCCAGGGCGAAGAGGCCGCCCAGGAGGGGGCCGGTGACGGTCGGAGCGGGCAGACGCTGCCAGGAGGTCGCGAAGCCGGGGCCGCCCCGTGCACCGAAGCCGGTGAGGAGGCAGTGGATACCGAATGCCAGCAGGGAAAGGCACAGCGCGAGAAACGCGGCGTCTTTTCCGGGATCCCGGTCCTGCGGCTGCTGGAAGGTGTTGTCCACCTGGACCGCAGGGATTTTGTCACCGGTTTCCAGGCGCGATGACGTCGCTACCGTCACGTCCTGGTAGGTGGCTCCACCGCGTTCTGCGGACCACGTTCCGGTGCAGCTGAACTTCAGTTCCGTCGTGCGCCGGTACCTGCTGTGATGATGCGTGGTGTGCGTTTCACATGAAGAAACTGTGAGGGTTCCGTCGGTACCCTCGCCGGAAAGTTCGCTGCGCAGTTTCGGAATGGTCACCACAGTGACGATCGCGACCAGAAGGAGCAGCCCCAGGCCGAGGAGTCTTCCCTTCCACAGGCTCCCTGTGCCGGTGTAACGCGGCCGTGTTATCAGCACTGTTGACGGTCCCCCTGGGTAACTTGACGATCTCTTGACCGGTCGGCTGGCCGGGTCGTGCCCGAGGAGTCTAAGGTATCGGCCTGACGTGCAACTTTACGTGCAGCAGGGGAAGTTCGGGGGACACTGATGACGTTCGGCGCTTTTGACGTGGATACGGCTGTGCTGAGGCAGCAGGGGCGTAACTTCGTCGACCTCGGGGGTGATTTCTCGAGGGCGTCCAAGGGATTCGAGGACGCTCTGGAGGGGTTGGGGGAACCCTGGGACGACGCCGACTTCGGGGCTCTCTTCGGTCAGGTTTACACGCCGATTCGCGACGGGATTCTCACGTCGATGGAAAGCCTTGGGAAACGGCTCCAGCGGATCGGCCACAACCTTGAGGGAATGGCCCATCATTACGATGGATCGGACGCGTCGAACAGCGGATTGCTGAGCGGCATCTCCGGCCGACTCTGATCGAAACGCCCCAGGTCGAATCGCAATCGGGTCGAATCGCAATCGGATCGGATTATACTCGGGCCGGGTCGCTATCAGGCCGGGTCGCTCTCAGTTCGGTTCGCTCTCGGGTCGCGTCATATCGGCGCACTTCATACGGGTCACATCACACACGGGGCTATTGGCATGTCGCTCACACTGCCGGACGAGCTGGAATGGGTACTCGACCTCCTCGGGTACAGCTGGCCCGAGGCGGACGAAGAAGCTCTGCACCAGGTCGCCGAGGCGTGGCGGAACTTCGGCGCCCAGCTCGCGGAGGTCCAGACGCACGGCGAAGGCTTCGCCCGCACCGTTGTGTCGTGCAACGCGGGCTCCGCCGTCGACGGATTCAGCAAGGCCTGGGGCGCCTACACCGGTGCGAACGGGCAGGACAGCTACCTCCCGGACGCGAGAACCGCGTGCGAGGTGATCGCCACCGCCTTCGACGCGGCCGCGGTCGCGGTCCTCACGGCCAAGCTGGCCGTGATCGCGCAGCTCATCGCCCTGGCCATGGAGATCATCGCGGCGCAGGCCTCCGCCCCCTTCACCTTCGGACTGTCCGAGATCGGCGGACTGGGCGCGACCCAGGTCACCCGGGTGATCGTCCGCGAGCTGCTGGACAAGCTCAAGAGGGAGGCCGTGGAGGCCATCACCCGGGCCATGGAACACGCCTCCCTGGACGCCCTCAAGAAGATCGCCAAGGATCAGCTCGAAAAGGTCACCAAGGAGAAGGTCAAGCAGTACGCCACAGAGCAGATCAAGGAGCGGGCCAAGGACTTCGTCCAGGAGAAGGTGGTCGACGCCGCCAAGGACAAGGCCAAGGAAGCCGCCGTAGGAATGGCGCAGAACATCGGCCAGCAGAGCATCGAGACCTACTTCGACGCCCGGTCCGGCATCGACTTCGGTGAGACGGCGGATGTCGCCAGGACGGCCGCCGGTGAGTATGTGGACGACCTCAAGAACGAGGCGACCGGGGGCGAGGGATCGACCTTCGCCGAGTCCACGGACCTCAACGCACACCTGGGCAACGCGGTGGACAACGCCGTGGAGAACGCGACGGACCATGTGACGGAGCGGGCCAGTGAGGCGGTCGGGGCGCGTGTGCAGCACGGTGCGGACACGCTCAGCGGACGCGGTGCCCCTGCGGCGGCGGCGCCGGACTCCGACGCCACTCCCCATACGCATGATTGGGCTCGTAGCGAGTTCGGGTGAGGCCGTCGGCCTGCCCGCACGGCAGACCGGTTCCTGCGGGCCTCCGGTGACTCACGCGCTTCGGGTGCCGCGACCGGCTCGTGATGCGGCCGCCGCCCGCGCCCGCGGACAACGGCCCAATCACGAGCCGGAGCCCAGACCTTGGTGAAGCACAGCGGGTGGCTGCCGCTGTGACCACCGCTGTACTGAATGCCGTAGTCGGAAGCGGTTCGCCCTTGGGATCCTGGTTCTTGACGCAATCGCCTTCGGCCGGGTCGTGAGCCTTGGCGTACGCGGACGCCGAAGCCTCCGCCGTCGCCTTGCCGCCGGGGCAGGTCACGCGAGGTAACTGGTCAGGAGGGACACCCCGGCGCCCACGAGCCCCATACAGATCAGCCCGACCACGACCGCGCGCATCGCGCCCCGTCCGGCCGACTCCCATGCCTCGTCGAACGGGATACGGCTCTCTCCGAACGGCGTGTATCCGGTGGCGAGGCAGAAGGCGCCGAGCGTCGTGAGGACCCAGCCGCCGAAGAAGGCGGCGAAGTAGCGCCAGGCGCGGTCCATCCCGCTCTGGATGTAGTCGCCGTCCGCGGAGCCACCCTTGGTGGGTGCCTCCGTCTGCTGCACCGTCAGTTCCATCCCCGGCGCATACCGGTGCCTGACCTGCACCGCGGCACCCGCATCGACGCTCTTGCCGTCGTCGGACACGAAGCTGCCCTCGCACCGTATGGGGCGACGGTTCTTGCGGCTGCTGCGGGAGGCGTTGTTCGGGTAGCTCACCTCGCACTGCTTCACGGTCAGGGTGCCGTGGGTGCCCGCCCAACCGGACACGTACGCACCCTCATAGGCGCCCCATCCGCTCAGCGCGAGTCCCGCGAGGAGGAAGACCAGTCCGCCGGCTCGCCCCAGGCGGCCGAAGGCCCTGCCGACGAGACCGTCGAGGGAGGGACCGGTCCCCTTGCGCTTTCCTGCTCCCTGGGTGCCATTCATGACAGTTGGGGGTCCTCTCTCCTCTGCCTTCTCCGCTGTGGCCCGCGGGGGCAGCATGGCAAACGGGCGAGGCGGGAGATACTTCGGGTGTCCGAGAGACCAGGGCAGCGAGGAGAGACCATATGACCGTGCGATCCGACAACACCCCTAATCCGAAGGGTCCTTCACCGGACCGAGGTGTGCTGGATGAGGCGCTCGAACCGGCGCAGATACGTTCCCTGAACTCCGCCCTGCGTCGGCTGTCCGAGACCGGTGGCGTCGACAAGGGTATGCAGGACGCGGCGAAGAGGCTGCTCTCCGGTCGCCTCGCGCTGCGCGACTCCCTGGACGATCCCGCGGTGGCGCGCGCCCTGAGTGCGGACATGGGGTCGCTGCGCGGGCAGTGGGAGTCACTCTCCGAGGAAGAGCGCGAGCAGGTCAGGCATGGGGAGGCACTGACGAGCGAGGAATCCGCCTCGGCCCGGCCCGAGCCGAGGGGAACGGCGGAGCAGCAGCCCCGGAAGAAGAGCCAGGGGCGGCACAGCGGCGGGTTCTCGCTCTACTGAGCGCCGTCCTACGGCATGAACAGGCACGAACGGTGCGACACGGCACCGCGCGGCACGGTGCCTGAAGGCGGTGCGACATGGCACCGCGCGGCACGGTGCCTGAAGGCGGCGCGACATGGCAGGCGACAGTGCGAAGCGGCGCGGGACGGTGTGACGCATGGTGCGGAAGGGCGCGACACGCTCAGAACAATCCGTGCCACATCTGCTCGACGATCAGGGACCACCAGGTGTCGGGGTTCCCCAGTGAGGAGGGGTCGACCGCGGCGAGCTGCTCCTGCAAGGACGCCACCGCCGCGCCCGCCCCGACCGGGTCCAGGCCCTGCATCCGCTGCCGCGCGGTGAAGAGCAGTGCCAGGGCACGGGCGAAAGCGGCCAGCGAGATATTGATGTAGCGGGCATCGGCGGTGACCGGGTCCACCGCCCACACCGCGCCGAGGCCGTCCGGCTCCGTCGAACCGGGCAGGCACTGGACCGCCACCACCGCCACCCCGTCGAACCCGATCCGCACCAGATGGGCCAGGGCGCCGATCCGCTCCTCCCCGGCCGGGCTGCGGCGCTCGCGCAGATTGGTGGCGGCATCGGTGAACAGGCCCCCGGCCGGGGGCGCGTCGGGCCGGTCGGCGGTGAAGAAGAGCGGGACATCGGCGGGGAGCCCCGCCCAGGTCAGGGTCGACTGGGCGGTCTGGGGCAGCGGGCCCTGGGCGACATCGTCGGCGTCGTAACGACGAACACCCTGCTGCCCGAAGACCTCCACGAGGTGGCGGCCGAGAGCCACGTCCCGCATCGGCTCGGCGAGCTGCACCTGCGCGGGGACGGGGAGGCGGTGCGGGCGGGGCGGCGGCTGCTGGCCGGCCATCCGGTGCATCAGTTCGACCTGCTCGACCAGAGCCGCGACGCCTTCCGCGCGTTCCTCGGGGCGAGCACCGTAGTTCTGGGTGCAGGAGAGCTGGGCATTGCGGAACTGGTTCAGCAGTTCGGCCGTGTAGCCGCCGGGGAGCAGGCTGGGACGCAGATCGGTGTGGATCGCGAGAACACTGCTCTCGGGTACGTTCATCCGGCGCAGCTCGGCCCATGCCTGGTACTCGGCGGGGGGCAGACCCGGTCCCGAGGTCCGGAAGAGGGTGGCCTCCTCTCCATTGGCCGGGTCGGTGTAGGTGAAGACGGCGGTGTTGCCGGGGCCGGTGACCGGACGCGCGCCCGCAGTTGGGGTTCCGCCCTGCGGAGCCGCGCCCTCCGTCCCGCCGCCGTGCTTCTCCTGGTACATCCGTACGACCTCCTCGACCGGCGCCGAGGGCCGGACCGCCACCTCACTGGTCCGGCGGTCGACGACCTCTAGCGCGTGAACAGGCTCATGAACCCGTGAAATCGTGAACCCGCGAACGCATGACCCCGTGAACCTATCGGCCTATGAGGCTATCGCTGTGGCCACCGACCGGATGAGCAGGGCCTTCGCCCCGCGCTCGGTGGCGACGACGAGGACACCGTCGGGGGAGAGGTCGGCGGCGACAAAGGGTCTATCGGAGATCAGCGCGGCCACGATCTTCCCACTCGCCCGGTCCCAGACACGCACATAGTCGGCGCCCCGGCTGAGCCCCAGCGGGGCGGCGGCCCGCTCGTCCTCGGACGGGCGCAGAATCCGCCCGGGATCGATGTCGTCGAGGGAGACTGGCTCGAGGAGTCCGTGGACGAGCACCGCGGAACGGGCCGTACCGGCCACCCCGCCGGTCGCACCCTGCTCGCCCTCCTCGACCTTTTCGTCCTCTTCCGCTGCTCCGACCGGTCGCGCGCCGGGAGTGTCCGCGGGCACGACGAGTACGGCGACGGGGACGGCATCCCCCTCCGGGCCGGGCAGGCTCCCGACCGTGACGGCACTGATGCCAGCGACGGGCAGACTCCAGAGCGTGCGCCAGGGGAGTTCGAAACCGAGCCGGTGCACGGCTTCGGCGTAGTCGGGCAGACCATCTTCGACGAAGGCGGTCTCCAGCAGCGCGGCGCGCAGGGGGGTGGACACCTGGGCGCGGGTCAGCAGGGGAGCCGTCCGCAGATACGTACGGGCCGGTGCCCCGAGCGTCTCCACCGGTACGGCTTCGACGGCTGCCCGTAGCGACACCGGGTCGGCGTGGACGAACAGCCCCGGGTCGGTGAGGAGCTGGGGCAGCAGCCCGGCCTCCAGGGTGTGCCCCGCGATGTGGTCCCGCACATACGGGTCGGCTCTGCTCCAGTCCTGCTCCGGTACGGCGGCCTCAAGGAGCGCCGTCGCGATCCGCGACTGGGCGGCGGGGACGTTCGCCAGACCGGCGCGGATCTCGTCGCCGATGGCCGGGTGCAGCAGCCGTAGCAGCGTGGTTCCGCGCCCCTGCCGCCCCTCTTCCTCCGGTCCTCCCGTCCGCTGCCGAGCCCGTTCCTCGGACTGCCCCTCGTTTCGCCCCTCCCTTTGCTCCTCGCTTCCGTCCTCGTTCCGCTCCTCGGGTTGTACGAAAGGCCCGGCGAGCAGCATGCCGTCCGCGATGTCCCGGCTCATGTCCCGACCGGCGACCGCGCTCGCCATCCTGGGCCACAGGTGGACGGGTACGCCGTCGGCTTCCGCCAGAGCCAGCGGTGCCAGCATCAGGCGTAGCGTCTGAGGGTCGGCGCCGAGTCGCCGGGCGTGCAGATCGAGGGCCTCGCCGACGGAAGCAGGCAGCAGGCTCTCATCGGCGGGATCGAATCCCTCGGGCGCCATCAGCAGCCCCTGGACGGCGAGTTGCACCACCAGCGGGCTCGTCCCCGCCCGGCTGGCGATCGCTGCGGCAAGCGCGAGACGGGCGGCGGGGTCGACCGTGAACGGCAGCTCGGGCGCACCGAACTCCGGACTCAGGGCCGCCTCGGCGTGCCGTACCAGGTCCTGGGGATCGGCCCACTCCGGCTCGTCGAGGTCGATGACTCCTACGGTGCCGGACGGAAGAGCGAGGGCCAGCTCGGCGGCCAGCGGACGCGGTACTTCGGCCAGCAACCGCACCGTACCGGTGGCGGCAAGCGGCGCGAGGACCTCCCGTACCAGCCGCGCCGGCTCTCCCGCGGCCCGCACCGGCCCGGCCCGGTCCACATCCGGTACGACAATGGTGACCGGCTCCTCGAACGCGGCCAGCTCGGCGAACACCTCCTGGATGCTGGTGGCGTTCAGCTCGTAGTGGTCGGCGAGCAGCCACAGCACCTGGGCGGCGGTCAGGCCTTCCGGGGACGGAACCGCCGGTGGCGGCAGCTCCGGAGGGACCGCCGACGGGTCCATCGCATCCAGGGGCAACTGCTTGCGGAACCCCGGCTCGCACAGCATCAGGAAGCCGGTCAGCAGGCGCGAACGTCCGCTGCCGGAATCACCGGTGACCACGATCACGCGCGGTGCCCCGGCCGCGCCCGCCCGCCACGCGGCCAACGCCCGCAGGGCGGCGTTTCGGCCGCCCAGGTGCGGGTGGGGCACGTACTCCCGGACGTCCTGGGCGTGCCGGGTGCCCTGTGCCTGCTGCGTAACCTGACTGTTCTCGCTCGAGCCGCTCATGGTCCCCGTCTCCCCGCCCTCCGCCACCGCATACGCCGCATACGTCGAATACGCCGAATACGACTACAACGCCGATCTTAGGCGCCGCACACGGACAGCCGGAGTTTGTCCACAGCCCCGCACGCGGAGCGCCTTCGCTGCACCCTCGACGTCGGGATGGTTCAGGCGTTCGGCCGCCGAGCCTGGTGCTGACGGCGATACAGCGCGATGGCGTCCTCGGTCGGATAGTTGGGGACGGTCACGGTCTCACCGGTGTCCTTGGCGACCACGATCTTGCTTCCCCCCGGCGACGAGGGCTGCGGACGGCCTTCGGCGTCGGTGACGGGCGGGAAGGTCGCGTACACGAGATACCCGATGTCGAACTCGTGCACGTTCAGGGTGGCCGGGGTCCCATCGGGCAGCTTCGGTTGGGCATATCGGCTGCGGACGATGGCGAGGGCTTCCTCGGGGGTGCTGGGGGGAGCCGGGGCCGGGGTGTCCGAGGTCATGGAACGGGTCTCCTTGTCGTCGTGGGTGGTGGTATCGGGCTGGCTGGTCATTCGTTGTGCAGCGCATACTTCCAGGCACCGGCGTTGGCACCCTCGGTGTCGAGGTCCCAGAGTGCATCGTCGATGTGCTGGCGCAGCAGATGGGCTTCGTCCTGGTTGTCCAGGTTCTCCAGGGTTCGGAGGCCGGTGATCCAGTGGGTGAGCATTCTCAGGAAGCGGTCCATGTCGTTGGCGAGGAGTGTGCCGTCGAGGCCGCTCTCTTCGATGCTGTGGGGCATCCGCAGTACGTGCCCGGTGGGACCGTCGATGACGACCACGCCGCCCATCCACCGACCGATGCGGAAGAAGGGGCCGGTCTCCCGGGGTGGCTCCGCATCACTGGGCCATGGTCGCTCCTCCAGGAATCGCGTATCGCCTGACTGAAGTTCGACTCCCTTCTCATTGATCGCGGGGAGGCCGATCTCGGCCAGCACATGACGTGCGGTCTCGTCCGTCAGGCCAGCAGGAATGTCGTCATCCTGGGTGCTCAGAACCGAGGCGTCCGGGAACAGCCTGTCGAAGGCGGAAGCGGTCACCCTGGGGCTGTGCTTCGGCTTGGTGGGCCCGGCTGCGGTGCGGATTCCGAGCAGGGGTGTGTCTCCCAGCGGGGCGATCTCCGCAGGAGTCTCCGGTGTCGCCGAAGCCACCGCGAAGATGCCGCCCACTCCGGCGATTACCGTGGTGTCATCCATATCGAGTGCGACGGGCAGGAAGTCGTGGTCGTCGCTCGGTCCCTCGACAGTCCGTTCCTGGGTTCGGAGTTCGCTGATGCTTCTGGGGCCGCGGTGCTGGGCGGGGGTATCCGCAGCCCAGTCCAGATCGCGCACTTGGTCGAAGGGAAATGCTTCGTCGCTCCAGGGGCCTGCCAGGAGTTCGGACGATGCGATGTCCCAGACGCGGACGGTGCCGTCGATTGAGTGGCCAGCCACGGCAGGCTGCCCCCGCCATCGCACAGCGAAGAGTTCGTCAATCGGTCCGGGCTGAAGGTAGCCGGGGTCATACCCGCCGGGTGGGCGCCAGTGCGTCCACAGCGCCTTCCAGGGGAGGTGCACTCCCGAGTTCTCGATGCCCGTGCACAGTTCGGCATCGTCCCTTGCTGTTGCCATGAGATGAAGCCATGCAGCCCACTGTGCTTGGGAAGCGGGAGTCACGCCGTACATCTGGAGGAAGACCGCGTCGGCGGCGGCATTCGAGCCGAAGAGTGAACCGTCGAAAGCGGAGTGTGCCGCGTCCAGGAGTGCTGTCTGCGGCAGGTTGGCCACCACTCTGCCGTCATCGAGGAGTTCTTCGAACATACCTGCTTGGACCGCGTGCATGGCCAGTCCCTCGGCGGCATAACGGCCGAGGGGGCCGGAGGCGGCCCACCCATCGGGGTGGCGGAATCGTGGGCTGGTACTGCGGAGCCACTGCGCCATGTGCCGGTGGACCTGAGTGCTGAGTGCCTCGGGTGTCTGGCGGCGCACAGCGTCGGGCACGGACTCATCGGTGAAGACAACGACTTGGTCGCTGAGGATGGTGATGAGGTCCGAGTGCTGTTCGGCAGTTCGGCGTAGAGAGTCCTCGTCGTGGTCCGGGATCGCCGCCCCCTGGACCAGTTGACTCCATACCGGCAGCGGGACATGCCTGGGTTCGGACAGGGCGAGTGCCTGGAGGTGTGGAGAGGCCATCGCGGTTTTGATCTGCGCATCAAGGCGCTTGTGCTGATCGCCGACCACCGAAGCGTCGACCACCGAAGCGTCGGTCACCGAATCGTCGACCACTGAATCGTCTACTACGAGAGTGACGATTCCCCGTCGGTGGCCTACCCGTTCCTGCCCCTGCGGACCGATGTCGACCATCACGTCGGCCCCTCGAAGGGCCAGACGTCCGGCGGCCAAGTCCACCACCGCGCTCGGCTGGGCGGATCGCCGCGTGGAACCCGCTCGCCGGGCGTTCGTGACCAGGACGAGTCTGTCTTTGGCCAGCCGCTTGGCAGCACGGTGCCATCTGTGAGGTGTCAGGTCGGAGTCGGCTACACCGATGGCGGTGAGCATGCGCCGGAAGACATCCTCAGCATCCGCGCCTGTGGCGTCGATGACGGCACTGCGGGGGATCTGGTGGATCGCTTCGCCGAGCAGATGAGCAATGCCGGACCGGCTGATGACATGGACCTGGGAGCCGCCAATCCGCCCGTCGTTCCACCAGTTCGCCAACCAAGCCTTGAGCTGACACGTTGACAGGTGTTCGGGCTCAGAGGTGGGCTCGGACATGCAACTCCTGATGAAGATGGATCACGTGCAACGACCTTGGCCTGACGCCGGGGCAGTGGAGGTGTACGTCGGCTCAGGCGTCCTCCCAGAGCCCGTAACTCCATGCCGGATGAGTCCCTCCTTCCTCATCGATCGCCGTCAGGTTGTTGTCGATGTCGTCTCGGATGTCCTCACGCTCGCTGCGGCTGGAGGCCATCGGGAACAGGCATCGCCCGAGGACGTAGACCTGGAGCATGGCGACGAAGTTGCTGAGTGTCGTCGCCACGACTGCGTCGGAGTCCCCGTTCCCGTCCTCGTCCTCCGCCGGAAGGCGATAGACCCTGCCGTCCGCGCCGTTCACGACGATGCGGCCGTCCCACCAGGTGCCCAGCCGGTAGTAGACGCCGCTGCCGTCATCCTCTCCCCAGACATCATCCGCCGAGAGTTCGGTGAGGCCGTCGTCCGCAACGGCCACCAGGTCCAGTCCGGCACCCACGAAAGTGGGGAAGCCGATGTCGCAGAGCGTACGGCGGGCGTCATCGTTCTGAAGGCCAGCGGGCAATGCGGGTGTCTGAAGGCGCTGTACGGCTTGCTCCTCGAACAGCTTCTCCAGGACATCACGCTGCGGTGTGAACCAGGTAGCCGGTGCACCGCCGTCGACCAGGCCGAAGTGGCCGAGAGTTGCTTCTCCAAAGGTGCGCTCCAGCTTGGTGAAGGCGGCCGGGTCGTGCGGCTCAACGGCCAGTACCCCTCCGACCCCGGCCAGTACGACCACGTCGTCTGCCTTCAGCGTCTCCGTCAGGAGTGGCACCGCCCCGCCTCCATACGGTGTCAACTCCAGCCACGGCTGCATCAGCTCCACGTCTTTACCGCGTGGCCAGAGGGGCTCCGTCTGGCCCGGCGCCGGGATGCCGTCGCTCCAGGGCCCCGCAATGAGATCACCGGTTGCGGTGTCCCACAGGCGGACTCGCCTGTCCCACTGCCCGCTGCCGACAACGACTTCGCGGCCGCCCTGGTGAGTGGCGGCAATCTCCCGCAAGGGTCCGGGCCACACATAGTCGGAACGCCAGCCGTACGGCGGCCGCCAGTGTGCCCAGCGGACACGCCAGGGAAGCCGGATTCCTGACAGCTCGATCTCACGGGCGGTTTCCAGATCGCCACGTGCAGTGCTCATGAGGTGCAGCCAGGAAGCCCACTCAGGCTGACTCAAGGAGCTGACACCGCTCGTCCACAGCGCGGCCGCGTCTGCCGCAGGCGTTTCGGCAGGCATAAGAGCGTCACGGCAGTTTGCCGCATCGAGCAGAGCGCCTTGGTCGACATGTGCCACTAGATGGCCATGGACGAAGAGTTCGTCGAACATGCCGGCCTGGAGAGCGTGCATGGGAAGGGCATGAGCGGCGTACTGTCCGACGGGGCCGGTCGCCGCCCAGCCTTCCTCGGGCGGCAGCTCACCCGTCAGGGCAATCAACCGACCGACTACCTGTGCATGGACTCGGCGACTGACTTCGGCCGGGACCTCCTGCCGTAGATCCTCCGCGATTCGCTCGTCCAGGAATCGGACATGGCCCGAGTCGACTTCAAGTATCCCGGGCAATTGACCGACCAGGGCAACGAGTTCCCCTTCGGTGAAGGTCTCGGCGCCCATCCCTCGAGCCAATTCCGACCACACCGTGAGGGGGCAGCGTCGCAGCTCGGCGCATGCCAGCGCTTGTACGGCCGGCTCACCGCGTGCCGCTTCGACGCCCGGCGGCGGTCCTGCGGACGCCGTGAGGTCAAGAGTCAACCAGTCCCGCGACCATCGGTCATCCGGATGAGACTCGACAATCACCCGGGCACCGGCCCGGAGCACCATGCGGCCGAGCAGACTCTGGACGACCCGGCCCGACTGCATCGATCGTCTGGTACGACCTGCGCGATGGGCGTTTGCCACGATCAGAGGTCGGTCGCGGACCCCCGCCATCTTCAGTTCCCATGCCCAGTTCGACCTTCGACCCCAAGGGTCCGACACCCTGAAGGCGTCGAGAATCTCCTCCAGTAGTCCTTCGGCGGAGAGTCCTGAAGCATCAACCCACACGGCGTCAGGCAGGGCATCCCGTACCTGTAGGAGGATGTCCGTTCGGCCCGATCCCGTGTGCCCCAGTAGCTCGACGGAACCTTCCCGGCTGCCCCCATGTCGCCACCAATCAACTATCTGCGCAACGGCGTTGGCCATGACGTCCTCTCATAGGGATCGTTGAGATAGGCAGGGCGCCTCTGAAGCGGGGGTTGGAGGCTTCGGGGTGGGTGGTCGCGAGCCATCCGTGGCCGACGGTGGGCTGTTGATCGATTGCTGTCTCATCAGCCATCAGCCATCAGCCATCGCAATCGGCAATCGGCAACTCAGGACGCTCGTCAATGACTGTTACAGGTAAGAGAAGTTGTCCGGATCCAATACGTGGCCCCAGTTCTGGGTCTGTGCGGCTGCGGGGTCCAGTTTCGAGAGCCATGATGTGAGTTCCGCGAGCAGGTCTGCGCTGTCGAGGCCGCCGGATGTGGTGTAGGCCAGCATGTACTCCCATTGGAGGGAGACCGCGGCGACGAACTGGGCGAGTGAGGAGCCGGCGAGCGGCTCTCCGGGGTGGTCGCTGTCGATGGCTGACGGCTGTGTCAGGCGCAGGACGCGGCCGGTGGGCCCGTCGAGGAGCAGGACGCCGCCGATCCAGGTTCCCAGCTCGTAGAACGGGCCATTTCCGACAGATGTGTTGAACGATGTGCCGCCTTCCCAGCCGCGCTCCGCCAGGCCGGTGTCGGCGAGGTGGTGAGTGTTGAGGCTGTAGAAGTCGGAGACCGCTGGAAAGCCGACCTGGGAGAGGAAACGGCGGGTCGGTTCGTGCGTCAGACCGGCGGGCAAGTGCTCTTCGGGAATCGTTGGGACGTGCTCGGCGGCCCAGATCTGGAGAACGCGCTCACGGGTGGGGCGGCAGGCGGCCTCGTCATAGGGGCGTGGCGAAATTCCTACGCGTGGCCCGACCGCCGGAAGTGCACGGAGTGGGGCCTTCGGGCGGTAATGGACGTCGGGTTTGATGGCGTAGACGCCCCGATCCCCGCCCAGCACCACCAGATCGCCAGTACAAGCTGCATCTCGGAGGGCAGGAGCCTGCACTGTGCGGACGTCGTCGGGGGCGGTGGCGAGCCGGAGCCGGAGCAGGTTCCAGGAAGGTTCCGCCTGCCAGCGGTGTGGGGGCGCTGAACTGTGTGGATGCGCTTCAGGATCCCGTTCGGCCGGTTGGATGGGATGTCCGGTAGCTGCGTCCCACGTCCGTTCCTGTCCGTTTTCACTGGTACTGGTGATCGTGGAGTCGGCGGTGCCGGTCCTCAGGGATTCGACTGCGTCGGTCTGGGTGCCGGGGAAACGCAAGCAGCCGGGCGCCCGCCAATGGGTCCACACGGTGTGCCAGGGCAGAGGGGCGGCAGCAGACTCCATCAGCATGCGTGCGCGCTCGACATCACCCTGACTCAGAGCCAGAAGGTGCAGGAGAGAGAGCCATTCAGTGTGCGAGGACGGCGCTACGCCCAGGGCATCGAGGTAGTGCAGGTCCGCGGAACGGGTGCCTGCTGGAACGCCGTCGGGAAAGGCGACGGGTAGCGCTTCGAACAAGGCGGTATGGGCGCATTTGGCGAGTACATGTGGCGTGGACGACAGTTCCTCGAAGCGGCCCGCTACGGCTGCGTGGGCCGGCAGGGCGCGAGCCAGATAGCCCGTGAGTGGGTCGTCCTCGGCGCAGGTGAACATTCGGTCGACGAGGGCATCATGAAAGGCGTGAGACTCGTCGTGGGGAATCTGCTCCCGAAGTGCGTCGGTGTCGAACTCGGGGTTCAGCGACACGCTCACGGTGCCACTCTCATCGACCGATGCCAGGTTCAAATCGGCGGCAATTTCTTGCAGTTCCGATTCCTTCAGATGCGCGCCCAGTGCGGAGCAGAGGTCGCGCCATTCCCTGAAGCTGACGCTGCGCAGCTCGGCAAGTGCCAAAGCTTTTACTGCGGCCCGGTGCGGGGATGGAAGGGACTGAATGTCGGATCGGATTCGTCGGGGGCGAGGCGGAAGTGTGAGGGGGGACCTGAACCAGTTGCCGAGCGGGTGGGCATCGCTGCTGACCTCCAGCACGACCTTGACGCCGGACTTTCTGTAGGGGCTGCCCAGGCCGCGTACGAGCAGGCTGGTGAGATGGCGTGGCTCGGCTGTGCTCCTGGTTTGCCCGGCCCACTGGGTATTGGCCACGAGCAGAACGCGACTCCGGCACTGGTCCCCGATGTCGTCGATGAGGAGATCCGCATCCCGGTAGTCCCCGTACGGCACGCCGAGGGTCTGCATGACGCTGTCCATCACTTGCTCGGTGGAGAGGCCCGAGGCGTCGATCAGTGAGGTTTCCGGGGTGGTCCGGGCGACAGTCCGGAGGACTTCGGTCTTCCCGGCGCCCGAAGGTCCATCTACGAACAGGACGTTGTGCTCGGCCGATGCGTCACTCGCCCATGAGTGAATGTGAGCGGTGAGCTCGGTTGAATTGTGTGTGCTGTCCATTCTGAATAACGGTCTTCCCTCGGGTCTCACTGATCCGGATTGGCTCGCAAGCCGCCTTCCGACATGGCGCGGATCCATATCTTACCGAGCGTCGCCAGGTTCCTGGCCAGGTCCTTGTCGAACTGCTTCTTGTACGTCCCTTGTGGGGGTGGAGTCGGATCGACGATCGGTGCGTTCTTTCGGTAGCCGGTTCCGTAGTAAACATCGACGTTATGCATTTTCAGCGAGAGTAGGTTTGCGCAGTTTGCGTAACCTTGCCCGTGGCCGCACGGCTCCCTGTCGGAGTACATGCTCAGGGGCTCGTATGCCCCTCCTTCAGTACGCGCGGCGTTGACCTTTTCGAGGTAGTCGAGAAGGTTCGGTTCCGAGTGTTTCCCCTTTTCCCCGCCGCCGGGGTTCGGGTAGGAACTGTCCACCACGTAGCTTATGCGATGATGGGCGGGATCGTATACTTCGAGTGCCGCATAGTTTCTGCCGGTGAAGTCGGGATGGTGATCTCCTGAACTTCGCAAAGCTCCGGATATCCCCGACCTTCCGAATTCCTTCTCAATCGCCTGCCTCAACTCCTGGTCATCGCGGTGACTTGCGTTCCAGCCCGCCTTTTGATGCGCATTCGAGCCGTGCGACGCATACCCCTCCGTCGGCTCCGGGCTCGCGCCCACCGCGTGGGATGCATGAAAGTTGTGGCTCAAGCGTGCCAGTGAGGCGACCACCGCACCCCGCTCACCCGGATGCATGTCCTCGAATCCCGGGAGGATTCTGGCCAGATCGTCGTGGCGCAGAATCACCGGCGTATGGTCGGGGTCGTCCGTTCGCGGCGGACTGCATGACTGAACGGCGTCGATGAGCGGGATACGGGTGCTGTTGCCGTCCTCGTTGGGGACAGGGGTAAGCCAGTCGTTGAGATGCTGATGAACGGGATCCAGGTCCACCTGGCGGACGTCATTCGTTTCCCGCAGCGCCGCCTGATGCTCCATCGGCGCCATTCCGTAATGCGTCGAGTCGACAGCTTCCGGTTCGGGAAGTCGTGGATGGCTGGTGCGGCTGGGGTCATGAAGGGGATGGTCTGGTCCGGCGGCCGCTTTGCCGTCCGTGGATCCCTCGTGGTGCGACTCGTGGTGCGAAGGGTCGTGCGGAGTTTCCCCTGGCTGATGGGGAACTCCCTGTGCGGCGGTCTCGTGGGGGGTGCCGGTGCCCTCGTGGGGATTGGCCGAGTCGTGGTGCGGGGTGGTGGGGGGCGGGGGTGGGTGGATCGGGTTGCGGTGGGGGTCCAGGGGGATGTGCCAGACGCGGGCCGCGTTGGGGATGTGGAGCGGCTGGTGGCTGACCGCTCCGCTCTGGGTGTCGATCCAGACGATGTTGCCGTGGTGGTTCACGGCGTTGAAGGCGTGACCGCCTCCGCCGGGCCAGTCGACCTGGACGATGGCCGCTGAGCCGTGGCCGCCTTGGTGGAGGTCCCAGGCGATACGGGCGGGTGTGTCGGGGTCGTTGCCGGTGCCGGCGTAGATGTGCGTGGCACCCGACCAGCGGATCTGGTTCTCGTTGGCGTCGTGTTCGGGCGACCAGGGGTCGGGGTTGCCGTGTTCGTCGACGTCGAGGGTGCGGGGGGCCGAGACCTGGGGGTTTCCGTACCAGGTTTCCAGGAAGGAGCGGGAGCAGTCGGCGCAGTTGTTGCTGCGTCCGGGGACCTGATTGCCGCCGTCGTTCTGGAGCTGGGACCAGTTGTCGAAAGGGTCAGGGAAGCGTTCCGGGGTGCCGTCCGGCTGGTGCGGTACGGCGTTGACCAGGGCCTGTTGGTCTGCGGGGTGGGGTTCGGTAAGACCGCCCGGGTAGTGGTCCAGGCCGTCACGGATGGTGGTCAGACTTTCCTGGTGCGGGTGCTGCTGGGGGGAGGCCCCGGGATCGGCGTGGGGCGCGCCCGGCGCCTGCGGGGCGGCGTGGCCTGTGGGTGGCGGCGGTGTCGGGGGAGTGGCCGCGGGGGTGACGGAATGGATGGGGACCGGGGTCACCTGGTCGTGCCCGCGGTGGTGGGAGTTGTCCGGGCTGCCGTCGGACGACTGGGGGGTGTGGTGGTGCGCGGCCGGTTGCTGGGGGCCGTTCGGGTGGGGAGGGGTGCCGGGTGTGGTGCCCGCGGGCTGGTTGGGCCGCTGGGGGGTGCTGCGGGAGCCCGGTGAGTTCTGGGTACCGGGCGTGCCGGTGCCGCGGGGGGTCTGGGCGGAGCCTTGCTGGGCGGGGGAGTTGGGAGAGTCGGGGGAGTCCGGGGAGGGGGGTGGTGATGCCGGGGTGCGGTTCGAGGGGGTGTTGGAGGGGCTGGGGGGAGGTGTGGTCCGGCTGGATTCCTGGTTCGGAGTACGGGGTGCGGCCGGGGTTGCGCTCCCGCTCCCGCTCCGGGCTTCGTTGGGGTCTTGAGGGCGGGTGGGGGTGCGGTCACCCGGTGCGGTGCTGGGGTTGTTGCGGGGGGTGGTGCGGTCTGCCGGAGTGTTGCGGGGGTTCGGCCCGTCGTTTGGCGCGTTGCGGGAACTCGGTCCGTCGCTCGGGGTGTTGCGGGGGCTCGGTCCGTCGCTCGGGGTGTTGCGAGGACTCGGACTCTCGTTCGGGGTGTTGCGGGGATTTGGGCGCTCGCCCTGACGGGGAGTGGCCCGGGCGTCCGAGGCGGTGCGGGGTGCGGTTCGTTCGTCGGGTGTGTTACGGGGAGTTGTGCGGTCGCCCGGGGTGTTCCTCGGTGGCGTGGTTCGGTTGTCCGAGGCGGTCCCCGGGGTGCGCTGAGTCGGTATGCGGCCGTCGGTCGTACCGGTGCCGGAGGGGCGCCCGTCGGTAGTGGCGGAGGGGCGCCCCTCCGGCGTACGCGGCGTGCGGCCGTCGTCTGCGCCGGGGGTGCGGCCTTCGCTCCTCGTACCGGACACGAGGCCGCTGCCCGCACCGGATGGCCGCCCGTCGGCCGAACTCGGTATTCGGCCTCCGACGGGACCGGAGGCGCGGCCCTCCGGCGAAGGGCTTCTCGTCGGACTGGTGGAGCCTGCCGTGGCGGACGTGGGGCCGGGCGTGCTCTGTGCGGGGCGCGGGGCCGACCCGTCGCCCGTGGTCGGCGCGGTCGGCATGGCGGTGGGGCCGCCGTCCGGGCGTCCGCCGGTCCCGCCGGGGGTGTGGTCGGTGGGTGTGGAGGAGGGGGAGGCGTGCGGCTGGGTGGGGACGCTCGCGGCCAGGCTGTCGATGGATGTGCTGATGCCGCCGTCTCTGCCGCCGCCCGGCGAAGGCGCCGTGCCGTCGGAGGACGGGTGGGAGGGCGCGGTGGAGTGCGGGGTGGGGGAGGAGAGGCCCGAGACGGACGAGTGGCCGGTGCCGGGTGTACCGGGAGCGCTGGACGGCGCGTCGGTGCCTGAGGGGGTGTGCGAAGGTCCGCCGGGGGCGGGGTCGTCGAAGTCCGCCAGTGATGACGTATGTCTCGGGGCCGGTGCGTCCGAGGGGGAGCCACCGTCGGAGACCAGACCGGAGCCGGGGCCGGAGTGGTTGCCGGAGTGGGCATCGGAATCCGAGCCCGGGCCGCCGCCCACATCGGGCGTGTGGACACCGGTGCCATCGGCGCCACCGATGTCGGCGGATATCCCGCCGCCTATGTGCCGCCCCGGGGCTGACTCTGTTCCCGAGTCGCCTCTCGAGTCCCCTCCCGAATCCGGACCCTCGTCCGAGCGTGTCGACGATGACGAATCGGACGAACTCGATGAGGAATCGGGGGAAGAATCGGAGGAGGATGAGGAGTCCGCAGAGGAATCCGAGCCGGAGTCTCCCTCCCCGATGCCCGCGCCGTCCGCCCCCTCCCCATCCGTCCCATCCGCCCCGTCCGAAACCCCGTGGGTCCCGTTGTTGCGGCTGTCGATCGCGTGGTGGAAGCTGTGGCCGGCCTTCTGGCCCAGGCTGTCGCGTACCCCCTCGGCCAGGGTCTGGGGGGTCTGCTTGATGGCGTCCCAGCCGGCGTTCGCCCCGGCCGCGACGGTCGTGCCGAGGTCGTAGCCCTGCTGGGCGCCGAAGCCGACGTTCACCGTCTGGCGGATGAGGTCGGTGATGATCGCCTCGATCGCCGAGATGGCGGGTTCCTTCATCGCCTCGACGATCGCCTCCATGAGCGCCTCTTTGAGCTCGTCGAGGAGGCGGCGCACGATGAGCCGGGTGGCCTGGGTGGCGCCGAGTGCGCCTGCCTCGGACAGGCCGAAGGTGAAGGGCGCTGCGGCCTGGGCGGCGGCGATCTCGAAGGCCAGGGCGATCAGCTGGGCGATCACCGCCCACTTGGCGAGTTCGACGAGGTAGGCGCAGGCCTCCAGCACGTTTGCGATGGTGCAGGCGGCTTGTGCCGCGTTGGCCAGATAGCCGTCGGAGCCGTTGCCGCCGTCGAACTTGGCGTAGGTCTTGGTGAACGCGTCGATCGAGGCACCGGAGTTGTGGGCGACCACTGTCCTCGCGCTGGCGTTCGCCGCGGTGTGCAGTCCTGTGACGTCGTCGCCGAAACGGCGCCACAGGTTCGCGGACTCCCTGAGCTTGTCCTCGTCTGCCGTCGGCCAGCGGTAGCCGAGCATTTCGAGAACCCATTCGAGTTCGTCCGGCAGCATCATCGACACAGCAGTGCACACCCCCGTAGACAACCGGCGTCCCACTCCGCGCCCGTTCAGGGGGATCGCGCAGCGAACAGCCGTGCGCACAGCTTACGTATCCGGACGCGGGTGACTTCAGGAGTTGCTGTCACAAATCCGTTGCAGGGGGCGGGGCTTGGAAGGGGACGGTCCGGCGCTCCGGTGCGACCCGATCACGCCTCCTGGCGGCGGCGCACATGGTGCGGGCCCGTCGGCATGTCCAGCTGGCCGTTGTACTCGGCGGTGATGTCACGCCAGGCGGCGTCCTCGTCGCCCTCGTTCCGCTCGTGCCGTACGCCCATCTCGGTGAAGGCCACACCCATCCCGGCGATACGTTCCGCCAGGCTGCCCATCGACTGGTACATGCCGTCGCGCAGACCCTCGTAGGCCACCCCGAACTTCTCGCCGATGTCGTCGTCGCCCCACGGCGGGGTGCCGCCGCCCTCAAGTGAGGTCAGCCCGTCCGTCAGGCGTTTCACCGCCTGGGAGAAGTCCTGGCCCACCGTGAACATGGCGTGGCCCTCGGTCTTGAGGACCGAGGGATCGGCGCGCAGTCCGTCGTCCGCCACAAGTGCCCCCCGTGAATCGATACTTGTTCTACCGCCCACACTAGCGGCGTACTCGGGACCCGACCCAGTACCGGACTCCCCTCGGCGTCGACCCCGTCGGCGTAGACCCACTCGGCGCCGACCCCGCACGCATGCCAAAGGGGCGGCACCCGACGGTGCCGCCCCTTCCACAGCTTCAGGCGATGCCGTCCGGACCTCAGAACCGCGCCGGGAGCCAACCGGTCTGGATGAGCTGCCCGCCGCGCCGCCGCGTGTGGAAGTTGCCGCGTCCAGGCGGGAGTTGGGAGGGCGCGATGTTGCCGAGCAGGGCGCCCTCCGTCCGGTCGCCGGAGAGCACGATGCCCTGCGCGCCCAGTTCCCGCAGGCGCTGCATCACCGGCTCGTACAGGGAGCGGCTGGCACCGCCCGAGGACCGCGCGATGATGACGCGCAGGCCGATGTCCCGTGCGAAGGGCAGGTATTCGAGCAGCGGGGCCAGCGGGTTCATGCCCGTCGCCACCAGGTCGTAGTCGTCGACGATGACGAACGCGTCCGGGCTGCTGTACCAGCTGCGGTTGCGCAGCTGCTCGGGCGTGACGTCCGGGCCCGGCATACGGCGGCCCATCGACCCGGCCAGGCCCTCCAGCGTCTCCGTCAGGGCGGGCGCGGAGGCGCAGTAGCGCGACAGATGCGACTCCGGCACCCCCTCCAGATGGGCGCGCCGGTAGTCACCCATGACGATCTTCGCCTGGTCCGGGGTGTAGCGCTCGGTGATCTGCTTGATGAGCAGCCGCAGCATCGCGGACTTACCGGACTCGCTCTCACCGAACACGATGAAGTGCGGATCGGCCTCGAAGTCGACGAAGACCGGCGCGAGGGACGACTCGTCGATACCGATGGCGACACCGCGCTCCGGGTGCTCGTACCCCTTGGGCAGCCGCTCCGCAGGCAGCAGCGTGGGCAGCAGCCGTACGACCGGGGCGTGGGCGCCGGGCCAGTTGTCGTTGACACCGCGGACCAGGATCGCCGTCGCCTCGGACAGGTCCTTGGTCTCCGAGGAGCCGTCGACCCGGGGCAACGCCGTCATGAAGTGCAGCTTGTCCAGGCTCAGGCCGCGGCCCGGGACGGTGGCGGGCACGTTCTGGGCGACCTTGCGGTCGATCTCCGACTCGGTCGGGTCGCCGAGCCGCAGCTCGATACGGTTCTGGAGCATGTCCTTCAGCGCGGGCCGCACCTCGGTGTAGCGGCTGGCGGTCAGGATCACATGCACACCGAAGCCGAGACCGCGGGTCGCGATGTCGGTGACGGCCGCCTCCAGCAGCTCGTAGTCCATCTTGAACGTCGCCCAGCCGTCGATGACCAGGAAGACGTCCCCCCAGGGCTGGTCGGGCAGCAGCCCGGCGGCCCGGCGCTGCCGGTAGGTCTGGATGGAGTCGATGTTGTTCGCGCGGAAGTACTCCTCGCGCGCGTTCAGCAGCCCCTCGACCTCACTGACGGTGCGGCGCACCTTCTCCGCGTCCAGCCGGCCCGCGACCCCGCCGACATGGGCCAGCTCCTCCAGCGAGATCAGGCCGCCGCCGCCGAAGTCCAGGCAGTAGAACTGCACTTCGGACGGGGTGTGGGTGAGCGCGAAGGACGAGACCAGGGTGCGCAGCAGGGTGGACTTGCCGGACTGCGGACCGCCGACGAACAGACCGTGGCCCGCGCCGCCCGAGAAGTCCCGGTACAGCACATCGCGGCGCTGCTCGAACGGCTTGTCCACCAGACCCACCGGCACATTGAGCCGCCCGAGCGCCGTGTAGTCGGGTGCGGTCAGACCGCGCTCCGGGGTCACCGCCAGCTGGGGAAGCAACTGGTCCAGCGAGGGCGCCTCCTCCAGCGGCGGCAGCCACACCTGGTGGGCGGGCGGCCCCTGGTTCACCATCCGGCCCACGACGACGTCCAGGACCGTGTCGGCGAGCGCGTCCTCCACCCCGCTGTCGGCCTCCGGCTCCTCGACCACCGGCTGCGGCGGCAGCGCCACATGCTCCGCCGTGAACAGCGCGGGCCGCAGCTGGGTGGAGCGGTGCACCCGGGACGGACCCTCGCCGTGGTACGGCCCCGACACGTACGCCGCCTTGAAGCGGACCATGGTGTCGGTGTCGTAGCGCAGATAGCCCGAGCCGGGGATCGACGGCAGATGGTAGGCGTCCGGCACACCGATCGCCGTACGGGACTCGGCGGCGGAGAAGGTCCGCAGACCGATCCGGTACGACAGATAGGTGTCCAGACCCCGCAGCTTGCCCTCCTCCAGACGCTGCGACGCCAGCAGCAGATGCACACCCAGCGACCGGCCGATCCGGCCGATCTGAATGAACATGTCGATGAAGTCCGGCTTGGCGGTGAGGAGTTCGGAGAACTCGTCCAGCACGATCACCAGTGAGGCCATCGGCTCCAGGGCGGCGCCCGCCGCCCGGGCCTTCTCGTAGTCGTGCAGGTTCGCGTAGTTGCCCGCGGTGCGCAGCAGCTCCTGGCGGCGCTGCATCTCGCCGGTGATCGCGTCCCGCATACGGTCGACCAGGGTCAGGTCGTCCGCCAGGTTGGTGATGACGGCGGCGGTGTGCGGCATGTCCGCCATGCCCGCGAAGGTCGCACCGCCCTTGAAGTCCGCGAGGATGAAGTTCAGGGTCTCCGAGGAGTGCGTCACCGCGAGCCCGAGGACCAGCGTGCGCAGCAGCTCCGACTTGCCGGAACCGGTCGCGCCGACACACAGCCCGTGCGGGCCCATGCCCTCCTGCGAGGCCTCCTTGAGGTCCAGCATGACCGGCTCGCCGTTCTCGCCGACACCGATCGGCACCCGCAGCCGCTCGTGCAGGGTGCGCGGCCGCCAGGTGCGCGCGACATCGACGGCACCCGCGTCACCGATCCCCATCAGATCGGTGAAGTCCAGGTTGGACAGCAGGGGTTCGCCCTCCTCCGCGGAGCCGACCCGGAAGGGCGAGAGCTGCCGCGCGAGGGACTCGGCCTGCGCCGCGCTCAGCACATCGGCCCTGCCGGTGTACGCGGACTCGTGGCCGACGAACAGCCGCATCCCCTTGGGCTTCGCATAGACCGTCAGACCGGCCCGCAGCTCCTCCTCCAGGTCGCCCGGGGCGATCTCCAGGAAGGTGACGCCCTGGAGCCCCTCGGTACTGGCGAGTTCGGAGTCCGGGGGCACCGTGCCACCGTCGAGTACGACGATCAGATGCGGCTGGTCGTAGACCGGATTGGCGTCACGGTTCCAGCGGGGCCGGTCCTCCAGCTGGTCCGCCAGCGCCTCCTCCAGCTCCCCGAGGTCGTCGAAGAGGAGCCGGGCCGAGCCCGCCCCGTCCTTGGCCTTCGGATGCTGGGCGTGCGGAAGCCACTTGACCCAGTCCCACTCGGGTGCCGCGGAGGGGTGCGCCACCACGGCCACCATCAGGTCCTCCGGCGAGTGCAGCGTCGTCAGCTGCGCCAGCACCGCGCGGGCGTTGCCGTAGACCGTGTCGGGCTCCCCGCACACCGTCACGTGGTAGAAGGCGCGCAGCGAGACCGCGACCGGCAGTTCGGAGAGGCTGCCGTGCGCGTCGAGGAAGGCCTTCATGGCTGCCGCGGTCAGCGGCTCCAGCTCCTCCTTCGGTGCCGTCTCGGGTGCCACCAGCGGAGTGTTCAGTTGCTGGATGCCGCGGCCGATGCGAACGGAGGCGAAGTCACCGTCGGTCGGGCGCCGTTCCCACAGCCGTCGGCTGTCGACCGCCACCGCCCACAACTGGTCCGGGTCCGGGTGCTGGAAGAGCTGGCTGCGCCGCTGAAGGTCAGCGGTCTTGTGCACGTCCTTGCGGACCTGTTCGAGATAGCGGAAGTAGTCGCGTCGGTCCTGGGCCATCCCGGCGCCGCCGCCCTGACGCGACTTGGCGAACTGGGCAGCCGCCATGGCCACGGTCGAGGCGAGCATCAGCCCGCCGACCACCCGCATATAGGACGGAAGCCCCGGCATGAAGAAGAAGCCGACGGAACCCAGCATGCCCATCATGGGCAGCAGGGTCATCAGCATGCTCTCCTCGCCCTCACGCGGGATCTCGGGGGGCGTCTCCAGTCTGATCTCGCCGTCCGGGACGACCGGGGGCGCTGTCCGCGGCGGCCGTTTGATGATGACGACGCTCACCGATGCACTCATCCTTCGCGATTGACACGTCTTGGTACCGACGCCCCCGTGTACCGCGACCTTTTCTCGTTCGCGTAGGCGTCGTCCGCGCAGTCGTCGATCCTACTGATGCGCACGAGGCGCAAAGGAGGCAGGACGATGGAGATGCCTGGCGGGTCCTGGGAGAAATGCGGCAGGCGGCCCCTGCCCCCCGGGCGGCAGCGGATAGGGTGACGCTCCGCGCCCCACCAGCGGCGCGAGGACGTGAAAATGACGTGAAGAAGCCTTGTCTATCAGGGGGAACTACCAGGTGAGCACGGGGACTTCGACAGGCTTCTGCCGAATCACCATCGCAGCGCCGGACAGCCGAGTCGATGTGGCGCTGCCGGAGGACCTGCCGATTCAGGACCTCTTTCCCGAGATCGTCAGGCTCTCGGGCCTGGTCCAGCCGGACACCAGCCCCGCCGGCTACCACCTCGTACGCCGCGAGGGCCAAGTGCTCGACGCGAGCCGGTCGTTGCTGGAGCACCGGGTCAGGGACGGAGAGGTGCTGCTGCTGCGCACCTTCGCCGACTCGCTGCCGCCGGCCGTGCACGACGACGTGGTGGACGCGATCGCCGCCGCGGTCAAGCAGGACCTCCGCAGCTGGAACGACAACCTGATGCGGGTGGCCGGACTGGTCTCCGGCGCGCTGCTGCTCGTCATGCTCGGCTTCGTCTTCTGGTTCGCGGACCCGATACGCCATGACATGCACGGCCTCCAGGGCATCCTCGCCGGTGTGGTCGCTGTCGCCCTGACGGCACTCGCCGGGGTGCGCGCCCGCGTCTACGACGACCGCGGTTCGGCCGTCGCGCTCGGTGTCTCGGCCCTGCCGCACGCCCTCATCGCGGGCTCCGGCGTCATCCCCCAGGACGCGGGCCAGGGCCCCGGCAGGATCCAGTTCCTCGTCGGCTGTGTCGTCGTCCTCCTCTTCTCGATCGTGCTGATCATGCTGCTGCCGCAGGGCGACGCCCCCTTCGTGGCCGCCGCACTCGCCGCCGCGATCGGCACCCTCGCCGTGTTCTGCGGGGTGCTCACCGACGCCGCGCCCCGCCAGATCGCCGCGGGCACCGCGGTCGTCTCGCTGGCCGTCATCGGCTTCCTGCCAGGCTGGTCGGCCCGCTTCGCCAAACTCCCCATCGGCTTCCGCAACCCGGAGGATCTGGCCAGGGCCCGCCGTGAGGGCCGGGACGGCGACCTGGAGTCGGTCGACGTCCAGCGCATCGTCGCCCAGACCAGCCGGGGCCACGAACTGCTGCTCGGACTGGTCGGCGGCTGCGCCGCGGTCATCATCGGCGCGGGCGGCGCGGTCCTCGGCTTCAGCGACAGCGGCTGGGCCCAGCTGCTCGCCCTGTGCACCGGCCTCGCCGCGATGCTGCGCGCCCGCCTGTTCCGCTACACCGCCCAGGTGACCTGCCTGTTCGTGGCCGGTGTCGGCACCCTCGGCCTGCTGGTCCTGGGCCTCGCGATCTCGCCCCCGGCCGACATCCTGGTCGAACTGGTCCAGGGCAACTCCGGCCCCGTCGACATCAGGACCCTGTGGCTCGGCGCCTCGGTCGTGGTCGGCGTCCTGCTGCTGATCTCGATCGCCCTGATCGTGCCGCAGAAGGGCCTCTCCCCCTTCTGGGGCAGGATGCTGGACCTCGCGGACTCCCTGGTCCTGCTCTCCCTGGTCCCGGTCTGCCTGGCCGTCCTCGGCGTCTACGGGAAGGTGCGGGGCGGGATCTGACGCCCCCGGCGGCCGATGCCCGACGACCCGCGAGCGGAGGCCGGGACCGCAGTTTTGCCGACGCGAACTGCTGTTCCACTTCTACGCTGCCCCCATGACCTCGACCGACGAACGAAACGTCGACATCCGTCAAGAAGAATCCGACGGCGACGAGACCCGGCACACCGGGGGAGCAGGGGGAGCAGGAGAGAGCAGGGGGGCCAGGGGGACGGAGCAGCCGGATCAGCCGGAGAATCCGGCTGATCCGAAGAATCCGGGGGATCTTCAGCCAGGAGCGGCCGGAGCGGCCGGAGCGGCCGGAGCGGCCGGAGCGGCAGGAGCGGCCGGAGCAGCAGAAGAAGGGGACCCGCCCGAGCCCGAGTGGCACGATGATCACAGCGATCACAGCGATCAGGACGATCAGGGGTATGAGGACGACGACCAGGGCGACGAAGACCCCCACCGCTCCCTCACCCCCCGCCAGGCCCGCCGTATACGTATCGCGGTGGCCGGGACGATCATGGCCGCGGCCGCTGTCATCCTGGTCGTGGGGCTTCGCGAGCAGCCCTCGCTGCTCACCGTCGGTGTCTACGGCGCCACCCTCCTGCTGTGCGGCGTGGTCATCGAGCTGAGCCGCCGGGGACGGACCAGGATCGGCACCTGGCTGCTGGTGACCGGGCTGGTCGCCGTCGTCGTGGCGGACCGGCTGCTGCGGGCCGGCTGAGGGCACCGGCCGCCGGGTCACGGGTGGGGGCACCGGCCGCCGGATCACAGGTGGGGGAAACCGGTCGGCCGCGGGCTGGTACCCTGTGTGACGGCCGTTCGTGTACGCACTCCCGGACCTCGTCCCATGCCCCCAGGGGCCGACAGGGATCCCGGAGGACGCGCCCGGCGAGCCCGGCCTCCCGAGTCACAGAAGCTCTCCTGAGATGCAGACCAGGGGCACTCGGAGGCACTCAGAAGACTACGAGGAGTACGCGTGTCGCTCGACGCCGCTACGAAGAAGCAGATCATGTCCGAGTTCGGTACCAAGGAGGGCGACACCGGCTCCCCCGAGGTCCAGGTCGCTCTGCTGTCCCGCCGTATCTCGGACCTGACCGAGCACCTCAAGACCCACAAGCACGACCACCACTCCCGCCGTGGTCTGCTGATCCTGGTCGGCCAGCGCCGCCGCCTGCTGCAGTACCTGGCCAAGAAGGACATCCAGCGCTTCCGTACGCTGGTCGACCGCCTCGGCATCCGCCGCGGTGCGGCCGGCGGCGCCAAGTAAGACGCCGTGAAGGGAGCGGTTCCCACGAGAAGGGGGCCGCTCCCTTTGCTGTACGTGCGGACTGTCACCCCTGCTTTGTAGTGTGGTAGCACAACGCACAACAAAAGAAGTACCCAGTACGACACCGTGGGCGGAGCGCCCGGCCCCGCCGGACGCAGCCCCAGCACAACGAACGAGGAGAAGCGCACCTCGCCGCCGCCGGTCCTCGGTAGTGGCCCCCGGGGAGTGAACCCCGGGTGCTTCGATCGAAGACCGGCCCGCACCGGATGGCGCGCTTCTCCGCCACCGTCCCCCTGCCACACGGGCAGCACAGGACGAAGACGAGGAGAAAACGCTAGTGGAGAACGAGACCCACTACGCCGAGGCCGTTATCGACAACGGCTCCTTCGGCACCCGCACGATCCGCTTCGAGACGGGCCGCCTGGCCAAGCAGGCCGCCGGCTCCGCCGTCGCGTACCTGGACGACGACACGATGGTCCTGTCGGCCACCACCGCGTCCAAGAACCCCAAGGACCAGCTCGACTTCTTCCCTCTGACGGTCGACGTCGAGGAGCGGATGTACGCGGCCGGAAAGATCCCCGGTTCCTTCTTCCGCCGTGAGGGCCGTCCCTCCGAGGACGCCATCCTCACCTGCCGGCTGATCGACCGCCCGCTGCGCCCGTCCTTCAAGAAGGGCCTGCGCAACGAGATCCAGGTCGTCGCCACCATCATGGCGCTCAACCCCGACCACCTGTACGACGTCGTCGCGATCAACGCCGCGTCCGCGTCCACCCAGCTGGCCGGCCTGCCCTTCTCCGGCCCGATCGGCGGCGTCCGCGTCGCGCTGATCAACGGCCAGTGGGTCGCCTTCCCGACGCACACCGAGCTCGAGGACGCCGTGTTCGACATGGTCGTCGCGGGCCGGGTGCTCGAGGACGGCGACGTCGCGATCATGATGGTCGAGGCCGAGGCCACCGACAAGACCATCCAGCTGGTCAAGGGCGGCTCCGAGGCCCCCACCGAGGAGGTCGTCGCCGCCGGTCTCGAGGCCGCGAAGCCCTTCATCAAGGTGCTCTGCAAGGCCCAGGCCGACCTGGCCGCGAAGGCCGCCAAGCCGACCGGCGAGTTCCCGATCTTCCTCGACTACCAGGACGACGTCCTGGAGGCGCTGACCGCCGCCGTCCGCCCCGAGCTGGCCCAGGCGCTCACCATCGGCGGCAAGCAGGAGCGCGAGGCCGAGCTCGACCGCGTCAAGCAGCTCGCCGCCGAGAAGCTCCTGCCGGAGTTCGAGGGCCGCGAGAAGGAGATCTCCGCGGCGTACCGCTCGCTCACCAAGCAGCTGGTCCGCGAGCGCGTCATCAAGGAGAAGAAGCGCATCGACGGCCGCGGTGTCACCGACATCCGCACCCTGGCCGCCGAGGTCGAGGCCATCCCGCGGGTGCACGGCTCCGCGGTGTTCGAGCGTGGCGAGACCCAGATCCTGGGCGTCACCACCCTCAACATGCTCCGCATGGAGCAGCAGCTGGACACCCTCTCCCCGGTGACCCGCAAGCGCTACATGCACAACTACAACTTCCCGCCGTACTCCACCGGTGAGACCGGCCGCGTCGGCTCCCCGAAGCGCCGCGAGATCGGCCACGGCGCTCTCGCCGAGCGCGCCCTCGTGCCGGTGCTGCCGACGCGCGAGGAGTTCCCCTACGCGATCCGCCAGGTCTCCGAGGCGCTGAGCTCCAACGGCTCGACGTCCATGGGCTCGGTCTGCGCCTCCACCATGTCGCTGCTGAACGCCGGTGTGCCGCTGAAGGCCCCGGTCGCCGGTATCGCCATGGGCCTGATCTCCCAGGAGATCGACGGCGAGACGCACTACGTCACCCTCACCGACATCCTCGGTGCGGAGGACGCCTTCGGCGACATGGACTTCAAGGTCGCCGGCACCAAGGAGTTCGTGACCGCCCTCCAGCTCGACACCAAGCTGGACGGCATCCCGGCCTCCGTCCTGGCCGCGGCCCTCAAGCAGGCCCGCGACGCCCGTCTCCACATCCTCGACGTGATGATGGAGGCCATCGACCGGCCCGACGAGATGTCCCCGCACGCCCCGCGGATCATCACCGTCAAGATCCCGGTCGACAAGATCGGTGAGGTCATCGGCCCGAAGGGCAAGATGATCAACCAGATCCAGGAGGACACCGGCGCCGAGATCACGATCGAGGACGACGGCACGATCTACATCGGTGCCGCCGACGGCCCGGCCGCCGAGGCCGCCCGTGCCACGATCAACGGCATCGCCAACCCGACCATGCCGGAGGTCGGCGAGCGCTACCTGGGCACGGTCGTGAAGACGACCACCTTCGGCGCGTTCGTCTCGCTGCTCCCCGGCAAGGACGGTCTGCTGCACATCTCGCAGATCCGCAAGCTCGCCGGCGGCAAGCGCGTGGAGAACGTCGAGGACGTCGTCGGCGTGGGCAGCAAGGTCCAGGTCGAGATCGCCGAGATCGACTCCCGCGGCAAGCTCTCCCTGATCCCCGTGATCGAGGGCGAGGAAGCGGGCGACGAGGCGAAGGACGACACCGACAAGTGACGTCCCGTGGCTTGAAGGCGACGGCCCGCACCTCCTCGGAGGCGCGGGCCGTCGCCCGTACCCAAACCCTGATCAAGGGGGCGAACGGCATCGGCACCGTACGCAAGACCACGCTTCCGGGCGGACTGCGCATCGTCACCGAGACACTGCCCTCGGTGCGCTCCGCCACCTTCGGCATCTGGGCGCACGTCGGCTCCCGCGACGAGACGCCGTCCCTGAACGGCGCCACGCACTATCTGGAGCACCTGCTCTTCAAGGGCACGGAACGGCGCAGCGCGCTGGACATCTCGGCCGCGATCGACGCGGTCGGCGGTGAGATGAACGCGTTCACGGCGAAGGAGTACACGTGCTACTACGCACGCGTGCTCGACACCGATCTGCCGCTGGCGATCGACGTCGTCTGCGACATGCTGACCGGCTCGCTGATCCGCGAGGAGGACGTCGACATCGAGCGCGGCGCGATCCTTGAGGAGATCGCGATGACGGAGGACGACCCGGGCGACTGCGTGCACGACCTCTTCGCGCACACCATGCTCGGCGACACCCCGCTCGGCCGCCCGGTCCTCGGCACCGTCGACACCGTCAACGCCCTGACCGCGGACCGCATCCGCCGCTTCTACCGCAAGCACTACGACCCCACCCATCTGGTCGTCGCCTGCGCCGGAAACGTCGACCACAACAAGGTCGTACGCCAGGTCCGCGCCGCCTTCGAGAAGGCCGGGGCGCTCACCCGCCCGGACGCCGTGCCCCTCGGGCCGCGCGACGGCCGCCGCGGCATCCGCACGGCAGGCCGGGTCGAGCTGCTGGGCCGGAAGACCGAGCAGGCGCACGTCGTCCTCGGCATGCCGGGCCTCGCCCGCACCGACGACCGCCGCTGGGCCCTCGGGGTGCTGAACACGGCACTCGGCGGCGGCATGTCCTCCCGGCTCTTCCAGGAGGTCCGCGAGAAGCGGGGCCTCGCCTACAGCGTGTACTCGTACACCTCCGGATTCGCCGACTGCGGCCTGTTCGGCGTCTACGCGGGCTGCCGACCGAGCCAGGTGCACGACGTGCTGAAGATCTGCCGGGACGAGCTGGACCAGGTGGCCGAGCACGGCCTGTCCGACGACGAGATCGCCCGCGCCATCGGCCAGCTCCGCGGCTCCACGGTCCTCGGCCTGGAGGACACCGGCGCGCTGATGAACCGCATCGGCAAGAGCGAACTGTGCTGGGGCGACCAGATGTCCGTCGACGGCATGCTGGCCCGGATCGCCGAGGTCACCCCGGACGACGTCCGGTCCGTGGCCCGCGAGGTCCTCGGACAGCGGCCCTCGCTGTCCGTCATCGGCCCGCTGAAGGACAAGCAGGCGTCCCGTCTGCACGACGCGGTCGCGTAATCCCCCTTTCGGTAAGGAAGCAAGAGATGAGCAAGCTGCGCGTGGCGGTCCTGGGCGCCAGGGGCCGCATCGGTGCGGAGGCGGTACGGGCCGTCGAAGCCGCCGAGGACATGGAACTGGTGGCCGCCCTCAGCCGGGGCGACAAGCTGGAGACCCTGGTCGACACGGACGCCCAGGTGGCCGTCGAGCTGACCACCCCTGCCTCGGTGATGGGCAACCTCGACTTCTGTGTGCGCCACGGCATCCACGCCGTGGTGGGCACGACGGGCTGGACCGAGGAGCGCCTCGCGCAGCTGAAGGGCTGGCTGGCCCTGTCCCCGGAGACGGGCGTCCTCATCGCCCCGAACTTCTCCATCGGCGCCGTGCTGACCATGAAGTTCGCCGAGGTCGCCGCCCCGTACTTCGAGTCCGTCGAGGTCGTCGAGCTGCACCACCCAAACAAGGCGGACGCCCCCAGCGGCACCGCCACGCGCACCGCGCAGCTGATCGCCGCCGCACGGCGGGCGGCGGGCAGCGTCCCGCAGCCCGACGCCACGGTCACCGCCCTGGACGGCGCCCGCGGCGCAGACGTCGACGGGGTCCCGGTGCACGCGGTCCGGCTGCGCGGCCTGCTCGCCCACCAGGAGGTACTGCTCGGCGGGGAGGGCGAGACCCTCACCATCCGCCATGACTCGCTGCACCACAGCAGCTTCATGCCGGGCATCCTGCTCGGTGCCCGCCGCATCGTGACCACCCCGGGCCTCACCTTCGGCCTCGAACACTTCCTCGATCTGAAGTAGCCGGTCCATGCGCGCGAAGATCACCTATGCCGTCACGGCCGCCGTCCTGGTCGTCTACTTCGTCCTGGTCGGCAGCCGGGGCGTGCTGCTGATCCAGGCCGGCACCGCCGTCACCGTGCCCTTCGGTATCGCGGTGCTGATCCTGCCGGTCATCGGCGTCTGGTTCCTGTGGAAGAACACCCAGTTCGTCCGCAAGGCCAACCGGCTCGCCGCCCAGCTGGACGCCGAGGGCGGTCTGCCGGTCGACGAACTCAGGCGCACGTCCGGCGGCCGGATCGACCGCGACTCGGCCGACGAGGTCTTCGCCCGGCGCAAGGCCGAGACGGAGGACGCCCCGGACGACTGGCGCAGCTGGTTCCGGCTGGCCGTCGCCTACCACGACGCCCGGGACACCCCCCGGGCCCGCAAGGCGATGCAGCGGGCGATCGCCCTGCACGAGGGCAGACCGCTCCCGTCCTGAGCGTCGGTACCAACGGAACACACACGGACGAGGGGCCGTCCCGCACTGTGCGGGACGGCCCCTCGTCCATACCGGTCCGTGTTCTCCGAACGTCCTGCCTGGTGAGTCGGCGCCTCAGGCGGCGGTCGCCGCCGGTGCGGCCCCGGCGTACTCCGCGGCCCACGCCTCGACCGTGTCCGCGGCCCGGTCGAACGCCTCAGGGCGCGCCAGGAAGTCGGCGTTGTGCGTGGTCAGCAGCGGCGGCAGCTCCTCGTCCGCACGATCGCGGCGTACGAGGACCAGCGCCTGCCCCTGCACCGTGCGCGGAAGCCCGAGCCAGCGCACCGGCTGCTGCGTCGTCCGCACCGGGCCGACCTGGCCCCAGGGGACGGTACGCGTGAGGACGAAACCCACCCGGCGCAGCCCGTGTGCGCTCACCCAGACGCCCATGCGCAGCAGCCGCAGGGCTCCGGCGACCACGGCCAGCGCGATGACCAGGACCAGGACGGCGCCGGACATCGTGCCGGTGAGCGCGATGACGACAGCCGCGAAGAGCACGTACGAGGCCAGGAGCAGCAGAAACGCCGCGGCCGCGACCCGCCAGGGGCCGGGACGGTAGGGACGCCGCCAGCGGTCGCGGTCGTCGTACGGCAGCGGGCTGTCGTCCGCTGCCTGCTCGAAAGCGCGGTCGGCCGTCAGAAAGGACAGGGGCACGACTGATCCTCACTCGGTCACGGGGCTGTGCCCGGTGAGGCTATCGAGCCGTGTCCCCGCCCACCACTTGTGGGGGTCCGACGGAGTGCGGCCCCCGGCGCCGGCGGGACACCCCCGGCGCCTCAGCGGCCGTCGGAGGCCTCGGAGTGCTGCGTCGCCGCGGGCGACTGGTGCGACATCGCGGGCGTCCCGATGACCAGGGCGCCCACGAGCCCGGCCACGATGGTGAGTCCCGTCAGCCAGCGCCCGGCCAGCTGGCCGGCCGAGGCACGCTCACGGGGTGGGCGGGTGACATTGCTGCGGAAGGAGTCGGCTTCGGCGAGGAAGGCGAACGGTACGGGTTCGCGCCGACGGAACATGGGGGTGCTTCTCCTCTGGGGGCTCGATGGGACCGGGTTCCCCGGGCTTGCTGATGACCGGGTGACCCGAACGGGGCGCCGTCACTCATACAGACGATCGGAATCGGGAAAGGGTGCCCGCCTTTCGCCGATTTCGCGGAACTTCGCCGCCGATGTCGTGGACCGGTGCCGAACGCCCCGGTGTCGGTGCCGGGCCGTAGAGTGGGCGCCGCCCGAGCCAGTGATGGGAAGGACCCTGCACACCGTGACCGACACCCCCGCCGACGACCTCAAGCCCAGTTTCCGCAGCGATGTCACCGTCGAGCTGGTCAAGCACAGTGCGGCCGACTCCGACGTGCTCTGGGCCGCCCGTGTCTCCACCGCCGGCGAGCAGTCCCTCGACGAGCTGAAGAAGGACCCGGAGCGCTCCAAGGGCCTGATCAACTACCTGATGCGGGACCGGCACGGCAGCCCCTTCGAGCACAACTCGATGACGTTCTTCATCAGCGCCCCGATCTTCGTCTTCCGCGAGTTCATGCGGCACCGCGTGGGCTGGTCGTACAACGAGGAGAGCGGGCGCTACCGGGAGCTGGAGCCGGTCTTCTACGTCCCCGACGAGGCCCGCAAGCTGGTGCAGGAGGGCCGCCCCGGCCAGTACCGGTTCGTGGAGGGAACCCGGGCGCAGCAGGAGCTGGTCGGCCGGGTCATGGAGGACACCTACGTCCAGGCGTACGCGGCGTACCAGGAGATGCTCGCCGCGGGTGTGGCCCGCGAGGTCGCCCGTTCGGTCCTCCCGGTCGGCCTGTTCTCCTCGATGTACGCCACCTGCAACGCCCGCTCGCTCATGCACTTCCTCGGTCTGCGCACCCAGCACGAGCTGGCCAAGGTGCCTTCCTTCCCGCAGCGGGAGATCGAGATGGTCGGCGAGCGCATGGAGGCGGAGTGGGCCTCGCTCATGCCCCTGACCCATGCGGCCTTCAACGCCAACGGCCGAGTGGCGCCGTAATTTCGGGCGCCTGCGATCAGGCCCCTGCCCGCTGGGCCGGGCACAGATGTGCGGTCAGCCGAGTGAAGTGTCCGTATTGCGGCATTTCGAGAAGTTCATCTAGCCTGATCAAACGGACCCGGCACTGCTTGAACCCCCGAGCAGGCAGTGCCGGGTTCCACCTTTGTCAGGACTTTCCCCGCACCCGCGGGCAGACCCCGCCCTGAGCAACGAGTAGCGTGTATGCCATGGCTCCGACCTCCACTCCGCAGATCCCCTTCGGGCGGGTCCTCACCGCCATGGTCACGCCGTTCACGGCGGACGGCGCGCTCGACCTCGACGGCGCGCAGCGGCTCGCCGCCCACCTGGTGGACGCAGGCAACGACGGCCTGATCGTCAATGGCACCACCGGTGAGTCGCCCACCACCAGCGACGCGGAGAAAACGGAGCTCGTACGAGCGGTCCTGGCGGCCGTCGGCGACCGGGCCCAGGTCGTGGCCGGAGTCGGCACGAACGACACCCGCCACAGCATCGAGCTGGCGCACGCGGCGGAGAAGGCCGGCGCCCACGGACTGCTGACCGTGACGCCGTACTACAACAAGCCCCCCCAGGAGGGCCTGTACCGGCACTTCAAGGCGATCGCCGACGCCACCGAGCTGCCCGTGATGCTCTACGACATCCCGGGCCGCAGCGGCGTCCCGATCACCACGGAGACCATCGTCCGGCTGGCCGAGCACCCGCGGATCGTCGCCAACAAGGACGCCAAGGGCGACCTCGGCCGTGCCAGCTGGGCCATCGCCCAGTCCGGCCTGGCCTGGTACTCCGGTGACGACATGCTGAACCTGCCGCTGCTCTCGGTGGGCGCGGTCGGCTTCGTCTCCGTCGTCGGCCATGTCGTCACCCCGGAGCTGCGGGCCATGGCCGAGGCCTACACCGGCGGCGACGTCCAGAAGGCGCTGGAGATCCATCAGAAGCTGCTCCCGGTCTTCACCGGCATGTTCCGCACCCAGGGCGTTATGACCACCAAGGCCGCGCTGGCGCTCCAGGGGCTGCCCGCCGGACCGCTGCGCCCGCCCATGGTGGAGCTTTCGCCCGAGGAGACCGCCCAGCTCAAGATCGATCTTGCAGCCGGCGGGGTAGAGCTCTGACACAGACTTCACAACTGAATAGGCAGGACTCAGGTGCCTGCATTCCAACCGACAACTGCTGTTGCACGAACGTCATGCGCGCCACGTGCCCCCACCGGTACGTGGCGCGTGTGGTGAGGAGAGTCTTTTGAGTCATCCGCATCCCGAACTCGGCCCGCCGCCGAAGCTGCCCGAAGGCGGCCTGAGAGTCACCCCGCTCGGCGGCCTGGGCGAAATCGGCCGGAACATGACCGTCTTCGAGTACGGCGGCCGCCTGCTGATCGTCGACTGCGGAGTGCTCTTCCCCGAGGAGGAGCAGCCCGGAATCGACCTGATTCTGCCCGACTTCTCGTCGATCCGTGATCGCCTCGACGACGTGGAGGGCATCGTCCTCACCCACGGCCACGAGGACCACATCGGCGGCGTCCCGTACCTGCTGCGGGAGAAGCCCGACATCCCGCTGATCGGCTCCAAGCTGACCCTCGCCCTGATCGAGGCGAAGCTCCAGGAGCACCGCATCCGCCCGTACACGCTCGAGGTCGCGGAGGGCCAGCGGGAACGCGTCGGCCCCTTCGACTGCGAGTTCGTCGCGGTCAACCACTCCATCCCGGACGCGCTGGCGGTCGCCATCCGGACCCCGGCCGGCATGGTCGTCCACACCGGCGACTTCAAGATGGACCAGCTGCCGCTGGACAACCGGCTCACCGACCTCCATGCGTTCGCACGGCTGAGCGAGGAAGGCATCGACCTTCTTCTCTCCGACTCCACCAACGCGGAGGTCCCCGGGTTCACCGCGCCCGAGCGGGACATCTCCAACGTCCTGCGCCAGGTCTTCGCGGGCGCCCGCAAGCGGATCATCGTGGCGAGCTTCGCCAGCCATGTCCACCGCATCCAGCAGATCCTGGACGCCGCCCACGAGTACGGCCGCCGGGTCGCCTTCGTGGGGCGGTCCATGGTCCGCAACATGGGTATCGCGCGGGACCTCGGCTACCTGAAGGTGCCGCCCGGCCTGGTGGTGGACGTCAAGACCCTGGACGACCTTCCCGACAGCGAGATCGTGCTGGTGTGCACGGGCTCGCAGGGCGAGCCGATGGCGGCGCTGTCCCGGATGGCGAACCGGGACCACCAGATCCGCATCGTCCAGGGCGACACGGTGATCCTGGCCTCGTCGCTCATCCCCGGCAACGAGAACGCGGTGTACCGCGTGATCAACGGTCTGACCCGCTGGGGCGCCAATGTCGTGCACAAGGGGAACGCCAAGGTGCACGTCTCGGGCCACGCGTCCGCGGGCGAGCTGCTGTACTTCTACAACATCTGCCGCCCGAAGAACCTGATGCCGGTCCACGGTGAGTGGCGCCACCTGCGGGCGAACGCCGAACTCGGCGCGCTCACGGGTGTCCCGCACGACCGGATCGTCATCGCCGAGGACGGCATCGCCGTCGACCTCGTCGAGGGCAAGGCGAAGATCTCGGGCAAGGTCCAGGCGGGATACGTCTACGTCGACGGCCTCTCGGTCGGCGATGTGGGAGAGCCGGCGCTCAAGGACCGCAAGATCCTCGGCGACGAGGGCATCATCTCGGTCTTCGTGGTGGTGGACTCCTCCACAGGCAAGATCACCGGCGGTCCCCATGTGCAGGCCCGCGGCTCGGGCATCGAGGACTCGGCCTTCACTGCCGTGCTCCCGAAGGTCGCCGAGGTGCTGGAGCGGTCCGCGCAGGACGGCGTCGTCGAACCGCACCAGCTCCAGCAGCTGATCCGGCGGACCCTGGGCAAGTGGGTCTCGGACACCTACCGGCGCAGACCGATGATCCTGCCCGTGGTGGTCGAGGTCTGACAGTCGGTCAGGTTCCGTACGCGGGTGAACCGGGAGCGGGGACCCTCGATTTGCATCGAGGGTCCCCGCTCCAGTACGTTTACGGCTCCGCCAGCGGGGGAACCCGGCGCCGATGAGCGTCAGGGACCAGCCCCGGCAGGGCGGAAATCCTGACTCAGAACTTCTGATAAAGTCGGGAAAGCCGGAAAGGGAAACGCGGAAGCGGGAACCTGGAAAGCACCGAGGAAATCGGATCGAGAAAAGATCTGATAGAGTCGGAAACACCGAAGGGAAGCGCCCGGAGGAAAGCCTGAGAGAGTCTCTCGGGTGAGTACAAAGGAAGCGTCCGTTCCTTGAGAA
>NZ_JBIUBV010000006.1:363251-389565 GCF_044548405.1 Streptomyces sp. NPDC052040 | reverse complement strand
GGCCCTCGGAGGGGCCCGGCGTGGCGGGGCGCCGGTGGTATGGGGGGGGGGGCGCGGCGCGCGCCCCCCCCCCCGGCGGGGCGGGGGGGGGGGGGGGGCGCCGGGGCGGCGCCCCCCCCCCACCCCGCACACACGCTTCGGACCTGTCAGTAGGCGCCGTTCACGTTGTCGATCGAGCCATAGCGGTGGTACGCGTAGTTGCACGCGGCGGTGATGTTGGCGATCGGGTCGTAGATGTTCCACGAAGTACCCGGCACATGGTACGCGTTGAACGTCGGCTGGATCACCTGGAGCAGGCCCTTGGAGGGGATACCGGCGGCCGCGTTGGAGTCCCACAGATTGATCGCCTGCGGGTTGCCCGAGGACTCGCGGATCACATTGCGGTAAATGCCGTCGTAGCTTCCGGGAATGCCGTGCTGCTTCAGAACGGCCAGGGATTCCTTGATCCAGCCGTCCAGGTTGTCGGCGTAGCCCTGGGTGCCGGTGGCGACGGCGGCCTTGGCCGGGGTGGCGGCCGTGGCCGTGCCCGCGGCCTTGGCCGGAGCGGCGGCGGGGGCGGCCGGTGCGGGGGCGGCGGAGGCGGCCGACCCGGCGGGCAGGGTCAGGACCTGGCCCGGCTCAAGGACGTATGGGCTGGTCAGGCTGTTGGCCGAGGCTATGGCCTGCCAGCCGCCGGGCACCTTGAGGGCGCGGGCGATCGAGGCGAGGTGGTCGCCGGGCTTGACGGTGTACGTCGTCGCGGCGGTGCCGGCCACGGTGGCGGTCGTCACCGGGGTGGCGGCATGGGCGGACGCGGCCGTACCGAACAGGGCCGTGCAGGCCATGGCGACGGTGCCGACGGTGACGGCGCCACCGGCGGAGAACCGGCGTGTCCGGGACGAGCGCTTAGCGGCGTGACGGGGCATGGTGCGGTCCTCATTCCAAGGTGTGCATCGTGCGCAGTTGCCGGTTCCCCTCGACAAACAGCACCGCAATTCGTTTGCGATGCCCTGCGGCGGGGACATTCTTAGCCGCCGTTAATAACTAGACAATTACCGTCTGCACTAAGCGGGCTAGTTGTCGGACGTGCACCCGAGTCGGATTCTGGTGGTGAATCCGGGCCATTAAGCGCCGCATAAAGAACTAGGCAGCTTCGTAAGTGAAGTGCGTCACGCGGGTCTCGAAATGGGAATGTGGGCTTTGCGATTGCACTTAATCCGGCGCTTCAGCGGGTAAGTGGCCCATTTTGAGCGAGCGCCCCATTGGGTGCCTGATAACAATAAAGCGGTGCTTTAGTGGCTATGGGTGCAAATCGGTCATACGGCAACACGATGTCGCCGTATCCGATGCAGTCGTGTCCGGTGACGCAGTGTCCGACGGCGCAGTGTCCGACGGCGCAGTGTCCGACGGCGCGGCTCAGCCGACCTGGTTGTACATCCCGCCCGCGGCCGGCCAGCCCAGGGGCTCCGGGGCCGGTTCCGGTTGGGTGCGGCCGCGGACCTGGGCCGCCGTGAGGCCCCCCGCGGCGGGCATGCCGCGCCGGTTCGGTGCGACGGGCGCGAGGCCGGGCAGTCCGGTTCCCGGCACGGCTTGGAGCCCGGTTCCGGGTACGGCCTGGAGACCGGTCCCTGGCACGGCTTGCAGCCCGGCCGCGGGCACCTGCGCGATCCCCGGCTGCGGGAAGTAGGCCGGGGGGATCCCCGGTGGCATGGCCGGTACCGGGGGCACCTGCGCGGGCAGCGGAGCGGCGGTCGGTGCGGGCATGGGCGCGGGCGCCGGTACGGACGGAGGCACCGGAGCGGGCATGGGTGCGGCGATCGGCAGCGCGACGGGCGCGGCCATCGGGGCCGGGGTCGGGACCGGAGCCGGGGGCGGCGCCGGGGCGGCGGGGACGCTCATCGGGGCCACGGCGGCCGCCGCGGGGGCCGGGGCCGGTACGGGTGCTGCGAGGGGCAGGGCCTGCGCGCGGGCCGGGCCGGGGCTCGGCTGCGGCATGGCCGCGGCCTGGGCGGCGATGCCCGGCAGCCCCGTCCCGTTGGTCTCGCTGACCAGCCGGTCCACGGCCGCCGTACCCGAGCTGTAGGCGGTCCCCGCGCCCGGCCCGGGTACGGCGGCTTCCTTCCCGGCCCCGTAGAGCACCTGCTCCAGTGCGGACACCAGGCGACGCACGTCCACCTGGGGGCGCACCACGAGGCGCAGGAAGCGGCTGGACGAACCGATCGTGTTGCCGCACTCGCGGACCAGGATCCGGTGCTCGGACAGCAGCCGGTCGCGGACCACGGTGCCCTCGGCGCCCACCGGGAGGCGCACGAAGAGGAAATTGCCCTGGGACGGGTAGACCGTCAGACCGGGCAGCTGGGAGAGCCGCCGGGACATGTCCAGGCGGTCCCGGCGGACCTGGTGCAGGCTCTCCAGATACTCGGCCCCGTGCTCCCTGAGCATGAACACCACTTGCTCAGCCAGGGAGTTGAGGTTCCACTTCGGCAGCGCCGAGCGGATCCGATGGGCGAGGGCGGGGTTGGCGACCAGATAGCCGAACCGTACGCCGTGCAGTCCGAAGTTCTTGCCGAGGCTGCGCAGCACGACGGCGTTCGGGCGCAGCAGGGCGTCCTGGACGACGCTGGACTCGTTCTCGGCGTCGGCGAACTCCAGGAAGGACTCGTCGATCACGACCAGGTCCAGGTCCGCCATCGCGTCCATGAACTGCACCAGCGTCTGCCGGGGCACAAAGCCGCCGTCGGGGTTGTTCGGATTGCAGACCACGGCGACGCGGGTGCCGCGCTTGCGGATGAACTCCGCGTACTGGGCGAGGTCCAGGGTGAAGCCGCTGGACTCCTGGAGCGGGAACATGTCGACCCGCTTGCCGGTCTCCATGGGCTGGTCGGTCCAGCGGCCGAAGGTGGGGACCGGGACGGCGAGCGACTCGCGGACCAGCAGATGGTCGATCCAGGTGATCAGCTCCGTGGAGCCGTTGCCCATGGCCACGCACTGCGGCGGGAGTTGGAGCAGCTCGCACAGCTCGGCGGTGACGGTGTCCGCGTCGCTCGGGTAGTACGTGATGATCTCCCGCAGCCGCCCCGCCAGCTCGTCGAACATGGCGGGTGTCGGGAAGTAGGGGTTGCAGGGGATGCAGAAGTCCACCGGACCGGTCCCGTCCCCGCTGTCCCGGGTCAGTGCTGCCATCGAGCGGCCCCGGGCCGCCGTGGAGCGGAACAGCGAGGTGGCGCTCTCGGCCATGGAACCTCCGTATGGGCGGGCCCGGCGGGGGACGGGGGGCCCGTTGTCCTGGGGTGGCCCGCGCGGGGGAGCGCGGGCCGCCCTCTCATACGGAGCGGGGGGCGGCGGTGTTCAACACGAAGGGGACCCGGTGTTCGAGAGTTTTTTCGGTCCCCACAGAACCTTCACCGCGGAGCCTAGGAACGTGACCTTTCCGGAACTTAGTCTTCCGGCGTCATGGACTACTGCGACCCGTGCCGAAGGCACCTCAACGGCGCCCTCGCCTGCCCGGGGTGCGGCACTCCGGCCGAGGAGCTGAGCGCGTACCCCGAGGATGCGCGCCCCCTCCCGGACACCCCCCTCGCGGACACCCCCCACGAGGAACACGGTCCCGACGTGCCCTACGGCTCCGGCGGGCCCCACGGCTCCGGCGGTCCCGGCGGCCGGGGGCGCCGTAAAGGGCGCGGGGTGTCCGGTGACGGCGGCACGCGCTCCGGACGGCGTGACCGCAAGGCCGCCGCGCACCGGCGGCGCCGACGGCGGGTCCTGTTCGTGGGCACCGGGCTGCTGCTCGCGGCCGGGGGACTGAGCCTGGCCGAACTCGGCGTGGAGGCACCCGGATCGGCCCCGAGGACCGCGACGGCCGAGGAGGCGACGACGGACGCGGCGGCCTCCCCGGGCGAGACCACCGGCCCGTCGGGGGGCGTCGAGGACGCACGCGTGGCCCCTGCGTCCGCCGCGTCGGCCTCGTCCTCGGCGTCCCCGTCACCGTCCGCGTCCGCCACGGACAAGGAGTCCGGGCAGGACCGGGAGAGCGCCGGATCCACCCCGCCGGCCGCCCCGACCGCCCGGCCGGGCGGCCCCACCGCGGCCCCCACCACGACCGCGACCGGAGCCCCGGCCACCACACCGCCCGCGTACCCGGCACCGACGACCGCGCACCCCCAGCCGTCACCGACGAAGACATGCAACCGGTTCCTGTGGTGGTGCACCTAGGTCCGGACCCGCGACCGGCGCCGCGACAGCCGTAGACAAGCCGTCCGTCAGTCCCCCTGCGCAGGGAGATGTCAGTCCTCCTGTGCAGGGAGCCCCAGCATTCTGCGCAGCAGGTCGCGCAGGGCGAGCTGTTCGTCGGGGGAGAGTCCCGCGAGGGGTTCGCGGGCGAAGTCGAGGGAGCTGCGCAGGCCGCGGGCCACCCTGCGGCCCTCCTCCGTCGGCGCCGCGAGCTTCACCCGGCGGTCCGCCGGGTCCGGGCGGCGCTCCACCAGGCCCCGCGCCTCCAGCCGGTCCACGATGCCGGTGACATTGGAGGGCTCGCACTTCAGCTGCTGCGCCAGCCTGCGCATCGGCAGCGGCTCCAGCGTCAGCAGACCCAGCAGACGCGCCTGCGCCCCGGTCAGCGCGTGCTCGGCCGCCGCCTGCTCGTACTCCTCGTGGTAGCGGGCCACGACCGATCCGATGAGGTCCACGACCTCCAGCGTCAGGGGGTCGATCCGGGGCGTCTTCTGCGTGGCCATGCCCTCCAGGGTACCCCCTTACTTGACATCCTGAAATATTCAGGAGCATGGTTGTTTCAGACAGTGAAGTATTTCCGGCGTCCATGTCCCCCACGTCCCCCACGTAAGGAAAGGCCCCATGTCCGAGACTCCCGCCCTCCCCGCCGTCAGCCGCGAATGGCACCTGCTCAACCGCCCGGTCGGCTGGCCCAAGCCCGAGGACTTCGCCCTGGTCGAGGCCGAGGTGCCGCAGCCGGGCGAGGGGCAGCTGCTGGTGCGCAACGAGTACCTCTCCGTCGACCCGTACATGCGCGGCCGGATGAGCGCCGCCAAGTCCTACGCCGCCCCCTACGACCTGAACCGCGCGATGCAGGGCGGCGCGGTCGGCGAGGTCCTCGTCTCCCGGGTCGACGGCATCGAGCCCGGCGACCACGTCCTGCACTTCTCCGGCTGGCGCGAGTACGCGGTCGTGGACGCCAGGACCGTCGTCACGGTGGACCCCGAGGCCGCGCCCCTGTCCACCTACCTCGGCGTGCTCGGCATGCCCGGTCTGACGGCCTATGCGGGCCTGCTGCGCGTCGCCGCCTTCAAGGAGGGCGACTCCGTCTTCGTGTCCGGTGCCGCTGGCGCCGTCGGCAGCCAGGTCGGGCAGATCGCCAAGCTGAAGGGCGCCTCCCGGGTCATCGGCTCCGCCGGTTCGGACGAGAAGGTCAAGCTGCTGGTCGAGGAGTACGGCTTCGACGCCGCCTTCAACTACCGCAACGGCCCGGTGAGCGAGCAGCTGCGCCAGGCCGCCCCGGACGGTGTCGACGTGTACTTCGACAACGTCGGCGGCGACCACCTGGAAGCCGCCGTCGGCTCCCTCAACCAGGGCGGCCGGATCGCCGTCTGCGGCATGATCTCGGTCTACAACAACACCGAGCCCGCGCCCGGCCCGAAGAACCTCGCCCGGCTCATCCAGACCCGCGGCCGGATCGAGGGCTTCCTCGTGGGCGACCACTACGACCTCCAGCCGCAGTTCGTCCAGGAGGTCGGCGCCTGGATCCGCTCCGGCGAGCTGAAGTACCGCGAGACCGTCCTCGAAGGCATCGAGAACAACCTGGAGGCGTTCTTCGGGGTCCTGCGCGGCGACAACACCGGAAAGATGATCGTCAAGCTCTGACGGAGCCCGTGACCCGCGCCGACCGGCGTCGTTGCGTACGGGGAAAGGCCGTGCCCTTGGACGTGGGGCGCGGCCTTTCCCCTGGCCCGGCCCGGACGGGAGCCGTCCGGCCGGATCGGTAAAGTTCCGTCCATGCGCGATCTCGGGGCGGGTTTCGGACACCTTCTGGAAGGCCAGCGATGGATGGCCCGGCACAGGCGGAGCTACGGTCTCGGCCTTCTGCCGGGACTGATCACCCTGGTGCTCTACGGGGCCGCGCTCGCCGCCCTGGTCGTCTGGGGCGAGTCCGCCGTCACCTGGGCCACCCCCTTCGCCGACGGCTGGCCGGGCCCATGGACCGGCCTCTTCCGCGGCTTCCTCACCGTCGTGCTGTTCGCCCTCGCCCTGCTCCTCGCGGTCCTCACCTTCACCGCCGTCGCCCTCCTGGTCGGCCAGCCCTTCTACGAGAGCCTCTCGGAGCGGGTGGACCGCGATGTCTCCCCGGACGGCACCGCCCCGCAGTCGGACCTGCCCCTCCACCGCGAACTGTGGATATCCGCGCGGGACAGCCTCCGCATCCTCGTCCGCGCCGCCCTGTGGGGCCTGCTGCTGTTCGCCCTCGGCCTGCTCCCCTTCGTGGGCCAGACCGTGGTCCCGGTGCTCGGCTTCTTCGTCACCGGCTTCTTCCTCACCGAGGAACTCACCGCCGTCGCCCTCCAGCGCCGGGGCGTCGAACTCCGGGCGCGCCTGGCCCTGCTGCGCTCCCGCAAGCTGCTCGTCTGGGGCTTCGGCACCCCCCTCGGACTCGCCTTCCTCGTCCCCGTCGCCGCCGTCCTCCTGATGCCGGGCGCCGTCGCGGGCGCCACCCTGCTGGCCCGCGACCTGCTGGGCGAGGAGACGGGCCGCGACGGCGACGACGGAGACGGGGACGAGGGGGCGGACACCCGGTCCCCCGAGGAGGAGCGGGTCAGCCGGTCCTGACCCCGGTGCCGAAGGCCGCGTCCGCCGCCGACGTCACGATCGCCCGCACCTGGTCCACGATGTCCCGCCGGTTCTGCTCGAAGCCGGGATCGGTGACGGAACCGGTCGCCGGGTCCGTGTTCCCCGCCCCGAACTCCAGCACCGGCGTGTGCAGATGGCCGCCCGGCAGCCGGTCGTGCAGCCCCAGCCGGTCCCGCAGCAGCGTCGCCCGGTACGCGATCTCGTTGGACAGGTAGTCGCCGCCGCCCCCGGCCCGCGCCGAGGACCCGGGCGTCGGCCCGTCCGGTCGTACGACGGGGCCGCCACCGCCCGCCGGGATCTCGGTGACCTCGGTGTGGTCGACGACGGGGAAGCGCCCGGTGGCCGCGGAGACGACCGCCCGGTACGGCAGCGTCGTCGAGGTCCACTGCGGCTGGGTGGCCGGGTCGTCGACCGGGATCGTCCCCGTCCGGCCGATGCCGTCGTTGTCCGCGAAGCCGCCCCGCCACGCCCCGTTGGTCCGCTCCACGTCGAAGCGCCCCGGCCGGCCCTGGCTCACCGTGGTGAAGAGGTCCACCCGCGGCAGCTGCCGCCCGAGGACGCGCTCCACGGTCCCCTCGGCGAAGTCCTGCCAGCGGACCGGGAAGAGCACGGCCTCGATGCGCGCCGGTCCCCCGGCCGTACGGACCGTGGTGCCGTCGAGCGCCAGCGCGGCGGCACCCGAAGGATTGGAGATACGGATGTCCCGGTCCAGGGTGAACGGGTCGAACCCGGTGACCAGAATCCGCTTCACGGCCCGGCCCGGCGGAAAGCGCACGGCGTCCTGACCGCGGGAGGCGGCCTCCAGCTCCGACAGCAGCTGCTCCCGCCCGGCACCGGACAGCGCGAACCCCGGCTCCCAGGTCCGCAGTTCCCGGCTCATCCCGAGCCGGGCCCAGTACAGCGGCCGGTCGTCGTCCCGGGCGAGATCACCGCCCGCGGGGCCCCGCCCCTGCGCCCGGTCCACCGCCCGCCGCCACAGCAGGGACCCCTGGCGCTCCACGGCCCGCTCGGCCTGCGCATAGGAACGGGCCTCCGCGAGGGACCGCGCCAGCCGCGGAGGCAGGGAGTCGAAGCCGGAACGCCTGAGGATCTCCTGCGGGACCGGACGGTCGAGCCGCTGCTCCTCCACGGTCGCCGCGGAGGCCGGGGCCGCCGCCGCGGCGCCGGGGGCCCCGAGCCCCGCGAGCAGGGCCAGTCCGAGGATGCCGATCCGAACGCGTATCGCATGCACGGGAGTTGCCGTCCTTCCGTCACGTGGAATGCGTGGTGCCGGACGCGTCGCAGTATTCCGTGCGGGGGGCGGGCGGGGCCATGGTGCCCGGGCAAGGGGACGGCGGACCCGTGTGGGGGTGTGTGAAGGGTTCGTACGAGGTTGCGGACGGGCGGCCGATCCCCGTCCGCCGTCACCGCCCCGGCGGTTACCGTCTGGTGCGGGGCACGGGGTCGCCCCATGAGCAGCCCCGGTCCGGGACCTGACCCCGGGCCGGGGCTCGTCCCCGCCCGCGCCCGCCCCGCGGTACGGGCGCACCGATATGGCGCCGTCACACCGAGCAGGACCTAGCGCACCGAGAAGCCGTACACCGTCTCCGACCGGTACACCCCGCCGGGCCTGAGCACCGTGCTGGGGAAGTCCGGGCGGTTCGGGGAGTCGGGGAAGGCCTGGGTCTCCAGGGCGACTCCGGCGCCGGGGGCCAGCGGGGCGCCGAGGTGGTCGCCGGTGTAGAGCTGGAGCCCGGGCTCGGTCGTGGCCACCGTGAGCATCCGCCCCGACACCGGGTCGCTCAGCCCGGCGACCTCGACCGGGGCTGTGGTCGGGCCCTTGTCGAGGACGAAGTTGTGGTCGTAGCCCGGGCCGGTTTCGCGGGCCGTCCGGAAGTCCAGCCGGGTGCCGTCCACCTCGGCGGGCGCGCCGGCCGGGATCAGCGCCGCGTCCACCGGGGTGTACCGGGAGGAGGCGATCCACAGCTCGTGCCCGGCCGGGCGGCCGGTACCGGTCAGGTTCCAGTAGGAGTGGTTCGTCAGGTTCACCACGGTCGGCGCGTCCGTGACGGCCTCGTAGGCGATCCGCAGCGCGCCCCGCTCGTCGAGGGTGTAGGTCGCCGAGACGTCGAGCCGCCCCGGGAAGCCCTCCTCGCCGTCCGGGCTCACCCGGGACAGCCGCACCCCGTGCTCCACCGGCTCCGCCCGCCACACCCGCTTGTCGAAGCCCTCGAGGCCCCCGTGCAGCGAGTTCGGCCCGTCGTTCGCCGCGAGTACGCAGTCCCGGCCGTCCACGGTGAAACGCGCCCCCGCGATGCGGTTGGCGTACCGGCCGACCAGCGCCCCGAGATACGGCTCCGGATGGCGCAGATAGCCCTCCAGGTCCGGGAAGCCCAGCACCACGTCCGCCCGCCGCCCGTCACGGTCCGGCACCTCCACGGACTGCACGATCCCGCCGTACGACAGCACCCGCACCCGGACCCCGCCCCGCTCAAGGGTCCACCGCAGGACCGGGGTGCCGTCGGGAAGTGCGCCGAAAGGTTCGCTCATGAGCGAACCTTAGGCCCTCCCTAAGCCACCGGCTTCTTCGCGGTGACCGTCCGGTAGGCGATCTCGGCGAGGCGGGCCTGACCGTCCCGGCTCGGGTGGAACCAGTCCCACTGGCTCAACTGCCCCGTCCCGAAGCGGTAGTCGAAGACCGCGTTGCCGTCGAAGCGGCACCGCCGGTCCTTGGCGCACACCTCCTTCAGCACCTGGTTGTACGCCTCCACCCGCGCCTGCACCGCGTCACGCCGCTTGTTCGCCCGCGCGTCCAGCGCGTCCGCGTCGCCCAGCATCGACGGGCAGATGCCCAGCTTCCACACCTGCTTGCCCAGCTGGCTGGTGCGGCCCTGCGACCACAGCCGCTTCAGGTTCGGCACGCTGGACACATATACCTGGGTCTTCGGCAGCGAGGCGCGCAGCGAGTCCAGGGCCGCCTGGAACTGCTTGCGGAAGGCCGCCACCGGGGTCATCGCGGAGACGGTGGAACGGCAGGCGTCGTTGGCGCCCACCATCACCGTCACCAGCTCCGGCCGCCGCGGCACCGCCTGCATGATCTGCGCGGGCAGATCCGCCATCCGGGACCCGGTCACCGCGTAGTTCCAGCTGCGCTCCTCGGCCCCGGCCGCCCCGAGCAGCCGTACGGCGAGACTGTCCACCGCGGTGTCGCTGCCCGTCGCCCACGAGACCTGGGGGCAGTCGGACAGCACCGTGCAGGCGTCGAAGCCGCGGGTGATGGAGTCGCCCACCGCGGCGATCGAGTCGGGGGCGCGGTTCCAGACCGGGGCGGTGCCGCCCCGCGGAGCGGCACCGCCGCCACCGGAGGAGTCACAGCCCGCGAGTCCCAGAACGGCCGCCACCGCCACGGCGGCGACGGCCCGAGAGCCACGGCCCGGTTTCCGCATCCCCTGTCCCCTCGTTTCGTTCGTCGTCGCACGCAGCCGGTCCGCGCACGGATCGCCCGCAGTTGTTCGGGCGGCATTCGAACACGCTGGGTCAGCCCCGCGTCCCCTTGGGTGAAACCTCGGGGTTCGAGGGCACCGGGACCGACGGTACGTCACACTCCTTGCGCCGCCGCACGGTAGCCTCGCCCCGTGGCCGCCCTGCCACGCCCGTTCCGTAAAGTTACAAGATGTCGCGGTCTGCCCGGAGGTTCAGGTGACGACACGTGGAGTCCTGTACGTGCACTCCGCGCCACGCGCACTGTGCCCGCATGTCGAGTGGGCCGTCGCGGGCGTGCTCGGGGCGCGCGTCAGTCTCGACTGGATCCGCCAGCCCGCCGCACCCGGCACCTGGCGGTCGGAGTTCTCCTGGCAGGCAGAGGCGGGCACCGCGTCCAAACTCGCCTCCGCGCTGCGCGGCTGGCATCTGCTGCGCTTCGAGGTCACCGCGGAGCCCTGCCCGACCGCCGAGGGCGAGCGCTACAGCTGCACCCCCGACCTCGGGATCTTCCACGCGGTCACCGGCATCCACGGGGACATCCTGATCCCCGAGGACCGGCTGCGCGCGGCCCTGGTGCGCTCCCAGCGCGGCGAGAGCGAGCTGGAGGCCGAACTCGCCAAGCTGCTCGGCAAGCCCTGGGACGACGAACTGGAACCCTTCCGCTACGCGGGAGAGGGCGCCCCGGTGCGCTGGCTGCACCAGGTCGTCTGACCGGCCGTCACCCCGCGCGCCCCTCGGCGCGTCACCCGTTCGTACGAAAGGGCCCCCGCGGATTCGCGGGGGCCCTTCGCACGGCCGTCGGGGACGGCCCGGGTCAGATGGTGCGGAACGCCAGCACCACGTTGTGGCCGCCGAAGCCGAACGAGTCGTTCAGCGCGGCGACCCGGCCCTCGGCCGGCAGCTTGCGGGCCTCGCCGCGGACCACGTCCGCGTTGGCCTCGGCCTCCGGGTCGATGTTCTCGAGGTTGATCGTCGGCGGGGCCAGCCGGTTGTAGAGCGCGAGGACGGTCGCCACCGACTCCACACCGCCCGCGCCGCCGAGCAGATGACCGGTCATCGACTTGGTCGCGGAGACCGCCATGTGGTCCGCGTCGTCGCCGAAGACCTTGCGCAGCGCCTTCAGTTCGGCGATGTCACCGGCTGGGGTGGAGGTGGCGTGCGCGTTCACATGCACGATCTCCGCCGGGTCCAGGTCGCTGTGGTCCAGCAGGTTCTGGAGGGCGTGCGAGATGCCGCGGCCCTCGGGCTCCGGCTGCACGATGTCATGGGCGTCCGCGGAGATGCCCTGTCCGACGGCCTCCGCGTAGACACGGGCACCGCGCCGGGCGGCGTGCTCGGCGGACTCCAGGACCAGCACGCCCGCGCCCTCGCCGAGGACGAAGCCGTCGCGGTCGACGTCGTAGGGACGGGAGGCACCCTGCGGGTTCTCGTTGTTCTTGGACATCGCCATCATGTTGCCGAACGCGGCGATCGGCAGCGGGTGGATGGCCGCCTCGGTGCCGCCCGCGACCACGACATCGGCGCGGCCGGTGCGGATCATCTCGATGGCGTAGCCGATGGCCTCGGCGCCCGAGGCGCAGGCGGAGACCGGGGTGTGCACACCGGCGCGGGCGCCGACGAGCAGACCCACATTGGCGGAGGGGCCGTTCGGCATCAGCATCGGGACGGTGTGCGGGGAGACACGGCGTACGCCCTTCTCCTTCAGCACGTCGTACTGGTCGAGCAGGGTGGTCACGCCGCCGATGCCGGAGGCGATGACCGCGCCGAGACGGTCGGGGTCGATGTCCGCGCCCTCACCGGCCTTCTCGGTGAAACCGGCGTCCGCCCAGGCCTCCTTGGCCGCGATCAGCGCGAACTGCGCCGAGCGGTCCAGCCTGCGGGCCTGCGGCCGCGGAATGACCTCCGACGGCTCCACCGCGATCTGCGCGGCGATACGGACCGCCTGCTCGGCGGCCCAGTCCTGCTCCAGGGGACGGACTCCGGACCTGCCGGCGACCAGACCCTCCCAGGTAGAGGCCGCGTCGCCACCCAGCGGTGTGGTTGCGCCGATACCGGTGACGACCACGGTGCGATTGGTCGAGCTCACGGGAATTCTTTCTCCAACGGATGCGAGGATTCAGCGGCGCCACCGCCGGGTGGCGGGGCAACGGCCCGTTTTACCGGGCCGTCGGCCCGGCGCTGGGCTGTCTGCCCAGGTGATCGGTCGATCAGGCCTGGTGCTTGAGGATGTACTCGGCGGCGTCGCCGACGGTCTTGAGGTTCTTCACGTCGTCGTCGGGGATCTTGACGTCGAAGCGCTCTTCGGCGGCGACGACGACCTCGACCATGGACAGCGAGTCGACGTCCAGGTCGTCGGTGAAGGACTTGTCCAGCTGGACGTCCTCGGTGGGGATCCCGGCGATCTCGTTCACGATCTCGGCGAGACCGGCGACGATCTCTTCCTGAGTGGCGGCCATGTCAGGCGCTCCTTCGTAATTATCCAGAGGGTGTGGCGCCCGCCGCGTCGGCGGCAGGTGTGTGCAGCTCCCGTGCCGGACCGGATGATCCGGCACGGAGTGCCTAGGGGAGGGTAACGACCGTCGCGGCGTACACGAGACCCGCCCCGAAGCCGATGACGAGCGCGGTGTCGCCGCTCTTCGCCTCGCCGGTCGCCAGGAGCCGCTCCATCGCGAGCGGGATCGAGGCGGCCGAGGTGTTGCCGGTGGTCCGCACATCACGCGCGACCGTGACGTGCTCCGGCAGCTTGAGAGTCTTCACCATCGAGTCGATGATCCGCACATTGGCCTGGTGCGGGATGAAGACGTCCAGGTCGTCCGCGGTGATCCCGGCCGCGTCCAGCGCCTGCTGGGCGACCTTCGCCATCTCGAAGACGGCCCAGCGGAAGACCGCCTGGCCCTCCTGTGTGATGGCCGGGAACTTGACGTTGCCCTCGCTGTCCAGCGGAAGCTGGGAGATGTCGCCCAGCCGGAACGCGTTCCAGGGCACCGTCTGCTTGATGGTCTCGGACTTGTCGCCCTCCGAGCCCCAGACGGTCGGGCCGATGTGGGGCTCCTCGGAGGGGCCCACCACGACCGCGCCCGCGCCGTCGCCGAACAGGAAGGCGGTGGCCCGGTCCTCCAGGTCCGTCAGGTCCGACAGCCGCTCCACGCCGATGACGAGGACGTACTCCGCGGACCCCTCGACGATCATGCCCTTGGCGAGGGTGAGGCCGTAGCCGAAGCCCGCGCAGCCGGCCGAGATGTCGAAGGCGGCGGCCTTGTCGGTGCCGAGCTTGTCGGCGATCTCGGTGGCGACGGCCGGGGTCTGGCTGAAGTGCGAGACGGTGGAGACGACGACCGCGCCGATCCGCTCGGCGGGGATCCCGGCGTCGGCGATCGCCTTCCCGGCCGCCTCGACCGACATCGCGGCGACGGTCTCGTCCTCGTTCGCCCAGTGCCGGGTCTCGATGCCGGAGCGGGAGCGGATCCACTCGTCGGAGGAGTCGATCTTCTCCAGGATCACCTCGTTGGGCACCACCCGGACCGGACGGTAGCCGCCGACCCCGAGAATGCGCGCGTACGGAGCACCCTTCCGCGCCTTGATCTTCGACATGCTCTCGGGCTCCTAATCAGGCACTGTGCTCGGCGACCAGGTCGCGAGCGGCGTCGAGGTCGTCAGGGGTCTTCAGGGCCAGCGTCTGCACACCCGGCAGCGCGCGCTTGGCGATACCCGTGAGGGTGCCGCCGGGGCACACCTCGATCAGCGCCGTGACGCCCAGCTTCTCGAAGGTCTCCATGCACAGGTCCCAGCGGACCGGGTTGGCCACCTGGCCGATCAGCCGCTGGAGCACCTCGGCCCCGGTGGCGACGGCCTGACCGTCCTTGTTCGAGACGTAGGTGATCCGCGGGTCGGCGGGCGTGAGCGCCTCGGCCGCCTCCGCGAGCCGGTCGACCGCGGGCGCCATGTGGTGGGTGTGGAACGCACCGGCGACCTTCAGCGGCACCACCCGGCGTACGCCCTCGGGCTTGTCCTCCGCCAGCGCGGCCAGCTGCTCCAGGGTGCCTGCGGCGACGATCTGCCCGGCGCCGTTCACGTTCGCCGGGGTCAGGCCCAGCTTCTCCAGGTGCGGGAGCGTCGTCGCGGGCTCGCCGCCGAGCAGGGCCGACATGCCGGTGGGCGTGCTGGCGGCGGCCTCGGCCATGGCCAGACCGCGCTTGCGGACCAGGCGCAGCGCGGCCGTGTCGTCGAGGATGCCGGCGAAGGCGGCCGCGGTGATCTCGCCGACGCTGTGTCCGGCGACCGCGCCCGGGGTGATGTCACCCAGTGCCGCGGCGGACAGCAGACCCGCGGCGACCAGCAGCGGCTGGGCCACGGCGGTGTCACGGATGGCGTCGGCGTCGGCCTGCGTGCCGTAGTGGGCGAGGTCGAGCCCGATGGCGTCCGACCAGGCCGCGACGCGGTCGGCGGCGCCGGGGAGGTCGAGCCAGGGAGTCAGAAAGCCGGGCGCCTGGGCGCCCTGGCCGGGAGCGACGAGTACGAGCACTCTCACACTCTCTCTTGGGGACGGCCGGGGCCGCCCGTGGGGACAAGGACGAAGAACGGCAGGGGGTTTTGTGGGCCCCCAACAAAAGGCTAGGTCTGGGGATCTCCCTCGGCCAGACGCCCCAGGATCAGTGCGATCCGCAACGTGAACGCGGAGCGTACATCAGAAGGCGACCATCCGGTGACGTCAGTCACACGTCGGAGCCGGTAGCGCACGGTGTTCGGGTGAACGAAGAGCATGCGGGCGGCGCCTTCCAGACTGGACGCCTGCTCCAGATACACGCTGAGCGTCTCCAGGAGTGCGGATCCCGCCTCCTCCAGCGGTCTGTAGATCTCCTCCACCAGCTGCTCGCGCGCGCTCGGATCACCGGCGATCGCGCGTTCCGGCAGCAGATCGTCGGCCAGGACCGGGCGCGGTGCGTCCTGCCAGGCGGAACACGCCTTGAGGCCCGCGGCGGCGGCCTGCGCGGACCGGGTCGCGGCCAGCAGGTCGGGCACGATCGGCCCGGCGACCACGGGGCCCGCGGCGAAGGGTCCGATCAGCGACTTGGCGACGGCGAGCGGATTGTCGCTGCCGCCCGCGACCACCACGAGCCGGTCCCCGAGCACCCCCGTGAGCACCTGGAGCTTGGCGTGCCGGGCGGCCCGCCGGATGGCCTCGACCGTCAGCTCGCTGTCCCCGTCGGGTGCCGTGCCCAGCACCACGCACACATGGTCGGGGGAGTTCCAGCCGAGCGCGGCGGCCCGGCTGACGGCGCCCTCGTCGGCCTCACCGCTGAGCACCGCGTTGACCACCAGCGACTCCAGCCGGGCGTCCCAGGCGCCGCGTGCCTCGGCGGCCTGGGCGTAGACCTGGGCGGTGGCGAAGGCGATCTCCCGGGCGTAGACGAGGAGCGCCTCGCGCAGCACCGACTCGTCGCCGGGGGCGGCCACCTCGTCGATGGCCGACTCCATGACCTCGATGGTCGTCCGCACCATCTCCACGGTCTGCCGCAGGGTGATGGCCCGGGTCAGCTCGCGCGGCGCGGTCCCGAAGACATCGGTGGAGATGGCCTGCGGGGCGTCCGGGTGCCGGAACCACTCGGTGAAGGCGGCAATGCCCGCCTGTGCCACCAGGCCGATCCAGGACCGGTTCTCCGGGGGCATCGCCCGATACCACGAGAGCGTCTCGTCCATGCGCGCGATGGCCTGCGCGGCAAGGCTTCCGGACGATTTCTCCAGCCGCTTCAGGGTCGCGGCGTGCGAATGGACGGAATGCGCTGCGGGCTCGGGATGGGTGGCTTCGGGTTCGGGCACGGGGACAAGACTGCCTTATCGGGACGGGGCAGTGCGGCGGCGGGTCCCAGTGGGGGAGACGCGCGGGACTACGGTGGACGCTGTGATGGACGTACGGCGCGCCGGTGAGCGCTACCGCGGAGGGGACCCGGCCTCGGGGATCGAGTCCCTGCACGCCTTCAGCTTCGGCCCCCACTACGACCCGGACAACCTGCGGTTCGGCGCGGTGCTCGCCTGCAACGAGGAGCGGCTGGCACCGGGTGCCGGATTCGACGAGCACCCGCACAGCCACACCGAGATCGTCACCTGGGTGGTGGAGGGGGAGCTGACCCACCGCGACTCGACCGGCCACCGCACGGTGGTGCGCCCCGGCGACGTCCAGCGGCTGAGCGCGGCCGACGGGGTCCGCCACACCGAGCGCAACGACGCCGCCGTCCCCCTGGTCTTCGTGCAGATGTGGCTGGCCCCGCTGGAGCCGGGCGGCGAGCCCTCCTACGAGGTGGTGCACGGCATCGCGGACTCCACCCCGTACGCGGTTCCCGGGGCGGGCGCGCTCCTCCACGTCCGGCGGCTGGCCCCGGGGGAGCGCACGGCGGTACCGGACGCGGCCCGGGCGTATCTGCACGTGGTGCGCGGCGGTGTACGGCTGGGCGGGCCGGATCTCGGCCCGGGGGACGCGGCCCGGATCACGGATGCCCGGGACCTGGAGGCGGTCGGCGACCCGGTGGGCGCGGAGCTGCTGATGTGGGAGATGGCCGCAGGCTGAGCCCGGGGCGAGCCGCCGGGCGGCCGGGCCGGGGGTGGCCGGGCCCGGGGTGGGCGGCCCTCAGCCCCGTACCTCCGCCAGCACCGCGTCCGTGAACGGCGTCCACGCCTCGACCGCCCAGGGCCCGAACGCCCGGTCCGTCAGCGCCACGCACGCCACGCCCGCCGCCGGGTCCACCCACAGGAAGGTGCCGGACTGGCCGAAGTGCCCGAAGGTCCCGGGCGAGGACGAACGCCCCGTCCAGTGCGGCGACTTGGCGCCGCGGATCTCGAAGCCGAGGCCCCAGTCGTTGGGGTTCTGGTGCCCGTAGCCCGGCAGGACGCCCTTGGTGCCCGGGTACTGCACGGTCATCGCCTCGGCGACCGTGCGGGGGTCAAGGAGCCGGGGTGCCTGGAGTTCGGCGGCGAAGCGCACCAGGTCGGCGACCGTGGAGACGCCGTCCTTGGCGGGGGAGCCGTCGAGGGCGGTCGAGGCCATGCCGAGCGGCTCCAGGACCGCCTGCCGGGCGTACTCGGCGAACGGGATCTCCGTCGCCTTCGCCACATGGTCGCCCAGCACCTCGAACCCGGCGTTGGAGTACAGCCGACGCTCCCCGGGCGCCGACATGATCCGGTGCTCGTCGAACGCCAGACCGGAGGTGTGCGCCAGCAGATGGCGCACCGTCGCTCCGTCCGGCCCGGCGGGCTCGTCCAGCTCGACGGCCCCCTCCTCGTACGCGACGAGCACCGCGTAGGCGGCGAGCGGCTTGGTGACGGAGGCCAGCGGGAAGCGGTGGCCGACCGGCCCGCGGGTGCCGAGCACGGTGCCGTCCGCGCGGACGACCGCCGCGGCGGCGGTGGGAACGGGCCAGTTCTCGGTCAGCGCCAGGCTCTGGAGGGACATGCGCCCGAGCCTATGCGGCTCACAGCGTCAGCCGCATCGAGGGGTCGGGCTTGCGCACAAAACCCAACGCGGCATACAACGGCTCGGCCTGCGCGGAGGCGTTCAGATCGACATTGCGCACCCCCTGCTCCCGGAGCCACCCCAGCAACGCTTCCATGCAGGCCCGGGCATAGCCGCGCCGCCGGGCGCCGGGATCGGTGGCCACACTGAAGACGTGCCCGGCCCGGCCCTGCGGATTGCCCGGCCGCCCGATCCGGTACTCGACCGTTCCGACGGCCAGCGCGGCAAGCGTGTCGGGGCGGTCGGGGCTGTCGATCACAAAGGCGGCGAAGCCCTCGTCCGCCGCACCGAGGCGGCGGCGCAGGGTCGGCAGGGACTCCGCATGCCACGGGGCGGAGTCGGCGGAGTACAGCGCGTCCAGCATCACCTGGCGCAGTCGCAGCAGTTCGGCGGCATCCTCGGGCAGGGCCCGGCGTACAAGGGTCATGAGGCGCACGGTAGTCACCCGGGCTCGCAGGGGCTTCGGGAATTCGCCGGATTCTGCTTGCTTGGAGTGCACTCCAAGGTTTTAGCGTGGGGGCATGACGGTGATGGAGACCCTGCCCGAGGCGGCCGACCCCGCGACCGACGTCTGCTCCGAACCGACCGAACGGCACCCCCGCCCCGACGGCCGGGACAGCTACACGATCAGCGAGGTCGTCGCCTTCACCGGCCTCACCGCGCACACCCTGCGCTGGTACGAGCGGATCGGGCTGATGCCCCACATCGACCGCTCCCACACCGGCCAGCGCCGGTACTGCAACACCGACCTGGACTGGCTCGACCTGGTCGGCAAGCTCAGACTCACCGGAATGCCCGTCGCCGACATGGTGCGCTACGCCGAACTGGTGCGGGCCGGACAACACACCTACGGCGAGCGCTACGAGCTCCTGGAGGCCACCCGCCGGGACGTTCTCGCCCGGATCGCGGAACTCCAGGACACGCTGGCGGTGCTCAACCGGAAGATCGATTTCTACGCGGACGCCGGGCACGCCCCGGCGTCGGAGAGGTCCCGATGACGGACAGCAGGATCGCACGGGTGCGGCTCGGCAGCGACGGCCCCGAGGTGGGCGCGCAGGGCCTGGGCTGCATGGGGATGAGCTGGGCCTACGGCCCCACGGACGCCGGGGAGGCGCGCGCCGCACTGGAGCGGGCGCTCGAACTGGGCATCACGCTCTATGACACCGCGGACGCCTACGGCTCCGGGGAGAACGAGACGTTCCTGTCGCCGTTCTTCAAGGCGCACCGGGACGAGGTCGTGATCGCCACCAAGTTCGCGCTCTCGATCCCGCCGGACGACCCCACGAAGCGGATCGTCCGCAATGACCCGTCCTACATCCGCGCCTGCGTCGAGGCGAGCCTGAGGCGCCTGGACGTCGAGGTGATCGACCTTTACTACATGCACCGCCGCGATGTGAACGTGCCGATCGAGGAGACCGTCGGCGCCATGGCGGAGCTGGTGCGCGAGGGCAAGGTGAAGCACCTCGGGCTGAGCGAGGTCACGGCCGGTGAGCTGCGCGCCGCCCAGGCGGTCCACCCGATCGCCGCCGTGCAGTCGGAGTGGTCCCTGTTCAGCCGGGACATCGAGGCGCATGTGGTGCCGGCCGCCCAGGAGCTGGGCGTGGCCCTGGTGCCGTACTCGCCGCTGGGCCGCGGCTTCCTCACCGGCTCCTTCGCCAACGCCGAGACCGACCTCACCGACCAGGACTTCCGCCGTACGATGCCGCGCCTCACCGGTGAGAACGCGACCGCCAACCAGGCGCTCCTGGAGCCGGTCCGCACGGTCGCGCAGGCGCACGGCGTCTCGCTGGCCCAGATCGCGCTGGCCTGGGTGCAGCAGCGGAGCGCGGTGCACGGCCTCGCCGTGGTGCCGATCCCGGGCACGACCCGGCGCTCCCGGGTCGAGGAGAACACGGCGGCGACCCGGATCGTGCTGACGGACGAGGAGCTGGCGCTGCTGGAGCCGATCGCGGCCAAGGTGGCGGGCGACCGCTACCCGGACATGACGTTCGCGTCGGCGGGCCGGGAGTAGCGCCCCGGGCTACAGCTCCGCGAGCAGCTCCGCCTTCTTGACGGAGAACTCCTCGTCGGTGACGAGCCCGGCCTCGTGCAGCTCCCCGAGGTGCCGGATCCGTTCGGCGATGTCCGCCGGGTCCCGGCGGGCCGCCGGGACCGTGGCGGCGGGCACGGCCGCGGGTCCGGCCGCCCGCACCGCGGCCAGCACCGCCGCGGCGAACGGCAGCGACTCGTGCACCGGGCCGTATCCGAGCCCGAAGACCACCGCGGCCGGGTCCTGGTCCGGCGGCACCGGCTGTCCGGTGTCCGCGTCGCGCCGCAGCAGCCGCAGATGGCCCTCCAGGGCCTCGGGGGAGCGCCACTCGACCCCGCTGAGGCCGGTGACCGGGACGTTCTGGTCGCCGGCCTTCCACTTGGCGGAGGACGCGCCGGTCCAGGACCAGCGGAAGGACACGGTCCGTCCGTCGAAGGACGCCTTCCCGTCGTAGGCCTTGAAGTGCAGCGGCGCCTCGGGGGGTGCCACCAGGAACCGTTCGGCCGGGGTGGTGTCCTCGCCGGTCAGGGACCGCAGCTCGTCGGCGTAGTACTCGGCGAGGGTGTGCCGGTCGGCGGGCAGGACCAGCCGGTAGGGGTCGGCGGCCTCCTTGAGCTGTCCGGCCGCCGCCTCCATCAGCGGGTCGGCGCCGGGCCGTGGCACCGCGCGCAGCACGGCGGCCCCGCGCCTGCCCCGGGTCAGCGTCACGCCCGCGATCGCCTCCAGCGGGATCCGGCGTTCGCCGAGCGCCTGGAACAGCTTCGGCGCACGGATGCCCCGTTCGAAGCGGATGAGCACGGAGTCGGACTCGAACTCCCAGACGGCATGAAATCCGGCCAGTACGTCACCCATGCGGCTCATCGTATGCGGCACGTGCTCCTCCGTCGCCTCCCCGGAAAGACCGCAATTCCTGTTGTTCTACGCGTGTCCGGCCGGCGTCGTGCCGGACAAACCCGTCCGGCAGGTGTCGGTGCTGTCGGCGCAGTCCACCGAGCGGTAGTCGCCGACACCGATCTCGGCGAAGTTGCGCAGGCTCTCGGTCCCCGGTGCGAAATAACCGGCATGTCCCTTCGCTCCCTGTGCGGACAGCACCCGTGACCCGAAGCCGCGGGAGACCGGGTCGGCACCGTGGCCGAGGCCCCCGACCTCCAGGTAGGGCACGTCCTGGATCCAGTCGTCGGCGTCCCGCATCGCCCACACCCGGGCCGTGGTGCCCAGGGCGGAGGCCGAGGCGGCGCGCATCCCGGGGCTGCCCGCGACCGTGATGTCGGAGACCCGGGGCGGCAGGGTGTGCGCGGCCACCCCGCACAGCACCGAGCCGTAGCTGTGGCAGTACAGCTGGACGGGCGCCCGGCCCGGCAGGGCGCGGAGCAGCGCGTTCAGCCGTACGGAACCCTCCACGGCGCGCATCGCGGTCGCCGCCTCCATGCCGAGGCCGTCGGGCGCGGTGTAGTCGGCCCAGGCGATCACGGCCGTACGGCTGCGGGGGTTCGCGGCGCGCTCCGCCGCGTAGAGCGACTTGGCCATCCCGGCGGGCGCCGAGTACATGCGGTAGGTGCGCTGGAAGGTCAGCAGGTCGGTGTCGACCCCGGGGACGACCACCGACACCCGCCGGGCCGTGTTCAGGTCGCCCATGACCTCGGCGATCCGGCCGGAGCCCTCCGGGTCGAAGGCGAGGATCTGCCGCCCCTGCGCGCTCAGCGCCTCGAAGCGGTGCATCAGGCGGCCCGCCTCCTGCTGTCCGACCGAGGACAGCCGGTCGTCGTGCATCCGGGCGCGCTCGACCTTGCGCTGCTGGTCCAGGGCGGTGCGGTTGGCCTCGTAGCGCAGCTGTACGGGCGCTCCGTTCATGTTGCCGACCGCGAGGGGGTAGCGGTGGGCGAGGGCGGAACGCTGGTGGGGGCCGAGCGAGGCGAAGAAACGGGCCAGCAGCGCGGGGGACCCCTCGGGGTCCGGCAGGTCGCGCCCGGCGATCCGGCCGTGCTCCCACGCGGAACGCGAGGCCGCGAGGGGCGTGGCGTCGGGGTGGCTGCGCACGGCGGTCCAGCCGGTCGTCGCGAGCATCACGAAGACCACGGCCAGCGCGAGCAGTGCGCGCCAGACGTTGAGTTGCGGGGAGGTGTCGAAGGAAGTCACTGGAAGGACACACTAGGAGAACGACCGTGTCTCGCGTTAACCGAGTGACGCGTCTCACGTTTCACGCCCATAAATTCCGGCAAATCGGGCGCAGTTCATCGATGATCGTCACACTGCGTCGATGAGACGTGCGCCACTCGGCACGCGGTGTCACCGTGACCTCACTCCACCGGCCGTGGCCCGCGCCTCGTCTGACGGGAATTCACTTGACGTGCACGGGATCGGCACCGGCCGTCCGGCGTCAGTCCGTGCGCCACATTTCGGCCAGTGCGGGGCGTACGGCGTCCAGGTGCCGGGCAGTCAGCTCGCGCAGCGCGTCCACGCTTATGTCCTGGCCCGTGCACCACAGCCGCTCCGTGACCCGCATCACCCCGCCGAACACCGCCACCGCGACGCGCGGGCGGGGATCCGCGTCCACGTCGACGTCCTCGCGCTCGGCGACGATGCGGGCGATGCGCTCCTCCAGCTCCGCCGAGCGGCGCAGATGGGTGGCGAACAGGGAGGGGGTCGACTCGATCAGCCGATAGGTCCGCAAGTGCAGCTCGGCCGGGACGATCTCCTCGATGGCGTCGCCTATGGTCCCCCAGCCCTCCAGGATGGCGTGCCGCAGCGCCTCCAATGGCGCCTCGTGGGGCGGCCGGGCGACCACCGCCTCCATGAAGTGCGACTCCGCCAGGGACTGGACGAAGAAGACGGCGTCCTCCTTGCCCGCGAAGTAGCGGAAGAAGGTGCGCTGCGAGACGTCCGCGGCCTCCGCGATCTCGTCCACGGTCGTGGCCTCGTAGCCCTGGGTGGTGAACAGCTCCAGCGCGGCTCTCAGCAGGCTGTCCCGGGTGCGCTGCTTCTTGCGTTCGCGCAGGCCGGGCCGCGGCGCCGTCTCCATGGGGCCTCTTTCTGTCCATCCGCCCGGTTCGGGCCATCGGTGCATGACGCGACAGTTACTGACTTGTGAATAGGTTTGTCAACTGTCAGTGGCTGTCACTAATCTCGAAAACATGACTAATCAAACCACCGTCGACGCGACGGAGCCGGGGGACAGGACGGCCGGCCGGTCGGCAGCACCGCCGGATCAGGTGCCGGGCCGCGGGCTGCGCGGGCATCCGTGGTTCACTCTGGTCTCGGTCGCCATCGGCGTCATGATGGTCGCCCTGGACGGCACCATCGTGGCCATCGCCAACCCCAAGATCGCCAAGGACCTCGGCGCCAGCTTCTCCGACGTCCAATGGATCACCAACGCCTACTTCCTCGCTCTCGCGGTCACCCTGATCACCGCGGGCAAGCTCGGCGACCGCTTCGGCCACCGCCAGACCTTCCTGATCGGTGTGGTCGGCTTCGCCTCCGCCTCGGGCGCCATCGGGCTGTCCAACAGCATCGCCCTCGTCATCACCTTCCGGGTGTTCCAGGGCCTGTTCGGCGCACTGCTGATGCCGGCCGCGCTCGGCCTGCTGCGGGCCACCTTCCCGGCCGAGAAGCTGAACATGGCGATCGGCATCTGGGGCATGGTCATCGGCGCCTCCACCGCGGGCGGTCCGATCGTCGGCGGCCTGCTGGTCCAGCACGTCGGCTGGCAGTCCGTCTTCTTCGTCAATGCGCCGGTCGGCGCCCTCGCACTCGTCCTCGGCCTGCTGATTCTCAAGGACCACCGCGCCGAGAACGCGCCGCGCTCCTTCGACCTGCTCGGCATCGCGCTGCTGTCCGGCGCCATGTTCTGCCTGGTCTGGGCGCTCATCAAGGCACCGGCCTGGGGCTGGGGCGACGGCAAGACCTGGGGCTTCATCGGCGTGTCCGTGCTGGGCTTCGCCCTCTTCTCCTTCTGGGAGACCCGGGTGCGCGAGCCGCTGATCCCGCTCGGGCTGTTCCGCTCGGTGCCGCTGTCGGCCGGTGTCGTCCTGATGGTCCTGATGGCGATCGCCTTCATGGGCGGTCTGTTCTTCGTGACCTTCTACCTTCAGAACGTGCACGGGATGAGCCCCGTCAACGCGGGTCTGCACCTGCTGCCGCTGACCGGCATGATGATCGTCGGATCGCCGGTCGCGGGCGCCCTGATCACCAAGGTCGGCCCGCGCACCCCGCTGGCCGGCGGCATGCTGCTCACCGCGGTCGCCATGTTCGGCATGTCGAAGCTGGAGGCCGGTACAAGCACCGGCGTCATGTCCATCTGGTTCGCGCTGCTGGGCTTCGGCCTCGCGCCCGTGATGGTCGGCGCCACCGAGGTGATCGTGGGCAACGCGCCGATGGAGCTGTCCGGTGTGGCCGGCGGTCTCCAGCAGGCCGCGATGCAGATCGGCGGCAGCCTCGGCACGGCCGTCCTGGGCGCGGTCATGGCGTCCCGGGTGGACAGCGACCTCCCGGACAACTGGACCGCGGCCAAGCTGCCGCCGCTCGGCTCCGCCCAGCTCGACCAGATCTCCCAGGTGGTCCAGCAGGGCATCGCACCGGTGCAGAAGGGCACGCCCGCCCCGGTCGCCGCGAAGATCGCGAGCGTCGCGCACGACACCTTCATCTCCGGCATGGGCCTGGCCTGCCTGGTCGCCGCCGGTGTCGCGGCCGTCGCCGTCCTGGTCGCGCTGTTCACCAAGCGCGGCGACAACCCGGAGGCGGCAGCGGGAGCCGCGCACGTCTGACGCAGTTCCCGGCGATTTCCCCCATCAGGGTGAACTCGCTAAAGATCCCGCCCGCCCGTGCGCGCCGCAGGTCACAGTGGGGCACGTCCTCCGTGTCAACAGGGGTACGACCGGAGGACCGCCCGACTGCGGCGCGCTGCTGGAGGGGGGCAGCGCGCAGGCAGGAATTGGCCGGGAAGTCGGGGGTACCCGCACATCAGGCCCGAACTGAAGAACAAGTTCAGGGAGTTGATGATGGCGGGTTTTGGAAACAGTGCGCGCAGGTACCCCCGCTCACGGGGCCGGACGTGGTCCCGGACCGGGCCGGATCGCGCAACGCTTGAGATCGTCGGAGTCATCTGTGCGGTCGCGGGCTTCTTCGTCCTCGGCATCATCCTCGGACCGATAGCGGCGCTCTGCGGCTGGCTGGCCATGGGCCGCAGCTGGACGGGCTCCCGCTCGGTGCCGGCCCTCATCGCCCTGGTGCTGGGCGGGATCGACACCCTGCTGGCCATCATCTGGCTGGCCGGCGCCGCCGCCCCCGGGAACGGACTGCTCTGACCCGGAGGAAACGAGAACGGGCCCCGGCTTCGGCCTGGGGCCCGTCTCCTTGCGCACGGGCGCGTGCGTACGCGCAGCCGCGGTCGGCCTGACCGGCGGCGCAGGGCCGTGAGCGACACGACCGACGGCGGCGGATGAAGGCGACATCGCTCCCGACGGCACTCCGGCCGACGTCGGCGTGGCCGACTGGCTCTACGGCGACGCGGCCGAACGCGACGAGTTCTACGGCGACGCGGCCGACGACACCGCGGCCGACGGCGCGGCGACCGCACCGGGGATTCCCGACCGTGCGGTGACCGCACCGGGCGGGCCCGTCAACGCGGCGACCTCCGCCCTCAGCGCCCGTACCTCCTCCGTCAGCGCCTCGATCGCCGCCGTCTGCCGCCGCTCCTCCACGTCGTCCTTCTCGAACCGCGCGATGAACCAGGCGGCGATGTTCGCCGTCACCACACCGAGCAGGGCGATACCGGACAGCATCAGCCCGACCGCGATCATCCGCCCGAGTCCGGTGGTCGGCGCGTGGTCCCCGTAGCCCACGGTCGTCATCGTGGTGAACGACCACCACACCGCGTCGCCCAGCGTCTTGATGTTCCCCCGCGGCGAGTCCCGCTCCACCGAGAGCACGGCCAGCGAACCGAACATCAGCAGCCCGACGACCGCCCCGGCCACATAGGTGGTCAGCCGGATCTGCGAGGCCATCCGCGCCCGGCGGCCCACCAATATCAGCGTGGCCACCATCCGCAGCAGCCGCAGCGGCTGGAGGATCGGCAGCACCACCGCGCACAGATCGAGCCAGTGGGTCCGCACGAACTCCCGCCGCCGCCCGCTGAGCGCCAGCCGCATCAGATAGTCGGCGGCGAACGCGGCCCACACCACCCACTCCACCACCGTGCACCCGGTGGCCAGCGCGCGGGACGCCCCGCTGTCCACGATCGGCACGGCGTAGGCGGCCGCGAAGACCACGGCGAGCGCCAGCAGCGGCCGCTGGGTGTGGTTCTCCCAACGGGCCTGCGGCGATTGCTGGTTCATGCCCGCATCGTAAGGAACAGGCCGCGGGGGGGGGGGGCCCCCCCCCCCCCCCCCCCCCCCCCCGCGCACCCGCCCCCCCCCCCCCCGGGGCGCCCCCCCCCCCCGGGGGGGGGGGCCCGCCCCCACACCCCCCCCCGGCCCCGGGCGGGGGCGGTT